>JBIKKO010000218.1:0-4992 GCA_044360315.1 Oligoflexales bacterium
GCGTTGGCAAGTTGTTTTTCAAGGGCAATCACCGTTGACAGCTTGTCAGCAATATTCATGTTCTGCAGCTCGCTAAACCCCTCTCCAACGAAGTCCGTGGTGGAAAGACGCCCTGATTTGAGGTGTACAATTTTGCCCTGGCGAGCCTTTGCGAGGACGGCTGCATTGTTTTGAGCCTGGGTGATCGCTCGTTTAATGGATGCTTCGCTGACGTCTGCAGTCGCGGCAAAGCCCCAAGCTCCGTTGACTAAGGCTCTGATGCCAACGCCTTCTGTGGTTGAGTGGTTTGCTACGTCGACACGACCCTTCGTTGCAACAAATGACTGGCTTGTTCTTTTGTGCCACCGAAGTTCAACATATCCATTTTGGCGCTGAACAAGAGCGTGTAATATTTGCTTCATAGTCATGATTCCTTCTCCTTTAGACTGTCCCCAAGCTTATCATAAACTGTTTAGCTGTAATAGGCTGGATTTTCGATATTCGTTGTATGAGTTTGAACACACGTCCCAGACGGCAGAGTTTTGTCGATCTTCTATCTATCGCAGCCGAAAAACTGCCATAAGGCCGCACTAAAATTTAGCCGGCCTATTGAAAATGAGCGCGTTCGTATTGTAGTCTTGATCAACAATACTAGTTGATCAAGCCGTTTCTTTGCTGGGTTTACAATATGCTGCTTCCGGGGTTCATGGATCTAGCAATATTCTTCGGCTCCACATACACATTTGATAGCTACCGGCTATTTGGTACTGATCGACTTTCCTTCATTTGCAAGCAAAATGTCGCAAGGACTCTTCTAGCTCGGCTGCAGACATTTGTGTAGCCTTGAGTATGATTGTGAATCGTTTCGTGCTAAGCCTTTGGCTCTGACTTGACATACCATCAATTGGTATACGACTTCCACTACGCTTTTCCATAAGAGCTACGTGACAGCCGTTTCCAGAGCTTGAAAAGCCTTGACCTTGTTTAGTTGAGCCAAGAATTTGATCCTTTACTTTGATCACGCAAACATCATTTCTAGATGCGTAGATGCGACGTGCGGCGGTGATTTTATTGGTTGAGTAGTCGAGGATACTATCAAATCCAGAACCACTGACGGCGTTTGCTGCAGGGCTTTGGTTTATTTTTAGAATCGTTTCTCCGCGGGAGTTTCGGTCACAAAAGTTATGGCTATCGACGAAACGTAAAGCTTTGGTGGCTTCTCCCACTATCCCGTCGTTGACTTGCCAAAGACCGGATATGTCAAGACCGAGATAGGCTGCATGGTCTGGGTATTCAAGACTCTTCTTACAGGGTAGTTGGCTGCCGTCACAAGTCAGTTCGTCGAATCCATGCTGGTTTTTGTAGGAGGCAATGAACTTGGTGTTTGGCGTGTCGTGTTTAGGTACCATGAATAAGGCCTGGAAGCCACTCGCTGTGCTGACAAGGTTAGGGCCCATGTAGGAACCAGTCTGAAACCGTTTAAAAAACTTTAGCATGTTCTGGTTTCCGCTAGCCATCAAAGAACCATCTCCGGAGTAAACCGAGCATCCAATAGCATCCATTTCCGGATTAACGGCATCTTTTGGAGATCGATCACAGGTGAGGTAGGCACCCGTCACAACCTGGGGGTCCTTGGCATCCGCATCTTCGTTGGTGGATCCCTGGCCGGCGGGTTGCTGACGCTCGCGCTTTTTAACGAGGTTTTGATCTGTGCCTGTCATTTGGCTGCCGCCGCAGCTAACCATGATGAGTGGTAACAGTGACAGTCCTAAGAAAAGTTGGCAGGTCTGAACTGAATGCATGCTGAGCGTGCCTCCCTCATAGGGGAAGGATCGGATTAAGAATAATTGTACCTGAATTTGATTTTTACAGACGACATAACTATTTGTATATATTAAGTTATTATTGCCTCTTCAATCGTCAATTGAAACACATCGCCCCAATCATCTAACGTCGGCATGCAAAAGGAATGCGGCTAATCATTGTGCAGACTGGTAAGAGTCGATTGAAACATGAAGGCTTTAGGGGTTATGGTGGTGTGTCTGTGGCCGAGACGAACTAACTGACTGACTGGTGGCCTAGCCGCCTATTGGTTGATCGAGCTGCAACGGCGGTTGCCAGAGCTCTCGTGGCACTTTGGGTACGGGAATGAAAGTGTCTACTCCAAAATGTGCCAATCCGCGAATCTATCAAGGTGTAGAGCGCTTATGGAATTAAATATTTTTAGGCGAGGTGCGAATGAAGCCCATTTCACTTGAAGTTGAGGTGATCTCAACCATAGGCCATACCGTGGCAGATGGTAAGATGCTTGTTTTACCGCTGGATAAGAAAGAAGCTATCAAAGCAGATTTGTTAGAGGAACGCCTACCATCATGGTGCAAACAGGATGTTCTCACCGTGGCAAAGAAGAGACGTTTTATTGCAAAGCCCGACGCCTTTTTGGTTTTTGATGGGCCAAACGGTGTTCGAACGTCCGTGGTCTGTGTTGATCGCGAGGCTCACGTGTTTGATCTTTTGGGGATTGCCAGAAAATTTATTTCCACTGCCATATTTGATGCGAAGGTTTCAAATTTTTGGGTAGACCTAACGCGTCTTGGAGCAAAGGCTGACGAGTTTGCAGATGCCATAGTCTCAGCGGCTGCAGCTAAATTATACAAATTTCCCAAATACAAGTCTCAGGTCAAAGGTGAGCACAAGCATGACGCTGACGTCGAAGGCAGTGATGACTTGCATATGTGTTTAATTGTGCCTAAAAATCGTGTCGCCAGTGTTGAAGCGATCACGAAACGCGCTCTTGATACCACAACGTCGGGGACGAATCTGGTTCGCTGGTTGGCTAAGCGCGCTAGCAATGACCTCGATTGCAAGGGTTATACGGAGTTTATCGCGAAACTGGCCAAAGAACGCAAATGGTCCTTTAAATTCCACGACCATAAGGCATTAACTGCCATGAAAGCAGGTGCGTTTCTTGCCGTGGTGAAGGGGTCGGATCATCACGACTACGGGATTGTGGAGCTAACATACACGCCCAAGTCGAGGTCAGCTAAGCATCTGGCCCTGATTGGCAAAGGGCTTGTCTTCGATACCGGAGGCCATTGCTTAAAGCCGTCAGCTTATATGTTAGGAATGCACGGCGATATGGCAGGCAGTGCCGTGGCGCTAGCGGTCATGAATGTTGCAACGATTGAACAGTGGCCTATCAAGGTGACTGCCTATCTGGCGATTGCTGACAATCTTATTGGTCCCAAGTCCTATAAGCCTAATGATGTTGTGACTTCGATGAAGGGAACGACCATTGAGATTATTGATACTGATGCTGAGGGGCGTATGGTTTTAGCTGATACGCTTCATTTGGCATCGCTCGCTAAGCCATCTTTAATGATGGATTTTGCGACGTTGACCGGTGCTTGTATTCGAGCAGTCGGTACGACTTATTCAGGAGTCTTTACCAATCGCGAAGAGTTGCATGTTGACTTGATTAAAGCCGGGCGTAAGAGTGGCGAGAGGGTTTGGCCATTCCCGATGGACAAGGATTTTGCAGAGTGCCTCGAAAGTTCTGTCGCAGATTATAAGCAATGCCGCGAAAAAGGTGGTGTAGATCATATTGAAGCAGCACAGTTTTTAATGCATTTTGCGGGTGATCATGCGCCTTGGGTTCATGTGGACCTTTCGGCGATTGAGCATGCAGGTGGCTTAGCCCACGTGCCTACGGACGATACGGGGTTTGGGGTCCGTTTTGCGACGACTTTTTTGCGTGATTTTTTTGGCGTTAAGTCGATTTAGCCACAAGGATGCTCCATTCAATGTCATGAGTCGCGAAACATTGGCTGATGGCATATCATTACAAAGAATAGGGGAGACGAATGAAGATTGGAATTATTGTCGGAAGTCATCGCAAGCATAGTCAGAGTGCAAAGGTCGCTGCCTATGTGAAAAATTCGCTCGGCCGCGTTACGGCGTCAGCTCAAGTCTACACGTTGGATCTAGCCATTCAGCCCTTGCCATTTTGGGATGAGGGTGTGTGGAAGGGTGATTCTTCGTGGGTGAACCTATGGACCCCAATAGGAAACGAGCTTAAACAGTGCTCAGCCTTGGTTGTGATCTCGCCCGAATATCATGGCATGGTACCAGCAGCTTTGAAAAACTTTTTTTTACTAGCGACAAAAGACGAGATTGGACACAAGCCTGGCCTAATTGTGTCCGTGAGCAGTGGACGTGGAGGGAGTTACCCAGTCGTTGAATTGCGTAGTAGTTCTTATAAAAACTCAAGGCTCAACTGGATTCCGGAGCACATGATCGTAAGAAATGCAGAGCATGTGCTGAATGCCGACGCGGCGACTACGGAAGAGGATCGAATGACGAGGGAGCGGCTAGATTATTGTTTACGAATACTCGTGGAATATGGGCGTGCTCTGACGCTTGTTCGTGAATCCGGTGTCATCGATTATAAGACCCACCCGAACGGAATGTGAGACTAACTTTGGCACTTCATAGCTACTTGGTTGCAGTGGGTAGTAATCTCGGAGATCGTCGGGAGACTGTTGATCGCGCTTTGCAGCTGATCACCGAACGCGGGGTAATCATTGATGCCAAGTCAGAGCTCGTGGAAACGTCTCCTATTGGGTTGGCCGATAAGGTTTTTTTGAACGGTGCATTTGTTTGCACAGGTGAAATTGCTCCTGATGACTTTATGCGTCTTTGTTTAGATGTGGAACAAAGTCTTGGTCGTGTGCGGGACGTGCGATGGGGAAATCGAACGATTGATCTGGATGTGCTCCTCGTCCGAAACGAGGCTGGTGAATCAATAGAAGTATCATCAGGTGTTCTTACAGTTCCGCATCCTCGGATGCTGGAGCGAGACTTTATGCTTCGACCTGCCGCAGCTGTTGCAGGGCACTGGGTCTTGCCGTTCTCCGAGCAAAATCTTAGGGCTCTATGTGTTTCGAGGGGCTGGCGCCCCACGTGGAGTAATCCAAAGGGCGACATAAAGTTGTGGCAGGCCTTAAAAGGTGA
>JBIKKO010000219.1:0-4972 GCA_044360315.1 Oligoflexales bacterium
CAGTGGATTGTCATTCATCGATGGCGTTCTCCTCGATTCTCATCATTAATTCTCATCATTAATTCTCATGGCGGAAAGCATAACGCCAGAGCATGTTTTGACTGGAAATGTAGTCACTGTTTAACTTGCGCAGCCGATCAACGAGCTCTTCAGCGCAAGATCTGTAGAACCGCAGCTGTAAGTTTTCCCCCATTGACTCAAGAAATTCGTTGAACGCCTCAGCGCCTAATACAAAACATTGGACCGTGGTTTCAGCACTTACGGTGGCTGATCTCGGAGCAGTATCAAAAAGACTTAGTTCTCCAAAGTAAGCACCACTTTCGAGAACAGCGAGTCGGGCGAGGGCATTCGTGCTAGGGTCAGTTTTATACACACTGACCGTACCGTCGAGGATTACGTAAAGGCCGCGGGAGGCCTCTCCTTCAATCACTGCATGGCTTTGAGGCCTCAAAACTTTGAATTCACCGAGCTCATAAAGTTTTTCGAGCTCGGTAGTGTTAAACTTCCGAAAGATAGATATGTCTCCAAGCTTGGACGCGCCCCAGGCCGGATCTCGAAACCTCTCCAACACTGCTGCATCCGTGCGCATGAAGTTAATCCTTTAGGCAAAGCCTTCGTTTTTCATCCAGTCTGGGTCAACGAATTTCGTCATATAATTACGTATCCCGTCAGGTAGAATGACGACACACCGTTGACCTTTTTTTAGTTTTTTTGCAGCTTCGAGAGTAGCCATCATTGCGGAACCAGATGAACCGCCACAAAGAAGTCCTTCTTCTTTTATCAGGCGTCGTGCGAGCGTAAATGATGCTTTGTCGTTTGTCTTAACCCACTGATCAACGAGTTTACGGTCAAGAACGTTGGGAATAAAGTCGTAGCCTATGCCCTCAACCTTGTAGCTGTGGATATCGTCACCACCAGCAAGAATAGAGCCCTCGGGATCTGCACCAACAATAATGGCGTTGGGACAAGCCTCTTTGATGCGTCTGGCCACTCCACTAATGGTTCCTCCAGTTCCTGCTCCCATAACAACCATGTCCACACGGCCATCGAGGTCTTCAAGAATCTCGTTTGCCGTTGTCTCATAGTGGACCGAGGGGTTGCTAGGGTTAGCATACTGATCCAAGATGTGGGCCCTTGGTAGTTCTCGCTGAAGCTTTTTGGCAACGCCGATGTGACTGTCTGGCGAATCCCATGCAGCTTCTGTCGGTGTGCGGATGATTTCCGCGCCGAGAGCAGCCAGCGTCACTTGCTTTTCGCGACTCATCTTCTCTGGCAGGGTTATAATCACGCGGTAACCGAGAACGGCTCCCGCCAAGGCTATACCAATCCCAGTGTTGCCGCTAGTTGGCTCAATCAAGGTGTCACCACGTTTGATGCGCCCCGACCGTTCAGCATCCACCACCATCCGGTAGCCAATACGGTCTTTAATCGAGCCGCCAGGGTTGAGAAACTCGCACTTCGCATACAAATCGCAAGCTAACCCATTGGTGACGCGGTGTAGCTTGACCATGGGGGTACGGCCAATGGCTTCAAGAATGTTTTGGTAAAGCATGGAGCCTCATACTGTTGGATGGTCCTGTTATTCTTTAAGAATATCACGCATAACAGGGGTTACTCAAGGGTGTTTTGCTTTCTGCTACGTCCTTGGCCTTCACGTGACCAGAGCAAGGCCTTGTCATAAACGGGCGATCGCGGTATCTGTGTAAGTGACCAACATTAATCGGAATAAGGATGGGCTCATGACGATAATGAAAATTTCCTGCTGGTCCTGCGGGCATGATTGGGAGTTCTCTCCACCTCTTGGGAGAGGTGAACTTTGTTCTGGCTGCCGCCGTGATGCGAAAGTCTGTCGAAACTGTCGTCATTATGATCCCTATGCGAGCCGCGAATGCACAGAGTCCCAGGCAGAAGTTGTAAAAGATAAAGAAAAGTCCAATTTTTGTGATTGGTTCGAACCTTCGTCAGTCAGGAGTGCGCAGTCAAAGGATCAAGGTGTAAATCCACTAGATGCATTGTTTGGAAATGCGTCAGCTCCGCGTTCAAAATCAAAGCTGGAAGAGGAGCTTGAGTCTTTTTTTAAAGGTAAGTGACTAACCATCGGCAAAAATTACCTCATGTCAAAATGCTGGCGCAGACCGTCAAATAATTGTCGAAACCCTTGGTGCTCAATGGGTTGACGTATGCTCCTGTAGGTGAAAAAATAATAGTCAGAGTCATTCTGACATCACCTCGGGGACGTGTATGCTGTTTAGCAAATCACTCGTTGCAATCGATATCGGTAGTTCAGCCGTCAAGATGCTGGAACTGTCGGGTAGTCATAATGCTCGGAAGCTTAAAAACTATGCTATTGAAGTGATCCCGCGGGGATTGGTCGAAAATGGCGTTGTCAATGATGTGAATGCTTTGGGTCAAGTCATCAAAAAACTGGTGGACCGGTTAGGGGTCAAACGGCGTTACGTCTCTATTTCCGTTTCTGGTAGTGGCGTGATTATTAAGCGTGCGCGTGTGACCGTTGGCAAAGATGCTACCGTAGAAGAACAAATAAATTTTCACGCGTCCCAGGCATTTCAAGTCGATTTAACGGAGCTTTATTACGATTATGTCAATATGGGCCCATCGTTACGATCGGATCAAGATGTTGATGTTCTGTTGGTAGGTGCGCGGCGAGAACTCATCGAGCAACAGGTTTCACTCGTCAAAAGTGCCGGCCTGCTCCCGGCCGTGATTGAAGCAGCGCCCATTAGTCTAACAAATATGTTTGAACTGAACCACGGTGTCGTGGATGGGTTGATCGCGTTAGTAGCCGTCGGCGCTAGCCATACACAAGTGAGCTTTATCGATAACGGTCGATTTCTTTATAGCTATGAATCTGCGATTGGTGGCGAGACTTATACGCTCGCTCTAATGCAGGCGTTGAACATGGACAGGGACACCGCCGAAGCGTTAAAGATTAGCCTTGCTAACAATCGCGCCGACCTGTCTCCCGAAATTGAACGTATTATTTCGGATACAAATAATCTAGTGGTGGCAGATATTCGCCAAATATGTAGTTTTTTCGCCGCCAGTGCTGATGCAGAAGGGGTGGGTTCTGCAAAATTTGTCTTTCTCTCCGGTGGCGCAAGCCGAACCTTTGGCCTTGATGCAGCGATTGCTGCGGCACTTGGTGTCCCGGTCATGTTTGCAAATCCTTTTCAACGGATCGACGTCAACGAGAGGAAGTTTAGGCTCGAAGATGTTATGGCGCTAAGTCCAATGTTTGGTGTGTCGGTTGGCTTATGCCTACGGATGAAAGGTGACAAGGTGGCCGCATGATCAAGACGCAGCTTTGTCCAGCTGGGGAACTTGAAAACAAGAATTGGTGGCATCTTGATGTCCTTTGTTTGGTATTGTTTTTTGCTTTAGGTCATCATGCTGTATCAATGTATCTAGATGGTCGACGAGAGGATATTCAGCGATTCGTAACTAAGAAGGAAAAGTGGGATGCCGAGCTTGCGGAGAAGGCACCGCAGGTTTCAAAATTCAATAACCTTAGCGCTGAGCGGACCCTTTTGACACAGAAAATTGGTGCCCTGCAGAAGATAACCACATCAAAGCTCGATAAAGTAAAACCTATTGTAGCCTTAGATCAACTTCAGACTCTTTGGATCGACGGAGTTTGGTATGAGGAGATTAGCTACTCAGCCACCGGTGAACTCTTATTGCGTGGTGCGGCCAATGATAGTCTTCTTGTTGGAGAATACATGTTAGGCTTGAGGGAAACAATGAACCCAGAAACAAGAAATGACGATATTCGTACCCAGCTCGGATTTGACGCTCTGCAGATCACAACCGCCAAGTTAATTGATCAAAAAGATCCAATTTTTGTTGATATCAAATCGCGATTGACGTTTGAGCTGAAAGCTAATCACAAGGAGAAAGTTCTGCCCCCGGCTGCCGGCGTGACGTCGGTGTATGATCTAAAATCAAGGCCTAGTCGTCGCTTTTGAGTTGGAGTGTAACGAGTGCTTGACGAACTTAAAATTCGCTACAAGGAAAGCAAACCAGCCGTACGGTTGAGTCTTTGCGCGGTCCTTGCCTTTGTTCCAGCGTTGCTGACTTACTCCGATGAAAGTCCACTATTGGATGAAGAGTACACGAAAGCAGAAGTTGAAGAGCGCACAGCAGCCAAAAAGTTAGTCGAGGCCGACAATCTTTTAAAGAATCTTGCGAAGGCTGAAGATGAGCTTAGGACTACCAAAGACCAGCTAGAGAAGGCGGAAGAGCGTCTGCCAAACGAAGTTATGATGGATGAAGTTTTGCGATTCATCGGTAAAACTTCCAAATCTTCCGGCGTACGGATCGCCTTTTTTGAGCCTCAGAAAGAGGTTCTTCAGGGAAGTGACTACAAGTATTATGAGGTTCCCATCAAGCTTACAGCTGAGGCTACTGATTTTGGCAAGATGTGTGAATGGCTCGATGAAATGGCTGGGTCCAACTCTAAGATTTATCTAAAGTCTTGGAAGATGAGTCGCAAGGGCATTGCAGAGGCGGATAGATCCAATGTAAAGCCGATAGTTAAGTCAATTTTTGGTTCTAATTTATCAGAAAGCGAGATGTCCGAGATTGAGGGGACACTTTCCCGCAAAAGGATGCGTCTCGTGTTGGAGGCTGATTTATCAATGTTTAAATTAGCTCAGAACGTTCCTGAAGCTCCAGAGAATGGAAAAAAGCAGGAAGAAAAGCCCGATCCAAACAAGCCCGCCGAGCAGAAAAAGACAGACAGTCAATCTACGAGCACCGATCAGGGATCAATGCGTGTGGCGCGAGGTGTTCGATGATGCCGAGGATTTTCTCAATGGTTGCATACATGGTTCTTTGCTGTTCCCCATCAGTCTATGGATCGGTAGATGCAATCGAACGACCAGCTGGCAATGTTTTATCATCGGAGGTCCATGGAATTAAGGCCCATAGACAGCCATCATCAGCTTCAAAA
>JBIKKO010000220.1:0-4967 GCA_044360315.1 Oligoflexales bacterium
TGGTTTACCACGAGTGGGGCCATGGGCTTGACGACAACACTGGCGGTATCGAGGACGGGGCCTTGTCTGAGGGATTCGGAGATGCTATGTCGACACTGTTCACCAACGATGCCAGCATTGGTCCTAACTTCCTGCCTATTGAACGCCGCGCTGTGCGTGACCTATCGGTTGTGAAAAAGTACCCGGATGATTTAGTCGATGAGGAGCATGCTGATGGCGTGATTTTCGGCGGAGCGATGTGGAGCTTATACAATGGCCTGAAGGCAAAGCTAGACGCCGAGTCAGCGCGCCAGCTGTATGCCAAGTTTCTCTTCAAGGGGATTTACCAATATGCGAAAATGACGGACGCCTACGACGCCATCGTGACACTTGATGACAATGATGCAAACCTGGAAAACGGTACACCAAATCTTTGCGTCATCAATACAGCGTTTGTTAAGCACGGCCTTGCAACCGAAGACGCGCGCTGCACAAAGATCTAAAAGGTTTGTTGATAGGACACTTTTGACCCCGACATCTTCAAGGATGTTGGGGCTTTTTTGATCCAAAGCTTAAGGACTAGGATAACGTTAAAAGCCCAGCTAGCGCCCGTTTAGAGCCAACAGGCTTGTTCCCTTGAGGACCAAGTCATCCTCGACGCAAAACCCTTGGCCGACTAGTCGATCAGCAACATGATGAGCAAACCCACCCGTGATATAGGCACACACATCCCCATCGCGTACCCCGCAATGTCGGGCAAGACGAGCGCGTTCAGAATGCACAAAGGCAGCCGTTGCTGAGACCGCAGCTTCAGCCATCGCCGATCGACTTTCAACAGGCCACGGCGTCAAGCTTGCGGACTTCGCAATATCAATCGACCGCGGCAGCATGGCGCCCCTCTCACTGATCGCATCCAATGATGTTTGAATGCCGGCTAAAATGTAGCCTCCCAAATGACAGCCCTGGTTATCGATCACATCAATTGTCGTTGCGGTCCCACAACTGATCACAATAAACGGTAGGACCACCTCGGCCCGATGATGCCGATACAGCAACAATTCAAGAAGAGCCCATCGATCGACGCCCAGCATGGGCAAATTATAGTTAGACTTGGTTAAGCGGACCGGACGTTTTTCAATGGGACGCACCAGTAGCCCAAGACGGTTCATATGCATCTGCAGGTCTGTCCACGCAGTTGGGTTGACACTTACACAATGCACAGTCGGCGGGACTCCTAATTTGCGCGCGACGTGCGCAAGAGATGGCCACGTATCCGGATCATTGAAGCTTTGTTCAACGATTGGATGTCCATTGTCACAGAAATTGACAAGAGCCAACTTGGTACTGGTGTTACCGACATCAGCCACAAGAAGCGGCTGCCTCCTCATCATATCCCATACCAACTCGTGTTGAACTGAACTGACGTCAATCACTTGGCCATCTTTAACAGAGGTCAGTTGCAAATGCCCATCATCTTTGATTCGATCAATGCAAAACCATTCCACGCCATCCCGTGTCGCCTTGCTCCATAGGTGGCCTTGCCCGATCCCAAAGGCTGACCAACGTTCCAAGATCCTCTCAGCCTGCAGATCAGGCCAATGCAGCGCAAACCATGATGCCAGCTGCTGGGCATCATCTTCCGGCGAAAAACGCTGCTGACTGCAACTACCCTTGAAGGCTCCCACACGGTATTCCAGCGTTGAGTGATCAACTGGAATAGTCTCCAGATTAATACCAATACCAATAATCACGCCCTGCATGCGCCCGGCTAGAAAGCTTGACTCACAAAGAATACCGCCAACCTTTCGACCATCCAAAATAATGTCGTTAGGCCACTTAAGACAAATCCGCAGACCGATTCTCGACTGCAGGAACTCAGCAACCAAGACGCCTGCTGCCAAAGGAATGAGATCTTTAATAGCCTCAGGAACAAATAACTGGGGAATGGCAATACTCAGATGCAGATTACCGCCCTCGCTCAGCCAGCGTCGACCCAATCTCCCCACACCCGCTGACTGCCGACCAGCGGCAATCGCAGTGATCGAGTCTATCAAGGTCGCACTTTTTTCCTTCAACACCCGAGATGTTGAATCACATTCATCAACCCACAGGAACTTTAGAGGTAACATGACTTACAAATCAAATAACATGGACAGATCAGACCATCGCGCCGAATGGATGGTCGACCCAGTTGACACATAGTCAACACCGGTTTCGGCAATTTTACGAACTGTATCAACTTTAACCCCGCCAGACGCTTCAAGCTTAGCCCGACCTCTCACCGTACGGACCGCCATGGCCATCTCCGCAATCGTCATATTATCAAGCATAATAATATCAGCTCCTGCGTCCAACGCCTCTTGCACTTCATCAAGATTCGTTGTCTCGACTTCAATCTTTAAGGTGGGAGGCAGTGCCTCCAACAAACGTGACACTGCCGGCTTAATTCCCCCAGCAGCACGAATATGGTTTTCCTTGACAATAACGCCGTCACAGAGGCCAACCCGATGATTACGTGCGCCACCTGTCACGGTTGCCGCCTTTTCAATCAAGCGCATGCCAGGCGTCGTCTTTCTCGTATCAAGAAGCTGACACTTGGTCCCGGCCAGCTGATCCACAAAGGCGCGCGTGGCGGTGGCGATACCACACATGCGCCCTAAAAAATTTAAAGCAACCCGCTCAGACTTTAACAGAGACCGCGCATTCCCTGTTATCTCAAGCATCAAACTATTTGCTGATAACGTTTGGCCATTGGTGGCGTGAATTGTGACCACAAGTGACGGATCCACTCTACGAAAGACAGCGCGTGCTACATCAACCCCAGACACTACAAGATTTTCCCGACAGATAATGCGCGCACGAGAGACCTTATCCGAGGGAACGCAAAGATCGGTGGTCCAATCACCATATCCCCAATCTTCTTCGAGCGCACGAGTAATAATCGGATCTAACTGAATATCATGTAAATGGTGCACTGCCACTGACTCCTGCCCGTTGTTAACCCCGGTCAGAGTATAGCGAAAGAGCTGCGAGGAGGCTATGACGGATCTAGAATCCAACTAAAATTCCTGGCGCTCAGCCCCAAAAAACGCCAAGGCAATCTCGGCAAATCCTTGCCCGGCGCTCCACGCACTGTGGTTAGCGGCACCCACTACTGATCGACCAAGTACCTTGCCTTTTCCTCTGCAAGACGGCGAAGCTCCGATGTCAGCACGTCGCGTGCGATCCCTTTAAAATGCTCTGAACAGTAACGCTCAACCGCTTTATTGACCAAAGCCGGAAGCTCATCTCTCACAAATGCCTCGACCGCTGCTGACAAGACAAGTTGATGCCTGGAATCAAGGGCCTCTGACTGAGAGGACAAAGAGGGTCGAGACAGCGGAGTGCCAAGGGGTTCTCCTGCGTGCTCCGGATGAGCGGGTTTAGATGGAGGAAACTGGCCTCCAGGTGTAGACGCTTCGCCTGCCTGCTGGGGCACAAAAGCAGGGCGTCCTCGACGAGCTGGCTCTATCTCAGGCAGAGGTGGCATGCCTTTTGGTAAAAACTGCTCTGGAACCGACAAAACAGCTGAAACTCCTGACTGAGTCGAATCAAGACGACCTTCTTGCAATGGAGCGCCATCATCTGAGAGTAAAAATGAGGGGATATCACCGACATTGGCTCGCGGCAGATCCTTCTGGGGCTGCTGACTGACAGCACTTACGGGACCTCGGCCAGAGCTGTTTTTTTCCTGAGAAGTCGCAACCTTAGCCGTCGTTGACAGCTGTTCAACCAGTTTGGGCAGCTCGCCAGGGGGAAAAGGCTTTTTTATGATATGGGAAATACCGACAGCACGTAAATCTGCTTCTTTAACTGCCTCGTAACTACCCATGAGGATAATGAGCGGCACCCGGCCAGCACGATTTGCGAGATCCACAAAATCAGAGGCCGCAGACACCCCCGGAAGGCCGGCGTCAGCAATAATCAGATCAAATCCACCTTGATCTACAGCCTTTGACGCTTCCATCAAAGAACCTGCTGGCTTTATGTCGGTTTGTAGGGCCGCCAAGCCAATCCGAATCACTTTTTGAATCGTTGAGCTGTCGTCTGCAACAAGTATCCGACAGACCATGTGTAACCCCCAGGGAAATCATTAAACCCTAGTCGTATTGTATCACAGGCTATAAAGAATTTCATAAAGACCTGGGAGCTAATCACTCCTGTACTTGGTTCTATATGAAATTTAAACCCTAACGCTCCACCGAGGCCCCGCCCCTTAAAAGGGGCACGGCTGCTCCGGTCTTCGCTCATAACTCAAGCCAAGGATAACAGTGTACAAGGGTCAAGGGCTAGTCCTCAGAAGGCGGAACCCAAGAAAGCCGTCGTCGTGGAAGAGCGGCGAGAGGTCGTTGCGATCGGCAGAGCGGCAGTTCTGCGCCCCGGAGCTCCAACCGCCGCCGCGGAAAACACGGAGGGAGCCCGCACTAGGACCCGTCGGGTCAGTCACTGCACCACTGCTGTAGCCCCCATACCAGTCGGCAGTCCACTCCCAAACATTGCCCTGCATGTCAAACAAACCCCATGCATTTGCTGCCTTTTTAGCCACAGGGTGCGTCATACCGCCTGAGTTCCGGTTGTACCAAGCCATGGCTTCCAAATCTCCAGCATATGGACCTGTCGTGCCACCACGGGCCGCATACTCCCACTCCGCTTCCGTCGGCAAACGGTAACGGTATCCATCTCCTCTGCTATTAAGCTTTTGAATAAATTGCTGGGCATCCTCCCAGCTAACGCCCTCGACTGGATTATCTGGACACATACGCACGCCACCAGACTCGACATGGTCACCAGGACAGTGCTCAGGGCTTGTGAATATACTTGGATTAGATCCCATCACCGCCACCCACTGACCTTGGGTCACCTCGGTCGCCTGTAACTCAAAACCTTTGGATATTGTGACCTGATGCTGAGGGCCTTCGTCTGAATCTCGACCAGACTCATTCGCGGGA
>JBIKKO010000074.1:0-15234 GCA_044360315.1 Oligoflexales bacterium
TGAAGTAGGGATGCCAGCCCCTGTCGTCTTAGCCAAAGGTGTAGATTTTCTTGCACTAAAAATGCGCGAAATTGCCAAAGAAGCTGATATTCCAATCGTCGAAAATAAGCCCCTTGCCCGCGCCATCTACGCTGCCGTCAAGGAGGGAGATGAGATTCCAGTCAACATGTATCAAGCGGTAAGTGAAATCATTAAGTTTGTATTCAAATTAAAAGGAATCAAAGTAAACAAAAAGCCAGTATCTAATGAATCGAGTGCCAACGAAACTGTTTAAGGGTGATTTATGGCTCAAGCCACAGCTAAATCAGTAAAGCAAAACCGCGAGCGCATGAAGCCCGCCGGATTAAGTTTTCTCGACATTGTCAAAAGCACAGACGTTCTGTTTGCTGTTGGCGTCGTAGCAGGCGTCTTTTTGATGCTCGTTCCACTGCCGCCAATGCTGATGGACATGCTTTTGGCGATTTCGATCACTCTTGGTGTGCTGATCCTTCTCATTTCAACTTACATTAAAGAACCACTTGAGTTTTCCACGTTCCCTACAATCTTGCTTCTTTCCACGGGACTACGGCTGTCTCTCAACGTAGCAAGTACGAGAGCCATTCTTCTTGATGGCGCTTCGGGTGAAGTCTCCCACGTCATCCAGGCATTCGGAGAGTTTGTGGTAGGAGGTAACTATTTTGTCGGCGTGGTGATATTTTTGATTTTAAACGTCGTCAACTTCTTTGTGATCACCAAAGGTTCCGGCCGGGTAGCAGAGGTTGGTGCCCGATTTACCTTGGATGCTATGCCAGGAAAGCAGATGGCCATAGATGCTGAGCTCAATGCCGGAGTTATAGACCGAGATGAGGCAAAACGACGAAGACGGAAAGTTGAACGTGAAGCAGACTTTCATGGTGCGATGGACGGTGCCTCAAAATTTGTACGAGGCGACGCCATCGCTGGCATTATCATCACACTCATAAATATCGTCGTGGGCCTTGCCATTGGGGTCATGCAACACGATATGTCGTTTAAAGAGGCAGCGTCAAAGTATACACTTCTGTCGATTGGTGACGGACTTGTTGCCATTATTCCATCCTTACTAATATCAATTGCAGCCGGCATCGTGGTGACGCGAAGCTCAACCGAAGCAGGATTAAGTGACGAGATTCAAGGGCAGTTTGTAACACACACCAAGCCACTATACGTCTGTGGCGGCCTAATGCTTGTATTAGCTATTTTACCCGGATTTCCCTTTGTTCCGTTTATGGCACTAGCACTTCTCTTCTTCTTCATCGCCCGATACAGCGCTACCTCGGTCGCCGAAAAAGAAGCCGAGCGAGTAGCAGAAGAGGCGAATAAAAATCGCCTTGCAGAAGGCACATCTGACTCCATTGAAAACATGCTTCATGTAGATACGCTCAGCTTAGAAGTAGGGGTGGGCCTTGTTCCGCTGGTAGATCAAAGTCAAGACGGCGAGGTGTTGGAGCGTATTGTAAGCGCCCGTAAACAATTTGCACAAGACTTAGGGATCATCGTCCCAATGGTCATGGTACGCGATAACATTCAGCTAAAGCCGGGCGAATATCAGATTCTGCTTAAAGGTAACATTATTGGTCGCGGCAACTTGATGGTGGATCACTGGATGGCGATGGATCCTGGTGACATCTCAGATCCGATTAAAGGCATCAAGTCCAAGGAGCCAGCATATGGATTAGATGCCATCTGGATTAAAACCACACAGAAAGACGAAGCCACCTTCCGTGGGTACACAGTCGTTAACTGCTCGACGGTAATCGTGACACACCTGACAAAGCTCATTGGTGAAAACGCTCACAATCTTATCGGTCGGCAGGAAACTCAAAAACTCATAGATAATCTCAAGGCAGACGCACCAAAAGTGGTTGACGAGGTCATTGGACCCGACCGCCTGTCACTCGGTGATGTCGTAAAGGTACTACAAAATCTATTGGCTGAATCCGTAAGTATCCGCGATATGCACAGTGTTTTCGAAACCCTAGCTGATCACTGTAAGAAAGTGAGCCATCCCGACATCCTAACCAGATATGTTCGCAAATCGCTCGGTCGTGGTATAATCAAGAAATACCTGGCAAATGAAAATACGCTACACATTGCAACGCTCGACAGGGCCGTAGAAGACGTTTTGGTTGGGGCGCTTCAATCGGCCGAGGATGGCTCTACATACTTCAACATAGATACGAAGTACGTTGAGCGGCTTCTCAATCAGGTTGCTGATGTGATGAGGAAGTTTGATTCCGTTGGGACGATGCCAGTATTGGTGTGCGGATCAAGGATTAGATGGGACTTACGGAAACTGATCAACCGCTTTGTTCCTGGGATTGTTGTTCTCGCATTCGACGAGATCCCATCCGAGGTCCAAACCAGTAAAGTAGGCGTCGTGTCTCTTTAAGCAAATTGATTAAGGGAGGGGCATTTAATGCAGGTACGGAAATTCGAAGCAACGACAATGCGCGATGCTATCACTGCTGTCAAGCGCGAGCTTGGCGCTCATGCCGTAATCCTATCGACCAAGGAAATACCGGCATCGGACACGGGCATGCCAAAACTTTATGAAGTCACGGCTGCATCGTCAGTATCCTCAAAGCCAGGAGCCGAAAGCGGTCCATCGGGTCGTGCCGAGTTGGCGGCAAGAGCCAATGAGCATGAACTGAATCAGCGGATTGCTGCCCTTGGAGAACACCTAGCGTCTTCGCGTCAGGTTCGGTTGCTCGAGGGCGTTGTCTATGAGCTTAAAAGCCTCGTCTTAGACCTCGTAAAGGATTCAAAGTCCAGCAATGTTCCGGCTCATCTATTCTCTCTTGAGCGTTCTCTTAACGCTGCTGGAGTCGATCCTTCCTGCATTTCAGAGCTCATACGCCACCTATCTTCGTTACCTGGGCCCGAGGATATCGCAAAGTTTTCAGGCGAGACGACGGAAACATACTATCGGGATCAAGCCGTTCGGTGGATGATGAAAAGGCTTAAGATTGCACCCAAGTGGATCGCGACAGCAGGCATGACTAATGTTCATGTTATCTTAGGTACGCCCGGATCCGGGAAAAGCACTCTCATCAGCAAGATCGCGACAGCGATTACAAAAAAAGATAAGCACAAGGTAGCCATAATAAGCTGGGATCCCGAAAAACTTGGAGCAAGCGAGCAGACGCGAATTTACAGTAAAATTATCGGAATTGAACACGTTGCGATAACGCGCGCCGAAGAGTTGAAGCCGGCCATCACTAAACTTAAAGATACAAACCTTTTGCTGGTGGATACAGCGGGGCGAAATCCGGTAGACACATCAAGTTTGGTTGAGCTTGAATTGATCAAAAATCAAGGGCTAGCACTTGAGTTTCACGTAGCTCTCAGTGCAACGGAAAGACCACAATTGATGGATCGATCCATCCGTCATTTTAGCGCTGTTGGCGTGTCCAGCGTTGCATTTACGAAGCTCGATGAGATCCCATCATGGGGTGATGTCTTCAATATCTCTAATCGCTGGTCTGTACCAATCAGCTGGCTATCTTGGTCGGGACTGCCCTCAGACACACCTGAGCGCGCTTCTCGTGAAAGTGTCATCAGCCAAATTTTGAAAACCGAATTCTAAGCCAAATCCCTAGCGCGGAGTATCCAAATGGGCAAAATTATCGCAATCACAAGTGGAAAAGGCGGCGTCGGCAAGACCATGACGACGATTAATATGGCTTTAGCAGCGAACAAGGCAGGCGCAAGAGTTCTCATTGTTGATGGTGACTTAGGCCTTTCCAACGTCGACGTTGTAATGGGGCTTGAAACAAAGGGTCATTTAAATGATGTGTTAGACGGCCACTCCACCATCAAAGATATCATCACCTCCACTAAAGTAGGCATTGACGTCATATCATCCGGAACGGGCATCGCAAAGTTAGCCAACATGTCACCCATGGCTCGAGGCGTCCTTGTGCATGAACTATCAAGACTGCCTGATAAATATGACTACGTCCTTTTAGATACCGGCGCAGGCATATCTGATTCTGTATTGACATTAAACGCTGTAAGCGATCTGTTTGTCGTGGTCACCACACCAGAGCCCCATGCCATTACGGATGCCTACGCCATGATTAAGGTCATGGCAGAGGAGCATGATCGTCATGAATGCGCACTCATCGTAAATCAAACCATTAATGAGCACGAAGGTCGTCGCATCGCCGAGCGAATCCGAGATGTGGCAAAACAATACTCAGGAAGCTCCGTTCATTTCGCAGGGTCTGTCGCGACCGACACTGGCTTGGTTCGGGCAGTGTTAGCCAGGAGGGTTGGCTCTGATCATGCCTTATCGTCCATATGTGGACAAGGCTGGGGCCAAGCGTGGTGTACTATTTCTCATTTAATAAAAAACGACTGTTTGAATACTCCTTCTGGGGGCTTACATCGGATCTGGGAGGCGATGGCTCAGCCTTTGGGTGAGCGTCAATTTGTTGACTCATAACATATTCGTGTTCCTTTGCTGTAGAATAATCCATGTAATCATTTGAGGCTTTCTCGATGAAATCGATCGTAAAAAAGTATAAGCAAGAGAACTCGGCTGTTGATGGCAAACTAAGAGATCAACTAATCATGGATTATTCTCCGTTAATCCGCTTCGTTGCTCAGAGGATCGCGTCACGACTTCCCAACAATATCGATATTGAAGACCTTATTAGCTCCGGCGTGATAGGGCTGATGGATGCTATCGATAAGTATGATCCAAGTCGCGACAATAAATTTAAGACATACGCTGAGTTTCGGATTCGTGGAGCTATTTTAGACGAACTCAGAAGTCAAGACTGGGTTCCTCGGTCCGTGCGCGATAAAGCAAAAAAGCTTGATCGCATGGCCGCAGAGCTTGAACAAAAATTTGGGCGAAAACCAACAGACGATGAACTGAGTCAAGCGCTTGGTATGCCAATTGAAGAGTTTTTTGACATGAATGCCAAGGTAAAAGGCGTTCAGCTTTTATCCATCGATGACTTCGGTGGCACCAATGGAACAACCGAACGCAGAAGCTTACTTGACTCACTTGAAAATCCAAACTCTAAGAATCCTTTTGCGCAGCTTCGCAATGCATCAGCACGAGATCTCCTTCGCAAACACATAGACGAACTACCGGAAAAGCAAAAACTTGTTTTGCAGCTCTACTATTTTGAAGATCTAAATTTAAAGGAAATAGGGCGCATTCTGGAAGTCACGGAATCACGGGTAAGCCAGCTCCATACGCAGGCCATTGAGAAGTTGAAGAGACACCGCGCAATTTTATCAGACTAGTTCGACCTCGTTTCATCAGGTTATAGGAGAGGAACATGGCACTCGGCAGACCCGACATGAAGATACTCGTTGTGGATGATTTCCCAACCATGCGACGTATCGTCAAGACCCTCATGCGTCAAAATGGCTACTCAAATTTTATTGAGGCCGAAGATGGAGTACAGGGTATGCAAATGTTAGAGGCCATGCCAGATATTGAATTCATTGTCAGTGATTGGAACATGCCAAATATGACCGGCCTTGAATTTTTGAAAGCCGTGCGGGCGCACCCCAAGTTTAAGCATCTTCCATTTCTCATGGTTACTGCCGAAGCAGAAAAAGAAAACATCATTGAGGCTGTTAAAAATGGCGTCAGTAATTACATCGTTAAGCCCTTTACGGGCGCAACCCTCCAAGAAAAGCTCAACAAGGTTTTCGCTGCAAGGAAAGTTGGATAAAATTTTTTGACTGAGGATACGCCAGACCATGACAAATCATCTTCAAACCCTAAACTTGGACCAAACCTCGAACGATCATGCGTCGATTCCTAAGCCAGCAGAATCTCCGTCTAACGGCAAATTCGACATCTCCCTTATTAAAAAGTATCCCCGCAGCACCCGAAAGGTATCAATCCGCTTTGGCGTTTACAGCATCTCCCTTGACGAGTCGACCCTTGAGGCAACAGTAAGTTCGTACATAAGTCCCCATGGCCTCGAGTTTCAAACGACTACGCCGTTTGCCCCAGGGACACTCCTGCGTATATATCTCGATATTCCAGACTACTGGCAGAGAAAGCTTCGCTTTGTTCAATATCGGCGCATTGATCAGCCAGCGAGATTTCCTATACTGGCGAAAATCGTACAAGTGGAAGACATCGGGCGACGAGGAAAGAAAAAGATTGTTACGGTACAAACGGTAAGTATCGATGAAACTGATGAGCTGGTGCTAAAAAATTACCTTCAAGAAGGATAAAGCATGATGCTCAGTATTTTATTACTGCTTTTGGCCATAGATGCAGGACTCATTTTCGCGTTTTACAAATTGCAACGCCGGCAGGCCGCACATCATGAGGTCGTTCGCGAGCTGACCGAAGAGCGAACAGTGCTTCTCGAGTTACGCGCACAGATCCGTGATGAGCTTTTAGATGCTCAAAACCAAGTGAAAGCTATGAAAGAACAAGTTCAAGTTCTCGCCTTAGAGGCAGAGCAAGAGGTGCGGCACGGCTTGTCTGGCATCACAAAAGAAGTGGAAACCGTGATTTCGACTGTGTCCCAACGACTTACGGGACCTTTAACCGTATTGGATGACAAGCAGCGTTACATCGCGCAACTTGCTAAGGATGTAAAAAAAGAAAGAGAACTGTTATCACGCCTCGTTTCCCGCTCTGAAAATGTAGCCAAGCTTCTGCAAGCCGGCGGTTCATGGGAAGACATTGTCGATGAAATTCAGGCTCGGCGCTATGAAGACATTCGTGCGATGCTTGCCCGCGGTCAAAGCCCAGACGTGATAGCAAACGAGCTTGGCGTCAGCGAACACGAGGTTCGGCTGGTTTCTGGGACGATCTAGACCATCGAACGTGGTCGGCAGACGCTTTGAAAATCGGGAACTTAAGTCATAAAATAACTGGGTTATCATATCAATACTTGTCCTATGAGATAAGTTGGCCTGCCTCTTACGGCCATGGATGGAAATCTGTTAAATTCGCGTAGTTAAGCACCCCTTTTACGGCAAGTGGCTTGTTCCTCTGTTTTTAACATAGTAGGATGAAGTCAGCGGGATCTAGTCTATCCATATCACGACCATAGGACTCTTCCATGAAGTTTGCCGTTTTTAATCAAAAAGGAGGCGTTGGTAAAACGTCTATCGCCTGTAACCTTGCAGCTTGCTTTGCCCATCAAGGCAAAAGAACAATTTTGATTGATCTTGACGCTCAAGGTAATGGGTCCCATTACTTGGGATTTGATATTGGCTCACCGCCAACCAAAACGATCTGTGATTTTTTTCAGGCAACGCTAGGACTTGGTTTGTTTGCACCGTCACTAAACGAGAGTGTGCACAAGACTTCTGTCAGTGATCTATATATTCTCCCAGCAGATGGACGATTGTTTGAACTACAACCAAAGCTTGAAGCGCGCTATAAAATTTTTAAATTACGCGACGCGGTCGCCGAACTTCAGAAAAGTGGAATGTTTGATCATGTTATTTTTGATTGCCCACCTGCAATGAACTTTTACAGTATGAGTGCGCTCATGGCGGCAGACCGCGTTCTGATCCCGTTTGATTGCGATGCATTTGCGATTTCAGGATTAACCGAGGTGATGCGAATCGTCAATGATGTAAAAGAAGATCATAATCCAGGTCTGGCCATTGGCGGAGTGATTGTTAATCAGTGGATTGCCAACGCCAAACAGTCAAAGACCGCTTTAGAAAAGGTAAAAGCTCTTGGTGTAAAGGTATTTGAGCCATATCTTGCCGCCTCAGTTGTGATGCGAGAAAGTCATGAGGAACGTCTTCCGTTAGTCAAATCAAAACCCAAACACAAGCTCACCGAAAGCTTCAATAGATTGGCACAAGACCTACTGTGATCGCCTTGACTCGTTGTAACGACGAGATTTAGCCCGTCATACGAAGTTTTATTCGTTGACTCCACCACGTTTTAATTGACCGATTTAGTTTCGCGACTCTTCCAGGAATTCCTGAACTAGTCGGTAAAGCTCTTTGGGCGCCTCAGCAAGAAGAAGATGGCCAACGGAAGGCATTTTAACCAAAATGGCGTCTTTTATCGATTCCGCTAGATGTTCCGCCGCCTCAACACCGATGACTTTATCTTGTTCGCCGTGGATGATTAACGTCGGGCAAGTAATTCTATGAAGATCATCAACCCATCCATGGCCACTCATAGCTGCACGCTGTAGCCTTGACCTCTCGGTGAAGTCACTCGATTCAATAGCACCACGGATTTGACCGACCATCGTCTTAAATAGAACTGGGTTTCTTTCCACAAAACCTGGCGCAAAGTAGGCGCGCAGGCGTCCCTCAAGGACTCCCGCTTCACTCGTCCAACCTTCATCTTTTGCGTTGATATATCGCTCCTCTGGCGCAGACGATACCAAGATAAGAGACGATACGCGGTGTGGGTAGCCAATAGCAATGGCCTGAGAGATAAATCCACCCATCGAGATACCTAAAAGGCTGGATTTTGTGATGCCAAGGCTGTCCCAAAGCTTAATAACATCTGAACAAAAGTCATCTATTGTAAAGGGCCTCGTTATCTTCGTCTGTCCAGACCCACGATTATCCAGCGTAACAACTCGAAACCCCACGCCACTGAGAATGCGAGCCATCATTCTAAAATCAGAGCTGGACCTGGTATGCCCATTAACCAGCGTGACACATCGAGAGGCCGAGGGGTTATATTCCTCATAGTAAATGTCTGCACCATCGCTGTGAAACAAAGTCATGTGAAAATTTTCCTTTTACATCAATTAATCCTGGCCTACGGTTGTTTAGCCTCATCCAAGGTAATCTCGTCTAGTACCCTCGACGACTTCGTCTGTGACTTCATGGATAAGTAAGGGATCAAGCCTAAGAGATTTAGGGCTAACTGCGATAACACGTACAAGTTAAAGACATTGGCTCCACCTGGAAGTCCAACAACCTGAAACAGCTTATCAAATGCAGTGTGGCCAACTCCCAAACCTCCCGGGGCCAAGGGAATCGCTGTAATCAAGATCCCAAACGGAAACACTGGGGCAAGAAGACTCACATCAAATGCTTCACTGCCATACAACAAACGCCCAATGAATGCCATAAATCCAAAAAACACCAATTGGATGACCACAGATATCAAGATTGACGAAAACACAAGAATGGGGCGGTCCTTATAGATGCGCAACGCATCATAAACTCGCTTCAGTAGACGCAAGCCAGGGATTCGGATAGACAAAATTTTTCTTAGTGGATCTGCGTCGCCTTGCCAAGGGATAAAGACTACAGCCAAGAACAAGAAGCTTAAAGCCACGACAAAGCCAAGTCCAAAAACCAAATTTCTCGTCACTGGCGACGTCATCAACTGATCGTAGGAGAAGAGAGCGGCGATGACTCCCATCAAAAACAAACCAATCAACCCGATGATTCGATCCAATAAGACACTTAATAGGGCTGGGGTTTTGCCACTCGGTGCATCTTGATCTCGTACAATGTAGATGGCCTTGACGATATCGCCACCAACAGATCCTGGCATCGCAGTATTAAAGAAAAATCCCACGAGCTGTAAGCGCAGCGCACGAAGGTAACTACAATGAAGGCCGCCACCCCTTATCAGCAGCCACCACCGCAAACTGCCAAGGATAACCGGGCCAACAAGCCACACCAAAACACTCGCCCAAACCAATTCAGCCCTCTCTAGGAATATGCTCATCTGAGAGAGTGAAAGTTTGCCATCTCGCACCATGCCCCAAAGCAATGCCACGACAATGACAAGTTTCAGAATATTAACTGCTAATTTTTTAGTCGAAGGACGCAAAAGACTTAAGCCTTTTAGAGATTTATCACTACATACCGACCTATAGCACGAAATACCTGTCAAGAAAACTTAAGGTTCCTGTCGTACAGGCAAAAAACCACACGTTTGTCCCAAGCTGGTGCTAACGCTCCGCAAAAACTGCAGAACCGATCGTTGCAGGAACGGGAGGGCAAGATTATGTCTGTGAAAAAGAGGGCCTAAATGTTGTCGAATCCCTAAAAACGAATTGTTTCTCGGAGCTTATCGCTGACCAGCGTCCTGAGGTCTAAAAAGCACGTAATGAGCACCTTTGAATGCCATTGCATGCCCATTTCACGGGCATGCAACCTAAAAAATATCGCGACGCCGCTACGCGGCGTATCCTCTCCACCCACAACCAGCACCGCGCAAACCCTCCTGCCGGCACCTGCCGCCAAGCCGTCGCTGAAGCGACCTGGCTTCCGCGGCTACGGGCCGCCATCGGGCCGCGCTCGTCCTCTACAAACTTCACAGTTCATCAACCTAAACCCTAACGCTCCACCGAGGCCCCTGCCCCTTAAAAGGGGCAGGGCGGCTCCGGTGTTCGCTCATAACTCAAGCCAAGGGTAACAGGGTAAAAGGGTCAAGGGTTAGTCCTCAGAAGGCGGAACCCAAGGTAGTTGCCGCGGATGTCCGGCGAGCTGTTGCCGCGAGCGGCAGAGCGGCAGCCCTGCGCCCCGCCGAGGTGCCAACTGCCGCCGCGACGGACACGGTTGGAGCCCGTACTAGGACCAGTCGGGTCACTTACAGCTCCACTTCTGTAGGATCCATACCAATCAGCAGTCCACTCCCAAACATTGCCATGCATGTCATACAGACCCCAAGCATTTGATTGCTTTTTAGCCACAGGATGCGTCCTGCCGCCTGGGTATTGGCCGTACCAAGCCAGGGCATCCAATTTTCCAGCATATGGACCTGTCGTGCCAGCACGGGCTGCATACTCCCACTCGGCTTCCGTCGGTAAACGGTAACGGTATCCATCTCCTCGGCTATTAAGCTTCTGAATAAATTCCTGGGCATCATCCCAGCTAACCTGCTCAACCGGGTTATTTGGACACATACGCAAGCCACCAGACTCCACATGCTCACCAGGACAGTGCGCAGGACTTGTGAAGTAACTTGGATTAGATCCCATCACCGCCACCCACTGACCTTGGGTCACTTCGGTCGCCTGTAACTCAAAACCTTTGGATATCGTGACCTGATGCTGAGGGCCTTCGTCTGAAACTCGACCTGACTCCGTATCGGGAGAACCCATCATAAAGGTGCCGGCAGGGATTTTGACAAAAGTCATGGAGGAAGAAATACCGCCGAAAGGTGCTACGGCAAGCTTATAGTTTGTCTCACCCTCGTCAAACGTCACATCATCATTTGAATTGAGCTTTTGCATGATGAAATCAAAGCGACTCTGCTCCTCACTCGTTAGTCTTGTGATCTTCGCCTCACCTAACTGACGATTTAATTCAGCTAACTGAGACTCTAATGCCTTCCTCTCAGACTCTGATAAACCACCACCGGACAGCTTCGCAGCTATTCGAGCAATCTTATCTTCAAGAGCCTTGACCAATGCAGGATTGTCTGGAGTTGTCGGTATACCACCCGGGCGAAGACTTAGGATCGACTTCCGTAGTCCCAGTTCATAGTCAGTCTTCGCTAACTGCTTTAAGTCCTTTAGACCAGGACAACTACGATTCACTGGACTATTCGTCGCTGGGCATTCACCCTTGTGCACAAGAGCATCAGCTGACGTCAGATACACCACATATGACGGCTGATTCACGTCCACTGGAGAACCACCGATGTCCTTTGATGACGATGACTCCGTCGTCCTACAGCCGATCACCGCAATACCTGACATCAAGGCACATAAAATACTTAAATGCTGCTTCAACCACATACTTTAAAGCCCCCAAAGTTGAATGAACTAATTTCCTAAACACCAAAACCTTCCCAAAACCTAGACTCTACCCAAAATTCTATCAGACCTGGTAATGGATCACAAATAGTCAAAACCTGCCTCATCAACCAGCTCACTCCGCTGCGGCGGTAAAGCACTTCAACAACTCGCGACTTCGTCGATCTTCGCTGACTCACAAAACACCCAAGCCTTCAACTCCACTGCGGCGGTAAAAGCAAATAGCAAACTACCGAAACAAGCCACCAAAGATGCGTCAAAGAATTTTCCAAAACAACAGGGGCCTTCCATCTCGACTCAACGACTCCGCTGCGGCGGTAAAGCACTTCAACAACTCGCAACCTCGTCCATCTTCGCTGACTCACAAAACACCCAAGCCTTTAACTCCGCTGCGGCAGTAACAGCAAATAGCAAACCAACGAAACAAGCCACCAAAGGCGCGTCAAAGAATTTCTAAAAACAACAGGGGCCTTCCATCTCGACTCAACGACTCCGCTGCGACGGTAAAAGCAAATAGCAAACTACCGAAACGTAGATGTCGGCTGTAGACAATCCGCCAAAGACGCGCCAAAAAATTTTCCATAAAAACATAGCCCTTCCATCTCGACTCGACTACTTCGCTGCGGCGGCTATACCCAACTCAAAGGGCGCCTCAGGGTTTGGGCGCGTTTAAGTAAAGCACGATCATTAGGAAACTCTTTTCGACGCAATAACAGATCACTGACTCGATACAGCGACTCCGCTGCGACGGTCAAATGATCAAACAGCTAGCCGTTTTATCAATCTTCGCGGATTCAAAAGATATCTAAGCTCCCGCTGCTCCGCTGCGGAGGCAAAAATAGATCACACACCAAACAAACTTGGATGGTCGCGGCGAACCATGCGCGCTCGTCTGAACAATCAAAATTCATTCAAAAATTTTGCATCGCACCCAGAGATCACATATCAACACCGTGTTGGCCGTCTAAGCTTCCGTGCGGCATCATTGATGGGTCCGTTATCAAGAACTTTGTCGCTTGGAGGGAGGATTTTAAGATTTTTTTGGAGTTCAAAACCGGGAGTTGGCGAGGGAACTATCGCTAAGATGAATCTTTGCAGGTCATCGATTGATTAGCTTTTAGATCACTTCATGGGTCGATCGGCCACGCTGCCCTAACTGGTCGAAGAAGCGACCTGGCTTCCGCGGCTACGGGCCGCCATCGGGCCGCGCTCGTACTCTACAAACTACAAAAATCTAACACCTAAACCCTAACACTCCACCGAGGGCCCTGCCCCTTAAAAGGGGCAGGGCGGCCCTCGTGTTCGCTCATAACTCAAGCCAAGAGTAACAGTGCACAAGGGTCAAGGGTTAGTCCTCAGAAGGCGGAACCCAAGGAAGTCGTCGCGGCCGTCCGGCGAGCCGCGGCTGCGAATGGCAGAGCGGCAGTCCTGCGCCCAGTAGCTCCAACTGCCGCCGCGAAAGACACGGAAGGAGCCCGTACTAGGACCAGTCGGGTCAGTTACAGCACCACTGCTGTAGTCCCCATACCAGTCGGCAGTCCACTCGTCGACATTACCATGCATGTCATACAGACCCCATGCATTTGCTGCCTTTTTAGCCACAGGGTGGGTCATACCGCCTGAGTTTTGGTCGTACCAAGCCATGGCTTCCAAATCTCCAGCATATGGACCTGTCGTGCCACCACGGGCAGCATACTCCCACTCAGCTTCCGTCGGTAAACGGTAACTGTATCCATCTCCTCGGCTATTAAGCTTTTGAATAAACTCCTGGGCATCATCCCAGCTAACATACTCGACTGGGTTATTTGGACACATACGCAAGCCACCAGACCCTACATGCTCACCAGGACAGTTCGCAGGGCTTGTGAATCTACTTGGATTAGATCCCATCACCGCCACCCACTGACCTTGCGTCACCTCGGCCGCCTGTAACTCAAAACCCTTGGATATCGTGACCTGATGCTGAGGGCCTTCGTGATCCCATCGACCAGACTCCGTCGCGGGAGAACCCATCATAAAGGTGCCGGCTGGGATTTTGACAAAAGTCATGGGGGAAGAGATAAATCCGAACGGTGCTACGGCAAGCTTATAGTTTGTCTCACCCTCGTCAAACGTCACATCATCGCTTGAATTGAGCTTTTGCATAATGAAGTCAAAGCGACCCTGCTCCTCACTCGTTAGTCTTGTGATCTTCGCCTCACCTAACTGACGATTTAATTCAGCCACCTGAGACTCTAATGCCTTCCTCTCAGACTCTGATAAACCACCGCCGGACAGCTTCGCAGCTATCCGAGCAATCTTATCTTCAAGAGCCTTGACTAATGCAGGATTGTCTGGAGTTGTCGGTATACCCCCCGGGCGAAGACTTAGGATCGACTTCTTTAGCCCCAGTTCATAGTCAGTCTTCGCTAACTGCTTTAAGTCCTTTAGACCAGGACAACTACGATTCACTGGACTATTCGTCGCTGGGCATTCACCCTTGTGCACAAGAGCATCAGCTGACGTCAGATACACCACATATGACGGCTGATTCACGTCCACTGGAGAACCACCGATGTCCTTTGATGACGATGACTCCGTCGTCCTACAGCCGATCACCGCAATACCTGACATCAAGGCACATAAAATACTTAAATGCTGCTTCAACCACATACTTTAAAGCCCCCAAAGTTGAATGAACTAATTTCCTAAACACCAAAACCTTCCCAAAACCTAGACTCTACCCAAAATTCTATCAGACCTGGTAATGGATCACAAATAGTCAAAACCTGCCTCATCAACCAGCTCACTCCGCTGCGGCGGTAAAGCACTTCAACAACTCGCGACTTCGTCGATCTTCGCTGACTCACAAAACACCCAAGCCTTCAACTCCACTGCGGCGGTAAAAGCAAATAGCAAACTACCGAAACAAGCCACCAAAGATGCGTCAAAGAATTTTCCAAAACAACAGGGGCCTTCCATCTCGACTCAACGACTCCGCTGCGGCGGTAAAGCACTTCAACAACTCGCAACCTCGTCCATCTCCGCGGAATCACAAAACGCCCAACAATTCAACTCCGCTGCGGCAGTAACAGCAAATAGCAAACCAACGAAACAAGCCACCAAAGGCGCGTCAAAGAATTTCTAAAAACAACAGGGGCCTTCCATCTCGACTCAACGACTCCGCTGCAGCGGTAAAGCACTGAAAAAATTCCGACGAACCGTGAGATGAAATCAATGACTCAAAGCCCATTTCGCGTCAGACCCGACGCTGATGCTTGAAGTCACACCCGCTTAAGACCCAGTGAATTCTCAATCTTTTCGGAGCCAAACACATCACGAGCGCGCATCATGTTATGAGAACGACAAAGAACCTGAAGGTTTTCTGGGCTGTGTTCTCCTCCGCAGGAAAAGGGCTTGATGTGATCGACCTCAAGCCAACGTCTTTCCCCGCAGCGGCGACCTGTGGCTTGGTCGACATAGCAGCATTGACCTCCGGCTCTTTGAAACACAGCTCGACGTAAGGCGACTGGGA
>JBIKKO010000221.1:0-4936 GCA_044360315.1 Oligoflexales bacterium
GGTTTTGAAGATTTTTTGCACAGATGCTGTCGCTTAATTACCGGCGATAAGGCTGTTTTTATTGGTAATTTTACTCGCTGTAGCCTTGGTTTTTTGCGATTAAAGGTTTACGTTTTAAAGGGGGGGAACTATGGGTGCTCAATGGAAACATGCTGGAAAGATGGATGCTGCCAACCGTAAAGGTAAAATTGTAGGCAAACTGGTGAAGGAAATCATGGTTGCTGCAAAAATGGGCGGCCCGGACCCGTCAGGCAATGCTAGACTTCGAGCAGCCTTAGAAGAGGCCCGAAAAAACTCCGTGACGCGCGACACGATCGACCGCGCAATCAAACGAGGCTCTGGTCAATCTGATGACTCCGTGACATACGCTACGTTAACTTATGAAGGCTTTGCGCCCCATAATGTTCCGGTGATTGTCGAATGCCTAACCGAGAATAATAATCGTACAGCTGGTGATATCCGCGTGTTGTTTCGTAAAGGGCAACTTGGAAGTAGCGGATCGGTTGCTTGGATGTTTGATCGGTTGGGAATCATTGAAGCCACCACAGGTAAGCCACAGATTGATATTGAGGAGGTCGCCATTGACTGCGGTGCCCAGAACACTGAGCCAATGGATGGAGAAGATGTTCCTGAAGGTGCAACAGGCGCAGTGTTTTATACAGATGTGACAGATTTGGACGCCGTAAATAAAGCTCTAACGGAAAAGGGTTGGGCCGTCTCAAAAGCTGAACTAGGCTACCTTGCAAAGACCATGGTTGATCTTCCGCCCGATGCTCGAAAAGAGGTGGAACAGTTTTTGGGTGATATTAACGATTATGATGACGTTCACCGGGTTTATACGGCGATCAAGTGAGTTGGTTTAAGTAAAGTGGTCTTGAGACAAATGCGCAAGTTCGACACGAGTCACATTGTGATCTGTGGTTCGTCATGGTTTGGCGAGCCAGATTCGGATATCGTTGCAAGTCTAAATTTTTGAGGAATCCTACGTAAGCGTCAGCAAGCTTCCCACCAAATCTGGGATTTGATCGGTTCCTTTTGAACAAAATAATGGGGTTACCGCTGTACGGATGATTTCAGGTAACGTAGGGACGCGGTTGTCAGAGGACCTCCAAGCGGATGTACTAAGCGTTTGTGGCGCGTGTAACAATTGATGGTACAGCTATGACATGAATTACAATATACTAGGCTTGAGATCATGGTTTATAACAGATGCATGCCAAGCGATGGTGTTTGGCGAAGTGATTAACGTAAATATGATTAGAATTAAGGAGTATTTATGAGAATGTTTAAAAGTGTCATGTCAACAATCGCATTCAGTGCAATGGTGTCAGCTTGTGGATTGGCCCAATCCAAATCGAAATCAGATACCAAAGGGGAGGAACGCAACATTGTTGAGGTTGCACAAGCTTCTGGAAACTTCAAGACTTTATTGGCAGCAGCTGAAGCTGCCGGATTGGCTGAAACGTTAGCAACGACAAACGATATTACCGTTTTCGCCCCAACGGACGAGGCGTTTGCAAAGTTGCCTCCCGGTACCGTTGAAGGTCTTCTCAAGGATATCCCAGCATTGAAGAATATCTTAACCTATCATGTCGTTGGAGCGAAGGTTCCTGCGACAGTCGCGGTCACGCTGACCGAGGCAACCATGCTGAACGGAGAGAAAGTGACGGTGCGATTCGATGGAAAAGATTTGTTTATCAATGACTCAAAGGTAATCGCTACCGATGTTCAAGCAAAAAATGGCGTCATCCATGTTATCGATGCCGTTTTACTCCCCTAATGTCGTGGCAGGGATTAGTCCTTAAGACCCCGCTTCGAGTGCTGGGTTTGTAGATTGTGCTCGAGATCCGCATGGTCGCAAGCCCGGCACACCCGCCGAACACCATCATCAAGTGGTGCGTCGTGGGTGACCGGGAAGGGTTTGATCAGTAAATAACGTGGCGATTGTACGAAGATGTGTAATTTATCTTGTCAGCAGCATGCGCGGAATGACAATGCCGAGAAAACGTTTTGCAGCGTTTGCCTTTAAGTAGCCAAGATCCATCCGGTAGTAGCCATCATTAGCTGAACGCACGGTTTGTCCAAACTCATTAACTGTGAGACCTGCACCCCAGCTATTTTTGAATTTAACGTAAGCTAACTCTTCTGGTGATCGCGCAATCTCTTCTTGCAGTAGATCACCGCCGATCGCTCCTTCAACGCCACCTTGATTTACAAAGTCAGTCATGAGTACGGCGTGCCCACCATTGATCTTTATCAGGGAATCAGCTAGTCCAGGCGAGGAGTTTAACTGATTTACACTATGATTTGGTGCGCTAAACATACCGCGATCTAAATTGTTATAAGATACTCCGAAACTCAAAGGTACGCTGTAGCCCGCTGCTAATGCAGTCTTTGACAGTTGGACGATACGCAGGGCGTCAGTGGCGCTGCTTGCCTAAATCGAAACATAGTCTCGACTGTTAAAGTTCAAAATTCGACTGGCGTATTCTTTCGCTGGAATCTTAGTGCCGTTGGCGTCAACTTCTATAGGAGGCTTTGAAGGAAAAACCCCTCTGGTGGTTAGAACCTGGTCCAAGACGTCGGTGTTAATGATTCGATTGCTCGCTAGGACGTCACGAAATGCCGTGATCAAGGTGGACTTAAATCGTTGGGCCGTGGCTCGTGATTGAAACTTAAAGGACCATTGAGACTCGGGAACCAATCCGTGATCATCGATCAGTTCCATCGCGTCCCGCTCGGGATTAGCGTCGGATGAGCGGACGTACCATCCTTCTATATCATCGCTTTGCAGCTGCTCTAGTGCTTGATCCAAAGTGATCGTTCCGCTGCGAAATCGACGTGCTGTGTTAGCTAGTTGATTTCGAAGATGGAAATAACCAAGCGCTTCCTCGCTTAAGTTTACGGTTTGATCTGATTCGATTTTTACGTTTGATTCAACTAATCCAACAGCGGCGTAGGCCTAACACTATCCTGTTGAATGCCCGTGTGAGTGTTTTTGTGACGCTCACTTGGCAGTCGTTGTTTCCCATCTCTGAAATGAGAAAGGCGTCGAGGCCTCTAAGTGAGGCTCACTCCAAACCTGTTGAAATCTATCAGACGGTATCATTGGATAATACGTATCGCCAGGCACACTGCGGTGGATCATTGTGAGGTAGATGCGGTCAACGTAGGGCATGCTTTGCCGGTACAGCTCGCCTCCTCCGATGATAAAGCATTCATTGCCCCAGTCGGATTGATGAGCCTTGCAGAAACTAATCGCAGCTTCGATTGATGGAACAACAATGGAACCATCGGGTTTTTTAAGTTCTAGATTGCGGGTGACAATAACGGAGAGACGCCCGGGTAGGGCGCGACCGATGGAGTCCCAAGTCTTTCGGCCCATGATCATCGCGTGTCCCATCGTGGTTGTCTTGAAAAATTTAAAATCCTCAGAAATGTGCCAGGGCATGCCGCCATCTCGACCAATCACACGGTTTTCGGCCATAGCAACAATGTGACTGATCGTGAACTTCATAACTAGACGGCCACCGGAGCTTTTATAGCTGGGTGAGGGTCGTAGCCATTAAGTTGAAAATCATCATACTTAAAGGCGAATAGGTCTTTTACCGTCGGATTCAAAGTCATTGTCGGTAGTGGTCTTGGATCTCGTTTAAGCTGCGTTGTGGCCTGCTCGAGGTGATTCAGGTAAAGATGAGCGTCTCCCAGCGTGTGAATAAATTCGCCGGGTGCAAGATCGGTCACCTGAGCCATCATCATCGTTAGTAAGGCATAACTAGCAATGTTAAACGGAACTCCAAGAAAAACGTCAGCACTACGCTGGTACAATTGGCAAGATAGTTTGCCTTGATTGACATAAAATTGAAAAAACGCATGACACGGAGGCAGTGCCATCTGTTCAATTTCACCGGGGTTATAGGCCACTACAATATGACGCCTCGAATCAGGGTTTGTTTTGATCTGGTTTAAAACTGCTGTGATCTGATCTAGCGTTGATCCGTCGGGACGTCGCCACGTGCGCCACTGGGCTCCATACACACGGCCTAAGTCACCATTGTCATCCGCCCATTCGTCCCATATCGAAACTCCGTTTTGACGCAGGTACTGCACGTTGGTGTCGCCAGACAGAAACCATAGTAGTTCGTAAATAATGGACTTTAGGTGAAGCTTTTTTGTGGTGACCAGTGGGAAACCTTCGCTTAAGTCAAAACGCATTTGATGTCCAAAAACACTCTTGGTTCCAACGCCGGTCCGATCAGACTTTGTAGCTCCCTCCTCTAGAACGCGACTCAGAAGGTTCAAATACTGGCGCATGCTAGTTGGTCTCCTATGTGTAGTGACTTGGAAGCATCATAGCGTCTAAATCCCGCCCAGATCCAGTAGATTCCCAGGCCGGCACGCGTGGCTGCTGCTCAAGCCAGGGTGTGATCAAAAAAATACCCCGAGGCTTGGCAGTTGAGTGATGCATTAAGTAACTGATTTTTTTGATGAAAAAATCTATTCCAATTGGGTTTGAGTCGTTTCCTTCAGTTGCCGGTGAAACAAGCTGCGGCGGGCTGCCTCATATTTCAATAGATCTTCTGCGTCAATAACCCGAGGCTCCACAAGAGGGTCTGACTCCAGCGGTGTGTAATAGGTTTTTGCCATTCCTAGGGTCGCGGCTCTTATCCCCGTTTGTCCTTTGTGAGACTGAGATCGTTCCTTATGTTTCCGCAGCTGAGATTCGATACGGTCGGCGATTTCATCAATTTCCGCGTACATGTCAGGGCCACTGTGATGCACCTCAATTTTAAAACCGTCTTTGGTCAGCATTGAGAAGTGGATCTTTTGCATTCCTCGTTCAGCAGAAAACGTGATCTGCGGATTGATGCAATGGGCCGAATAAGTGGCAATCCGTGGTTCAATTTTCTCTATGGCTTTTGTCGTTAGGGAATCT
>JBIKKO010000222.1:0-4923 GCA_044360315.1 Oligoflexales bacterium
TAGGGCAATGGGTCGGAATGTTGTAGTCACCTCCAGACGATGTCACAACGCTCAGAAATTTTGGGATCACTTCCCCAGATCTTACAAGCTCAATGTAGTCACCTGGTTTCAGGTTGTAAGCCTTCACGTGCGCGGCGTTATGAAGGGTTATATTTGTGATAGTTGCTCCGCTCAGTGCCACAGGCTCTATGACAGCAACAGGGGTTACAACACCAAGTCTTGACGTGGCCCAGTCAATATCTGTGATTTTAGACCTGGCGGTTTCTCCTTGCCATTTAAAGCTAAGCTTGTAGCGAGGGTGATGGGCTGTCGCCCCAAGTTCTTCGTGCGTTCGGAGATCGTTGTAGCAAAATACTGCTCCGTCACAGCCGATTTCGTCTTCTTCCATTTTTTGCCGAATCTTGACAAGATAGGTTGTTATGTCTTCAGCCGATTTTAGTAGTCTTGGTTCGGGAAGTCGAAATCCGTGCTGTAGCAACCATGTCATTTTCTCGTATTCGGTTTTGAAACCGTCTAATCCAATGATATCAAATGCAAAAAAATTGAAAAATCGGGCTAACTCGCCGTGAATTTTTCGCCCTAAAATACCGGCAACAATATTACGCGGACTGGTTGGGCGCCCTAGGCCAAGAGATTGCATTTCTTCGGAGAGCTTCAAAAAATTGGTTTCGCTACAGTAAAGTTCTCCTCGAACTTCAAAATGTCGCGAAATGTTAAGGTTTGGAATTGCGTCTGCAACCCATTTAAGTTTGGCAGTTACGTCTTCTCCTTGACGGCCATCTCCTCGGGTTTTGGCAAGCGTGAAGATTCCAGACCGATAAACAAGTGACATCGAGGTCCCGTCGACCTTAAGGGTTCCGAGGACTTCATGGCCTTTAGCCCAGCTCAATAAATCTTTGGTATCGTATGTCTTATCCAGCGATAGCATGGGCTGATCATGAATGACTTTGCTATTGGTTGATTCGACGTTGACAGCACCGATCAGTTTTAAGACCGGATGGTCAGGAGCTAGATCATGTAGCTCGTCTTCAAGTTTATCGTAATCAACATCGGCGATCTCGGGTCTACCGCTATAATAGAGCTTTTTATGCCGCATGATTTCACCGGCTAACCAGGCTGCTCGATCTGGATTGTACATGGTCCCTCCGCTTATCGTCGGTCGACATTTCTCATTGCAGCTGAACAGATTAGCGATAATCCGATGATTCGTCATCTGCTGTCCCAGAAAATTATTTTAGTGTAAACTGCTCTTCATGAAAGACCCGATCACACAAGTCCAAGAGTTATACGAGCGGCATCCGTACCCCCATTATCCCCTGCTTGGCAAGCCTCGTTGGCAGGATGGATATCTGTGTAGTTCTTTATTTGCACAGGCTCAGTTTGGACGAGGAGCTTATGATCCGAGGGATCCAGCACATTTTCTAAGCATTGGGTCTGGGGAGATCCTTCCCTATATCATCAGGCAATGGGAACCCTCCGCCACAAAAGTCATTTGTGTTGATCTTAGTCGAAGGAGTCTCAACAGGGCGCGGTTTCGTACCGCGTTACTTGGTCGACGGATTACATACGAGCAAGCTGATATCAATTTGTTTTTGCAGAGTGCACACCAAGCAGAACCACAGGGATATCAGCATATGGAAGCTTTTGGTGTCTTACACCACATCCCCACCTTTAGAACGACCTTAGCCCATATGAGTGCGCATCTTGCCCCTCACGGTCTAATCAGAGTTATGGTTTACAATCGCACATCCCGAGATTGGATTTGGCAGATAAATCGAGCCTTTGTTCAACTTGGCTTGAAGTTTCAAGACGACGCACACGTGAAAATTGCCCGGGATATTCTTTATGGGCTGGCCAGGCTATCGCCTCTATTGGCTGAACGGCTGCGTCAGATCGGTCGTACAGCACTTGACCACGATACGCGGTTTGCTGATACGTTTTTGCATCCATGGGAGTCTAGAGCAACGTTGCAGGGGTGGTTTGAGGCCTTCAATGCTGCAGGTTTGAAACCCGTAGGACTGTTTGATCGTTATGCTGAACTGGACGACCTGCCCAATCCCCTGTGGAGGTGTCCTAGTGTTCAGGAGCTGTCTGAGCGAGCACTGGATTATCGATATGAGAGCAATCTCGAGGTTTGGCTGGCGCGTGATCGTGATTTGCCAGGTGATATAGATAGGCATGTGGACCAAAAAGTTCATCCCGTGGCAATACCACTACGATTAAAGATGAGGATGCCGCCCAGTCAATTGAATCGTTACGACGAGACCCGTAGCCTGTCGTTTGGTACGAAATTACTGTTGTGGCAAGGTTTTGTGAAAGCATTGCATCATCATCAGAAGGATATCCCTTACCTTGGTTTGTTACAGCGGTTAGATCTGCGCATTTTGCAACGCTTGGCAAGGCTCGGGCTACTGCTGCCGTCCACAGCTATTGAACTTAAGCGTTGGGATCAGATCATCAAACCCCTGCATCCGTCCATGGATCCTCCCAAATATCCACCTAAGCGCACTCAAGATCTAACGCAGGAGGTGACGTTCATTGTGGATGGGCTTCATGTTTCTCCCTGCCACAAGCGTCAGGCGATCCGTCGGCTACTGCGCATTCTGTAGCAATCACGAGCAGGGCAATAGTCTTAGACGAGATCGCTCACTGGAACCTTAATGATCAGCGTTGATGGATTTGCGCCAAAACCTCTTCTGTATGACCGTCGACAGAAACTTTTGGCCAAACGTAGGTAATGCGTCCATCGGCGTCGATGAGGAATGTCGCGCGTTGGATTCCCATTTTTTTATTCCCATACATATTCTTTTCGACCCAGACGCCATAGGATTCTGCTACGCTGTGGGCCTCATCTGCGACGAGAATGAAATCGAGTCCGTATTTTTTGCGAAATTTGGCATGACTCTGAACACTGTCGGGGCTAACGCCAATGACTACGGCTCCGGCATTCATTAAGCGATCTTTATTTTCCTGAAACGAACAAGCCTCGATTGTGCAACCAGGTGTATCGTCCTTCGGATAAAAATACAGGACGATGTTTTTCCCCCTAAATTTTTCTAGGCTGACAACACCACTTGTGTCTGAGTTCAGTGAAAAGTCTGGAGCCATTTGACCTACCGACGGCATCGATCTTGTTGTGATGGTGGTCGGGCTAGCGAGCGTCTTTGCACTGGCTGTCTTGATTTTTGTACCTTTGATGGAGGGAGCCTTTACTGATGGTGATGGCTTCTTGATGGTCCCTTTAGCCTTTGCCTTCGCGGTCTTCTTGACTGATTTTTTTGGTGTTGAACCTGAGGCTGGAATTTTTTTCGCTGTGGTTTTCTTTGCAGGTTTAGTCGCCTTTTTAGCTGTTCCCTTTTTGGTTTTTACCGCTACGGCTCGTTTCGGTGTCTTTTTTGCGGTTTTTTTTGCCGTCTTTTTTGCTGCTGGCATTTCTGGGCTCCATCATTTTGCTAGGGTTTTAGTTTTGAAGTGATCGTTGAACTCTACCCGTGGGTTCGAGCCTAGTCCGAGTGCAACGCCACAGTTATATATAGACTATGTGTTTTTCGGCAATGGAAATCCTTAAGGATTATAGCGAGGCCCTGACGTTTTAAGGTGACAGCTAAAGTCGTCGTGAGGGTCATGGTTGTCGGACTGATCAGCAGCATGATATCCAATGCTGACGGTTGGTGCGATATCGGCATTTAACTTAGGTCGACCATCGGCTTATCAGCGCGCTGGAGGGTCTAGATTCATTATGAAGGTTTGTCTGCGGGTAATTTGATCTAATAATTATAGGAGGTTAGGTGGTGAGAACGTTGATTTTGGGTGCTTCAGATAACCCCGTTCGATACTCGCACAAAGCTATGTTGATGCTCGAGCGGTATGGTCATGAAGTGATTTTGGTGCATCCGTCCCTCGGTCATATTGATAACCGTCCTGTGCGACAGCATCTTAGCGAGATTTCGGATCCTGTCGATACAGTGACCATGTATGTCAATCCTAGTATATCTGATACTCTTGCCGGGGACTTGATCGCTCTCAAGCCGAGGCGGGTCATTTTCAATCCTGGTTCCGAAAATCCGCAGCTAGCCAGATCATTGCGACATGCAGGCATCGTGGTTGAAGAGGCTTGCACTTTGGTTCTGCTTCAGACTGGCCAATACTAGACACAGGTCGTTTGATTGTTCTCTGGGTTTTTGAGGCAAACGGCTCACCTATTGGAGGTCTTTCGCTTAGGGTGGGTGCACAGAAGCTAATGTTGGCGGAAGAGAGGTCTGCTGTCTAAAGGTTAGACGTTGATGTTACGCTTTCTTGTCACATAGATTGTGCTTGATACATTTAAGTCGCTGAGATAATGGGTGAGTTGAGATGGCATAACAGTTGCTCTGTCGCCCTTGGATGGGCTTGCTGTTCCCCTTGATAGTCTTGCTGAGGTAGCTGATGTTGAAGTTGAAACCGATCCTGACGACCATTCTTTTGTCGATGATGCCAGCCCTCATGATGGGCTGTGGTGAAAAATCTAAAGGTGGCTCTGGAGAGATCCTGCCGCCGACTGTAGCTAATGAAAAAGATATTAGGTGGTTAAAGCTTGAAGACCCCAATTGTAATGGCTCTGAGGCATCAGTCAAGAATCTAGCAACAGCAACCATCTATGAGTGGGATGGCGCAAAGATAGCAGCAAAACAAGTAGCGTTTCAAGGAGCCTCAAGTGGGGACGGAGCGTTCAAAACCCTTAACACAGATATGAGTATCTTGGGTTTTGAGCAACTACAAACATGCAGGCGATCAAGTTCTAGTGAAGTTAAATGTGAGAGTCAGGAAATTGATACTAAGAAATTATCAGCTCTTCACATCTGTAGATCTAATGGCACTTATTCTCGTGACTCCTTGGAGGCAATGACGCTGACAACGGCTCACCTCACCGAGAAAGCGTTTGCA
>JBIKKO010000013.1:0-44085 GCA_044360315.1 Oligoflexales bacterium
AATCTGTAGGGTTTGACGAAGTCGATCCAGGTTCCAAGGATCGTTAGATTCTGCTGTTTTCTCAACATTCGGGAAATCGACCATGGAAAGATTGAGGTTCACTGGCGCAACGAACTTCGTCTTGGCCTTGATCATATTGTAGATCTTCGTGCGACTGTCTTGTGTCATTTTTTGATCAATACCAAGATCAATATCGACACTTTGAACCCTTAAAACGGCTCTTCCACCTCGCTCCCGAAAGAGTTCACGCTCAGGAACCATCCGCGCAAGATCAGGTGGGACAATCCGACCCTCGATATTTATGGCTGACAACAAGCATTGACTTGGGCAGTATGCTTCGATAGCGCCTTGAACCACAGACTGAACTTTTTGATGCAGAGCATCTTTGATACGATCTTCCACATCTGGAGAAAATCCTATCTGTGGAAAGGCTACAGTACTCCAACGTACGGAAGCTTGGCTTGTCAGAGGCTTGAGTGAGTTCTCTATCAGTTTTCCGAGTCGCTCTTGGTCGACGCTAGAGACCCGATCATCCACCTGAATATCGACCATTAATCCGGAGACTGTAACGCGAGTCGCTTGGTCACCAGAAATACTTTCAAAACCCAAGTCTTCTGACTCCACCGAGAGCTGATCAACCAGGGCCTCGACATTCACGAGTTCACAGGCTTCTCCACAATATTTTTGCAGTGTATGGGCCACTCTCACGCGTGCTTGGGCGATCGTTTCGCTTTCAATTTTTGATCCCTGGGATCTTGCAATCGATGCACAAACTCCCCAAAGAGCAAGAACTCCAAAGACGTTAACGATAATTTTGTTCATGCTCTGCTTCACGATGACCCCTGTCATTATCACAAATGGGTCATCGGCAAAGGAGACGTTTACTTAACAGGGCAAATATTGCCCTGTCCCTGGTGGGAAAATAGCTCCATGGAAACGAGCCGTGATGGCTAGACAAGCTATAAACGACGCCAAACTAGGCTCTTTCATTTGCCGTGTTAGCCTCTGCTGCAGCGCCACGCCGGCGCTGTAGGGCCGGTAAAAACCGACTACTAAGCATCGTTCTAGCAAAATGAAGAAGCAAACCGACAGCCACACCAGCCATAGGATTAACAACCAGCACCGTAATCCCAGAGGCTAGATACAAGGGCCACGCCCAACGGTCGGTCTCGGCAAGGCGAGAGATCGCTTTCGGATTGATTAACCTCACAACACTAAAGATCAAAATAGCCCCAAGTATCGATAAAGGTACTTTATCAATGATAAAGGGGAAAAGACCCACCATCGCTAGAAGCCAAACCCCGTGCAAAATCGACGACCATCGCGAAGTCGCGCCGGCTGCTATGTTTGCGGTCGAGCGAATAATAACCCCAGCAATAGGAATTGCTCCAATCAATGCGCAAATTATATTACCTGCTCCCTGGGCCATAAGCTCACGGTCAAAATTAGAAACGTGACCAGGCTTCATATTATCGACGGCTGCCGCTGATAACAGTGACTCTGATGAGGCGAGAACGAAAATTGTCAGCGCAATTTCTAGGACTAAAGGATTGATGCTACTTAACCACAGACTAAGGCTTGGCAACGTAAAATCATCCATCAGATTGTCGGGTACATGAACTCGTTTCAAGTCAACTTGAGTTAGAGTTGCTAGGACCGTGAAACACAGCACTACGATGAGCGCAGCCGGGAGCTTTCGAAGATACGCGGGTAAGTGTCTTTGATACACTGTCAAGGCGACTAGTAAGGCAATAGACAACAGACCAAACACCCCTCCCCAATTCACCGATCCTGACACAATTGACTGAACAAAATTTGCAAAGACAAGAGGGGCTTGGGATAAGTTACCAAGAAACGAAGCTTGAGGCTTGCCGTCAAACATCACATGCAGCTGACTGCCAAAAATCAGCACGGCAAAGCCTGTCATAAGCCCTTGGGTGACAGCCGTAGGAAAAAACCTTACAAGTCGCCCACCACCAACAAAACCAGCTATAATCTGGCAGATCCCAGCCAAAAACACCGCCACGGCAAGGCCACCAAGACCCACATCATTCACCGCATCAGCCACAATAACAATCAGGCTATTTGCAGGACCCGACACCTGCAATGGCGAGCCTCCCAGTGCTCCAACAACCACGCCACCAATAAAACCACTCATGATTCCTTTCTCAGGCGATACCCCGGAAGCGACAGCAATTCCAAGACATAAAGGTAGTGCAACTAAAAACACGATGAGAGACGAAATCAGATTTTGCCGCACGATGTTACTCCTCCGGTTATTAATAAAGAACTCATGAATTTGACAAATGATTGACTGATAGACCCGTCACATAGACATCCGTCAGTTTAGCGCACTAGGAATATCATTTAAAAATCGATATTTTAGTTTTTAACATTCGTTTTCAACAAACTATACCACCGGGATTAGTTCGCTTTATACGAATCTCTATATCTTTATTATCTATTTATACGATAATCGTTTTATCCGATATCTTGGTCTATGTGAAGCAAAGGAGCGGAGGCAGGTTCTTCACCTTTCGTTGCAACGTAACATACATCATTATTTAAGGAGCTAAAAACCATGACACAGCTAAATCACAAAGAAGCATTAAAACGACTTAAGGAAGGCAATAATCGCTTTGTTCAAGGAGTCCAGTCAATTAATTCACTTTTAACTCACAAACAGCGCGAGGAGCTCGCGGAGAAAGGGCAAAAACCTTACGCCATCATTTTAGGTTGCGCTGATTCGCGAGCGCCAGCAGAAACCGTGTTCGATGCAGGTCTTGGGGACTTGTTTGTTGTGCGTCTTGCGGGAAATGTGATCTCGCCTATGGGTCTTGGCAGTATTGAGTTTGCGGCTGCAAACTTTGGAACGCCACTTTGCGTTGTTCTTGGTCACACGAAATGCGGTGCTGTTGCCGCCACCGTTGAAGCGGTTTCAAAAAAATTACGTGCGCCGAGCGATCACATCCAAGACATCGTTTTAGAGATCGAGCCCTCAGTCAAGCTAGCTATTGCCAGTGGCTCTAAACACGATCGACCTTTGGTTGAAGAAGCTGCTCGACTAAATGTTGTCCGAAACATGGAACGCATTCTTGAGCGCAGTAAAATTCTCTCAGATCTTGCCGAGAAGGATTTGTTTAAAGTTGTAGGGGGCGTCTACAATCTCCACTCGGGCTTGGTTGAATTTATCAAAGAGTAATGTTGTTTAGGAAAGGACGGCAACCATGGACATCTCATTGTTTCCCATCTCAGAATACTGGTGGCTATATCTAGTGTTTTTGGGAATCGTTATTGTGATGCTGCTGCTTGATCTCGGGGTGTTTCACAAGGAATCACACGAGGTATCGTTTAAAGAGGCCTCAGTTTGGACCATCGTTTGGATTGGACTTGCCATGCTGTTTAACTTCGGGCTTTGGCGCTATTCCTTATGGAAGTTCCCACAAGATGAGCGACTTTTAGCGATACCAGGCTTTGACCCGACGACTGCTGCAAACCAAACGGCCTTGGAGTTTCTCAGTGGTTTTGTTGTGGAAAAAGCCTTAGCAGTAGATAATATTTTCGTGTTTGCCGTCGTTTTCAGCTACTTTGCCATCCCAAAGATGTATCAACATCGCGTTCTCTTCTACGGAATTCTTGGCGCGTTGTTTTTTCGAGCCGTGTTTATCGCGCTTGGAAGCGTGTTAATGCAATACAAGTGGGTTGTATACCTGTTTGGTGGGATTTTGCTGTTAACGGCACTCAAACTCATGTTTGCACCAGAGAAAGCACCAGATCCAGGTAAAAACCCTGTGGTCCGCTTGACGCGGCGTCTACTCCCAATTACTGATACTCTGCGCGGGGATAAATTCTTTGTACGCGAAAAAGGGATCCTTCATGCGACACCGTTATTTTTAGCCCTAGTCTTCTTGGAGTTCACTGACATTATCTTTGCCGTTGACTCGGTCCCAGCTATTTTTGCTCTGACCAAGGAGCCCTTCATTGTCTTCACAAGTAACATCTTTGCAATCCTTGGACTTCGAAGCATGTACTTCATGCTTGCAAGTGTGATGGACCAGTTCCGGTATCTAAAGACAGGGTTGGCCTTTATTCTCGCATTCGTTGGCTTAAAGATGGTATGGCTCAATGAGATGATGGGTGGGAAATTTCCTATCGGTTGGTCGCTTTCAATTATTGTCGGCATTCTAGCGGTATCAATCATAGCTTCGATTTTACTGCCGAAGGCAAGTCAAGATCCCAACAGTGCGACTAAATCGACATGAAGTATTAGACGAACGTATTTGGGTGCAAGACTTATCAAACATTATAGGTTATTCAAAAAACACCCCTCGGATAAAGGCCAATGTCCAGATCAGAGGACATTGGCTGGGGGTTAAAGAGTTTGAACATATGGAATAACAACATCTGAGTGGTGTGAAGGCAATTATGACACAGTCTTGGCTTAATTATCATCATCTTTACTACTTTAAGGTCATCGCAACCGAAGGCAGCATTGCCAAGGCGTCGAAAACCCTGCGCCTTGGTCAGCCAACTCTGAGCGCCCAATTGAAAATTCTCGAAGATGTTATTGGCCATCGACTTTTTGATCGACAAAATAGAAAACTCGTCTTAACAGACGCTGGACGAGTTGCCCTTGACTATGCAAATGAAATCTTTCGGCTGGGAACAGAAATGCTAGACAGCATAAACCAGCGGCCAATTCAAGGGCGCCTTGACTTTCATGTCGGTGTCATTGACACAATTCCAAAGCACGTCAGTATGGAGGTTCTCAATGCAGCGCGAACGGTCGCAGACTGTGTTGTGACCGTCCACGAGGGCAAAGGGTCGGAGTTACTACGCGATTTGAGGGATCACCGTTTAGATTTAGTTTTACTCAATTCAGCACCACCAATCTCCGACGCAAGCACCCTTCACAGCCGAAAGGTTGCACGGATGCCTGTGATGGTTTGCGGCAGTCGGAAATTTATTGCTCTGCGTAAAAACTTTCCGGCTTCCATATCAGGACAGCCGTTTATCGTTCCAACTCCTGACAGTCAGCTCCGTCATTCGTTAGATCATTGGTTGGCGATTCAAGACCAAAAGATCAATATTGTTGCTGAAGCTCAGGATACAAGTCTCCAAAAACTGCTCGCAACAAAAGATCTGGGTCTTATCGTGGCTGCTCAGTCAGCGGTCGAGGCTCTGATCCAAGATAAAGACCTTGTTTGGATAGGAACCTTGCAGGGTGTATTTGAAGAGTATTGGGTGGTTGCAGTTGACAAGAAAATCCCGCACCCCATCACTCAAAAACTGATGCGTACCCTAGAGTTAAAGTCACAAGACATCACACCAGTCCTCCCCTGAAGTCCAAAAGAGAAACCGCGGCCCTCATGATGTTGCCGCGGTTCAAATTCTTCACGTCATTCCGTCTTAATATCGAGCAAGTGTTAGCGCAAGGAGGATTCCAACTCTTTTGAAATCGCTTCATAAGAGAGAGCTCCCATGTAGCGACGTCCGTTGATTAAGATGTAAGGAGTGCCACTCACGCCGATTCGCTCACCCTCCTGCTTGCTCTTCGCAACAATGGCTTTTCCCTTGCTTCCATCAAGACAAGCTTTAAATTTCGCCTCGTCAAGTTTCAGATCCTTCGCCAATTTTAGAGGAGATTCCTTATCAAGTGACGATTGACCTTCGAAGGCCTTGTAATGATAGTCCCAGAACTTTCCTTGTTCCGCGGCGCAATGACTTCCCTCAGCAACCACTTTGCTCACACCAGACGGGTGAACGGGGAAATCCAAAAATACAAACTTAACCTTGTCGCGGAACTTCTCTGATACTTTCTTAAACGAATCCGAGGCCTGCTTACAGTGGGGGCACTGGTAATCAGCGAACTCGACCACCGTGACTTTAGCTCCGTCTTTACCCTTACTCGGAAAACCTTCGGCATAGACCGCCACGACCGGTGCCTCTGGCTTAGTCATTGCAAACGCGAAGTTCTTCGATTTTTTGATCTTTGTCAGCAAATCGTCACGCTTTTTCTTCATCTCTTCTTGGGATAGGATTTTACCGATATCTCCCTTGATTTGATCAAACGTATAACTTGGTGGGATCCGACTCTTGTTTGATTCGTACCAAGCCTTCATAGCCTTTTCAGTAGGCTCTTTGACTTCAAGAAGCTTTTTCTCGACCTCTTCATGAGATTTACCCTGTTTTTTTGCCTCTTCGTCCACGTACATTTCAAGAATGAAACCATCGATCGCCGACTTGGTTTGGTCGAAGTTTTGTTGTGATATCTCATAAAGCTGTTGCCGTTGCGCTGGATTTAAATCCTTCTCTGAAAAGGTCTTTCCGTCGTATGTAAAAATCCCCTGCGCAAAGACTGTTGACGAACTAAACAGCACCACACTTGATAATAAAGCTTTAAGTTTCAAAGTTGTGTCCTCCTGATGTTCTGCTTAGGTTAACCCGACGCTTTGCGTCACGCAAGTCATAACGAAAGGCTCACCCACAAAACGGCTTTTCTAGTTACGAAAAACCAATGAATGTTCAGCCAACCATCGAAGTGAGTGCGATTGATACTATGGTCCGGGAGCTTGAGTCCCCATCCAGATATGGGCGAATTTGAATTTCTCTGCTGGATCATTAGGCATTGATCCCTGAGCGTCTGCGACAATGCTTAAAGACTTTTTGATCCCGAGGAGGCTGAACGCACTTCTGGCTGGGGTACGGCTGCCGGCATTGCAATCGGCTTTTCCTTATTCAAGCTAGCAATGTCGGAGGCAGAAAACCGCACCGGACGCATAAGAAAGTTATCGAATAATTCTCTCACGATCTGCCATTGACCAGACTCATTTTTGCGCATGTAAAGCATTTTCCGGCCTTCGGATTTAAAACGGTTATCACCGGTAAAGTCCTGGTTCATCATCGCCATTGCGTATTTTGAATGGGTAACAACCCTTAGGCTCGTCATTTTTACGTCCATGTTCTTATACGAAGCAAATACAGCCCTTTTGTAGGCCTCATAAGCCTTACGATCTTTACCAGCATTCTGAAATTCGGGTGAATAGTAACTTATGTAACGATCGATGTCTCTCTTGGCCCACGCCTCAATCCAACCGGCAGCCATGCGCATCGCATCATTTTGATCCTCTGCGCGATTAACTTCGCTGGCGGTCTTTGCAATCACAACGACACCGTGATTTGGCTTTAACCAGTTCTCTAGACCCGTGATTTCCGTATTTTGGAAAGCTACACAGCCCTCTGTTACGCGAGCATCTTCAATCCTTCGATCCCCTACACCATGAAGCCAGATTCCATAACCGGTTTTACCGTGAACTTGATCCATGGGATTTGGGAAGTTGAGAGGAATCGCGAGTGGACCGTACTTCTCTGGTGCAAGTTGCTGCGACGGTATTGTCCCCGTTGTAAAATAAATACCCTCAGGAGTCTTGTTGTCACCTTGACGTTCTTTGTCTCCTTCTACTTTGCCAGTGGCTATCTGGAAGGTTCGAAGAACACGGGACGCTTTGATATCTTCTGGTAACGTTGCAAGGACGGCTTGATTTCGCGACTTATCGACTGTCAGGACGATGATCTCCTGGGACGTCTCCGCAATGGATTCGGTCACAACCCCAAAGCAGGTCCCAGCAGCGCCCAACACAGCTAAAACGATGAAATTAAGACAGCCACTTCGCACGTTGCAAAACCCCCACAACATGATGCCGTTCCATAAAAGAGTCGATACCTTTATTGTGGCCCATTTCATGTTCAATAACAAGATGAACCTACGCTTTATATGACTCCAAGGCCTGTATCAGATCAGCAAAGTCATTTGGCAACGGCGCCTCAAACTGCATCCACTCCCCTGTTTTTGGATGGCTAAATCCTAAAATCCAAGCATGAAGCATCTGTCGTCCAATACTTGCCAGATTAGACTGAAGCTCTGCACCAAAAATAGACTGATCTAAACATATCAAAGGTTTGCCATAGGTTTGATCCCCGACAATGGGGCAGCCAAGGTCCCGTGCATGTAAACGAATCTGATGAGTTCGGCCCGTGTATAGCTTCAGACTGACCAACGATATCAGCCCCCCATACAACGCCTCTCGTTTGAACACCGTCCGGGCAAAACGATAGCCAGGCAAATCTTCCCCACCCTCCCGTTGCCGCTTATGTTCATAAACGTTGACATCCATTGATGCAAAACGGGTTCGTTCCCGGGGGTCACGATGAAGATAACTATCACGAACCCATTCCCCCTCAGGGAAGGGCCCATGCATCAAGGCCACATACTGGCGAAAGTTGGTTTTATCATGAAACTGCTTCGACAAGTGAGCGTGGGCTTGATCGGACTTTGCCACGACCATCACACCTGTCGTATCTTTATCCAACCTATGAACTATCCCCGGCCGATCATAACTTGTTGGTTCATCATCGTCATCCATTGCACTACGGCCTAACGTTTGGCAGTGGTATAACAAACCGTGAACTAATGTCACTCCAGTCTCGCCTGCCCCTGGATGAACGGCAATACCAGCGGATTTGTTCAAGACAATCAGATGATCATCCTCGAACAGAATGTCTAAGACTAACGGCTGAGGTTCGAGTCGCAACTCCCTGGTTTCTAGCATCTTGTATTGGATCAGGTCTCCAGGCCTAACCTGAAACTTAGAATTGGCCACGTCGTGGTTGACCGTCACAAGACCAGCCTCAATCATCTCTTGAGCTTTACTTCGTGACAATCCAGGCACAACACGAGCCAAATATATATCCAAACGAATGCGCCCCTCATCGAGGGGCGTAACCGTTATTTGCTCTAAGCCACCAGTCATCACTTCTGTCCCGCTTGCCACGCTTCAAGACGAGCCGCGTAGGCGGTTACTATCTTCTCAAGCTCTGGCACATTTAAGTAGCGTAGGTAACTTCGCATAAAGCCTTTGACGTAGACGACCTGAGGAAGGCGGTCAAATCGATTGTTTTCCATGCCACGAATATACTCCAGAGAAATTTTTGTGCGTTCTTGAACCTCTTGTTGGCTCACACCCACAATCTCTCTTAGCCGCACGAGGATGGATCCATCTCCAACGTCACCGTCTTCCATAGCAGCGATCATTCTTTCTTGAAGGTCTTTGCTATGACTGCCAGTTGCCTGTGTTCGCGTGACCTTCAAGGTGCTTCGACTTGTTTGAATCACGTCATTTGCTGCCGCATGATCTGCCTGCTGGGCACTCGGCTCAGAGTCCCAAATCAACGTTGTGCCTGCATCTTTAGTTGCTCCACTGAGTTTGCGATCATACTCCGCCCTCTTAGTTTCGTCATTGAGAACGCCAAAAGCCTCCTCTAATTCATCCATCTGACGGGAAATATCAGCGCCGCCGGCGACTCCGTAGAGACCATCACCGCTGTTGGACAGCACATGCTTCATCCGAAGATAGGCTTCGCGAATCATCAAGCGTGTCGCCTTCGCATCAACATTTAGAACTTCATAGTAGCTTGGCTGAACGAGAGCTAAAGGGAGCCCCCCAGCAGATTGAGATCCAAGTTTTGATAAATCTATGTGGTCCATCGTCTATGTCCTCCCAACTTCTTCAAATGGCAACGATTTTCACGGATTTGACGCCGTCTTATTGGCGTTTCCTATATTCATACCGCATTGTCTTAACAGCACATTAGCAGCTTCACTCAATCGACGCACTATTACAGACTGAGGAAAGTCCAACAACAGCAATCTCTTGTTACGCAGGCTTTTCCAAGCTGCCTCATCGTAATTCAAGTACCCCAGATAGGCCGCCGTGAAACCAAAATACCGCTGAGCGGCCATTTCCATTGCTTTGCCAATATCAATATCACTTTGGGATCTGGTTTGATTGATCATAACCCCAAGTAAACGCCCCGATAACGCTGCTGCAATTGCTCCAACACTACCAGGGTTCTGCTGATAAAGCAGCCTCAACTTTTCAGTGTAGCTTTTGTTGGCCATACCTGGCGAACTTGTGTTCAGAAATGAGGCAATCCGTTCTCCCTCATCGGTCAAGCCAAGGCGCCGCGCCGAGTGACTGAGTAGGCGGAGTAAGGCCGTGCGCATAAATAAGTAAGCATTCTCCACGGACGTCGGTTCTGGCAACGCTGTCACAATCCCGGCATGAGCGCAGCAAAACAAATCAATGGTTTGGCGGCTAGTCCCCGCGCCAAGGTCAAGCAACACCACCTGGTAACCGCGCTCTCCCAATGACATAATTCCGTCCCACAAAGTACCCAAACCAGAGCCAGATAAACTATCAGCAATCGCCCAAACATCATCGCGCTGCGCTGATGCAACATCGAGTCCCGCAACAGAGGAGGGAGAAAGCACACCAAAAATGTCAGTTCGGCCCTGAACGATCCAATCTCCCAAGTGGGCAGCAGCCCCAGCCATACCAAAATAAGTATGCAAGTTTGCCCCACCCCAATCCAAATCTAACGCAGCCACCTTCAGACCCATTCGGGCCAACTTTGCCGCAAGATTTGCCGACAACAAACTCTTACCAACGCCGCCTTTTCCTCCGCCCACAGCAATGATCAGTGGCTTTGACTGAAGAGGTGCCACACATTGCGGTGGCAACCCTTGCACCCAGCTCCGGTGACGGCCGAGCAGCGTCGGATTTGGAAGCTCCCAAAAGCCGAGATCTCGGCCGAACGATGGTACAGAAACCACTGCCTCAAGGCTGGGGGAGCCACTGGGCAAGTCACCCACCTGCGTCATCATCTAATCCCTCCTTGGACCACGACCATTAAGCGCTCAACCTTCAACTCCATGAATGGCTTCACCTTCAAACGCGCTTTATCAACGCACAAACTATTTGCTTTGACGATAGGATAGCATCGACCAAGGGTTACCGCCAACAGTTGATCTGAAAAATCTTCAAGCGAAAGGTTTACTCATGTTGGCAATCCCTAGAAGCCCCTCAAGACTGAGCCAACAAGATGCCATTAAGCAACACCGCTATGAGCATGAGGGCGTAGATGCCAACACCGCGCACAATAAGCCAGTGTAACGTGCTTTTACGCAGGGCCGACCAGGCAACCATTACCCCATGAATTAGAAACACGCCGATCATCATCAAATCCAGTCTGGCCATACTCTTGATCATCCGCTCATCGTTAAGTAAAGCCTGCTGTTCAGCAGACAGCAATGAGGCAAACTTCGGCATGAACTGCACAAGAATCGGTTCTCCTACCCACTGGTACCATGAAAACACCAGGGCCATAACACCGGCCAAAACGACTGGCTGAAACTTAAAAAGTCGAGAATCCTTCATCCAGATGCTGAGACCACCCATGACAAAGATAAGCCCTATTGAAATCCATGTTAACTGATCAATCTCGCCAAAAGAGTACCAGCTCCAACCGGCCTCCAACAATGCGACAATCATTGCCGCAACGATTGCCGCCCTCATGCCAGCAAAAAGGTCAATAACAGCAAAGACAACAAGCGGCAGGATACCGAATAATGCTGAAGTTGGATCCATAGAATAGACTCCCTTAGACATCTGTGTAGAGATACTCTCATGTTTTTCAATGCTTGAACATACACGAATTATGCAAGTGACAAACCTGAGTGAAGCAGCTAAAAAACAGCTGATCCGGCCGCTATGACAACGAAAGATTAGAATCAATCACAATGAATCAGATAAACACTGCACAAAGACCCTCTAAAAGCGAATACGACCTGATCGTCATTGGGAGCGGACCAGCCGGAATCCAGGCGGCAATCCAAGCGGCAAAATTAAAAAAATCAGTCTGCGTTATCGAAAAAATGCACAATCGGTTGGGAGGAGCCTGGATTCACACAGGCACTCTGCCATCGAAAACCATTCGTGAAAGCCTTGATGCGATACACGGCATTAGGCATCACGCTGGACCAGGATGGGTGGAACGGGTCATCCAGGATCTAAGCACATCGAAACTATACCAACGAGCCCAGACGGTATCGTCTGACGAAGAAGCTCTCGTCAGACGATACACGCAAAAAAACAAGATCGAAATCATAAGTGGTATAGCGAAATTTGAGGATGCACATAATATTTGTATCACCCCCCTTGAAGGTTCATCGTACAAACTCAAGGGTCGCGTCATCGTCATCGCGACGGGATCGCGTCCACGTCGCCCTCTACATATTCCATTTGACGGTTGGCGTGTCGTTGACAGTGACGAGATATTACAGTTGAAGTCAGTACCCAAGCACATGCTTATCTATGGCGCCGGCGTAATTGGATGTGAGTACGCATGTATTTTTGCCGCATTAGGTGTTGATACGGTTCTCGTGGACTCGCGCGATCGATTATTAGCTATGTCTGATGCAGAAGTTGTAAAAGCACTTGAAAAATCGATGACCGAACTGGGTGTACGCATTCTTTTAAACCAAGAGTTGAAGTCAATTCATACAGATGGTCCAAATGTGACAGTCGGATTAACGGACGAAAATATCAACACAGATGTGTTATTTTTTGCGGCAGGACGAATCTCAAACTCTGAAAATCTCGGGTTAGAGGCATTAGACATCAAAGTAACTGATCGCGGCACAATTCCGGTGAACGAGTCTTTTCAAACCTGTATTCCCCACATTTACGCTGCGGGAGACGTAGTGGGTCCACCAGCACTCGCGGCAACCTCCGCACAACAGGGACGCTTTTGCGCGCTTCATGCCTTTGCAACGATGCGAAGTGAATTTCCTAAACACTTCCCTATCGGCATCTATACCATTCCTGAACTTTCAAGCGTTGGTCCAACTGAAGAACAACTCAAGGAAAGTGGTATCGACTACATCGTCGGACGAGCCTACTACTACGAACTTGCCCGCGGCCACATTAAAGGAGCTCATCACGGCTTATTGAAGCTCTTGATCGAGCGAAAATCGCATCGTATTTTGGGAATCCATATCGTAGGCGAAGACGCAGCAAATCTGGTGCATATTGGACTTGCTTTCATGCTCAAAGATGGCATTGCAAACGACCTGATCAACATGATTTTTAATTATCCCACGCTTGCAGAAGCCTACCGCATTGCGGCTTTCAATGCCCTAAACAAAATCTATCCCGATGGAAAAATCACATTGCCATCCACGATGTAGTCGCAATGGATTTTAAACCGACCGACCACCACCGACCACTATTTCAAGAAATACTCATACGGTCTGTTGCGTGTAGACAGAAAATGGTTAACCCTAAATTCTAACAAAAACCTATTAGGGAGGATCTCTATGAAGTCTATGAATGCAAAAATGGTTAATCTGGTACTTGGTGTTAGCGCGCTGCTCAGCTATGCTGCGCCAACATTAGCATCCGAAAACCGAGCAAACCGGGAGAACAAAAGCGCCTACGCGGCCTGGGAGGTCATTGGCCTAACGATGGTACCCGTAGGCGGTTTGCGAGCGGGATACTTTTTCACGCCTGAGCTTGCAGGGGAAATGTCGTATGCAGCCTCCACAGCGAAAATTGGGGACTTTGAATCAAAAAAGTCAATCATTGAAGGGAAAGCAAAATACTTCATCGGCGATTCATTCTACGCTGACGGCGGTCTGACGTATGAGACTTTTGATGTCAAATACTCTGTATATAAGTTTGGAACATCAGTGGATCGGGAAAGTCTTAAAGCAAATGTTTCCAACGTAGGTATCAACACACACATTGGAAATCAATGGCAGTGGCCAGGATTTACGCTTGGGTGTGACTGGATAGGATACTTCCTATCTCTGTCAACCAAAAGTAAATTTTCAAAGGCAGACAACCTCGATGAATCTAACGAAAAAAAGCAACAAGACAGTATCAAAACGGCTATGGGAGGATCGAGCCTGCATCTCATGAGATTCTACCTTGGCTGGTCGTTCTAAGTTGAATGTAACAGCGAAATTTATAGTCCTGGCAGATCTCTCAAATTGGAGTGTCGATGCTTTTTGTAACTAGAATCTTTATTCTCACGGTTTTTACGATATATCTCACTGCTTGCGGACCGAAAGTTTCCGTCGAAGGCGGAGATGAAAACAATCAAAAACCGGAAAATCGAACGCTCGTTTTTGCACTCGTCAAGGAAGTTTGCATGGAAGAGTCAGATCCACCTATGAACACCGACGCTATCTGCTCATGCGTCGCAAATAAAACCATAGAATTGCAAGTAGAAAAGTGCGGCGGGAGCAGCACCCATGTGAATTTACCGTGCGATATTAGCGATGTCGAGCACCGTCCAGCTATTGAAAGTTGCCTTTCGCTGTAACAGTCTTTGATTCCGTAATTTGCAAGTTATCACCTTTAGCACGACATCTATGTGTTGCATGTTTAACACTAAATGCTCGTGCTGTTTAACTAACCGCCATTTTATCGTTGATCGCGGCGGTTATAAAAATTAAGGCCATGATCTCCGTAAACAGGAGAGCTTGGGGGTTTTGTACGAGACGAATGCTTTCAGAAAATCCCTGTGCGTCTATGTCAGGAATTTTTCTATTTACAACTAACCACTAAATCAGCTGACAAGACAAAGAGTAAAACCATATCTCTAAAATAACTTCCCGATAAACACTAGTTGCCCTGCTCCGGTAGGGGAAGATTCCATATGGAAACGGAGCTAGGATTCTTTCCACCCGTCATTGCAAAAGCCCCACCTGGACCGATTGATATTGGTAAACTAAAATATCCCTCTGATAACGGGAGCGCTAAAATAGCAGAGGAAATACGCGTGGATAATCTCTTACGTCCGGTAACGATATCAATCACTTCGTAATATCCTGAAAATGGATAACTCTCCATCGCGTGTAAAACATAGAGATTTGAGGATCTCGAGTCAAAGTGGATTGCTGCTGTAAAAAGACTGATACCGGACGCCGCTCCAGCATTTTCAATTGTGTGAATCACACTCAGCGTTTCGGCGTCAATAATAAAAATTTCCCGACTGTTGGCAAACGCGATCACTCGCATGTTCTTCGAAAACGCCGATGGAGATGTTATATTCAGATGTTGTTTACTAACTGACTTCACAAACTTCAAGGATACTGCATCGTAAATTGTAAGTTGCTCCCCATCTAAGATCAAAAACCGCCCATCGGATGAAAAGGAGACAAATCCCCCTTGGTCCTCCGCGCCTGGTTCGGGAGGGGGAGCGATTACGGCAGCAGTCTGAAGTCCGCTCTCTACATCGAACATCCTCAGATCTCCGTTTACGCTCGAAATAACGAAACGCCTGTTGTCGGGTGAAAAATCCCCTGTGATCCACCACTCGTTGTCAGCTCCAGCCGGAATTTTAATCGTCTGAATCACAGCGCCGGTGATCGTACTGTAAACATTTACCGGCGAATTTTGACGCAGTACCGAGAATATCCTTTGATCCTCTGATGCCGCTATGTAGGCATACCTAGACTCTGACTTATCTCCCAATTGACTTTCCCAACCGATCCGTTGGGTCGGTACATCCCAGAATAAAATTTTTCCTGATTGATCTACCGTTATTACCGCTGGCGATAGGGTCGCGGCATTGTCAAGAATACGAATATTCAGCAAGCGAGATTTGTGAAACTCAAAAACCGCAGCAGGCTTTTCCATGTCTGCCAAAGTAACTCCGAGAGGCATAGCTATAAAAGCAGAAAGAAATAGGGAAAACCGTTTAAAATTTAAAGCTTCTGTGACATCAAAACGACTTAATGACATCTAATACTACCTCCTATTTGAACCTCGCCATCCTGGCTGATGACGCTAAAATCTGCTAGCTCTCAATCCAAAGATCAACATTAACCAGAAGCTACTGCTGTTCGGGACGCGCAATCACTGCAGAGAAATCCCCCGCTGGACTCGTCTTAAAACACATAAATGAGGGGGCTGCAACCAGTAACCATACTGGCGTCATCAGTATCTTGCATCGAACCAGAAGACTCCTAACCGGCCGAAGATAGGCTCCAAAAAAATTTGATTAATATTAGCTAACTTTCTTTATGAGACGTAGATAGTTCCGCGTTTCTAATTGACAAAGTCCCAGATTTACTCAAACTTAGAAACCTCAAATTAAATTGTGCCATTGTTGATCCAAAATTTTTGGTTCTTAAGGACATTCAATGAATATCACTGGTAGCAAAAAGTGCTTTGCTTTTTTTTCATTACTCATTTCGTTGACCACTTTTTTAGCCTCTTTGTCAAGCGGTGAAAACGGGGGGCATAAAGGTGACGGTGGGGTAACTGTCGGAAATGCAGGGGACTGGCGTCGCATAGTGCTTGGTCAAGCTCAGAGGGAGAGTGCAAACTGGGTCAATACAGCTGCACTTAACATTGAATTGTTTGATTCTGATGATCAACTGGATAAAAATTCATTAGTCTATCGGTTTGTAAAATCCAGATCACTATTGCAAGCACTGGCTAGTGATATCATCGCCAGTGAACACATTTACAAAGATTCATCTGATCAGCCCCTAGGAGAGTATACAACATGCGCTTGGACGAATGATCCCAGAAACCCGAGCTTGAATGACATCGTATTTTCACTGAAGTTGTGCGAGATCGGCTTGGCAGAGGGCGGACAAGCGTTCGCAAATCGTTTGATAATCCACGAGTCCATACATCACCTCCTGAGAGAAGAAGACCTTCGTGAAAGCATCGGAGCCGTCTTCGAAGGATCTCAAGAGCAACAAGCACAAAAAGAGGACCAGTTTTGTGACGATGTGGCGCTTGCAATTCATAGACTCTTTGAATTGGTCGTTCGCAACGGTAAGCCCCACTGGCGGGACATTAAGACGCCTTATTTCACGAGAGATGGCAAAACACACACATTTGAGCCTAGGGGATTTCATGCAACTGCTTGGACAGGCCCTACCGATGACGCGGAGATTAGGAATCGATTATTGGTCTGGGGCGGCTGCCGAGATGGTCAGGACTCTGTCTACGCATGTGGTGGCAACCAGTACTTCAATGACGGAGCGATTTACGATGAGGCAAACAACTCTTGGACGGAAATGGATAGTATCAATGCCCCTAGTCCACGCGCTGAAGCCCAATCAGTTTGGACAGGAGCTAACGCCGGTGACACTCTTAAAAATCTTTTATTTATCTGGGGAGGATGCCGAGGGGGCGATGGTTGCAGTCTTGACCTAGGAGACGGAGGCCATTACGATTTAAGAAGGAACCGCTGGACGGCAATCCCCGCATCGGATGAGGCTCCCTCGCCTCGCGTCCGTCACTCTATGGTTTGGTCCGGAACCAAGCTAATCGTTTGGGGCGGAGAAGCTAAAAATCATGACACCAACTCCATTCCAAATGTTTTATCGGATGGGGGTCTATATAATCCGCACACAAATACATGGACGCCTATTCCTTCAACTGACCCCAACACTCCTACACCGAGAAGTCATCACTTTGCAGTTTGGACAGGGCAAACTGGCAACACTGCTACAGCTAACAAAATGCTGATTTTCGGAGGGTGCGCCAAAAGCTTTGCTGATTACTGCTCGGAAATACGCCCAGACGGTTTTCTATTTGATCCAGAAACAATGACCTGGAGTAACCTTGTCACCAGTGGAGAGCCATATCTACCGCGCCACAATGGCTCTTTCGTCCATGTGCCGTCCCAAAATCGTATACTAATGTTTGGTGGGCTTGATTCAGATGGTAACGTCATATCACAGGGCATGGTATTAGATCTTAAAACGTTGCAAATTCATAAAATCGCGGCAATGAGTGCGGGTCGATTTAAACACCGGGCTGTATGGGCCGGTGACAAAATGCTCGTCTTCGGTGGCCTCAGTAACCCGCACTCTGATGCATTCGCCTCATCCGTGCTAGGATATTTTCCCGGCGCGCCTGGGACAACGAGCCCAGGTACTTGGCGGGAGTTCAAAACTGAGGAGATATCCCCATTAACATCTATAGAATCCTCGGCAGTTTGGACTGGAAAATCAATGCTTGTGTGGGGTGGTCAGGTAAATAAAAGCAGATTTACTAATTACGGTTCCGAGTTTTTTACAGGCTGGTAATGGACGATCAAATCACGCAAGAGATAGATTACCGATCATTTCTCCTTAACATTTTTAAGGATCGCAAATGCAAAAATCCGCGTTACTCATTACGCGCTTTCGCCCGCGATCTACAAATGTCTCACTCTCATCTTAGTGAGGTTTTTTCTGGAAAAGGAGATCTATCATTTGAAAAAGCGGATGGCATCGCTCACAGGCTCACTTTAACACCTAGCAAGTCTTCCAACTTCAAAGATATGGTTCTGCTACAGACTAGCACAGATGCATCGGAAAGACACGCAGCCCGACAAAGACTGCTAGCGGTAAGAAAAGGCGCAAATCGACGAGATCTGACAAATGATGAGTTTCACATCATTGCAACACCAGATCATATGCTTGTCTTCACATGCATGCTGTTGAAGTCGTTTGATGGAACCTGTGATTCGATTCAACGATTAACCGGTCTAAACAGTATCGAGATCTACGACATTCTATGTCGTCTCGAGCGACTAAGGTTGGTTTCTAGAAAACTTCAACTTTGGGTGGCGTGCGACTATCACCTCACAATAGATAACGGACTACGTTCTGAGTGGATAAGACTCTACCATAAAGACATGATTAAACGAGGTAGAAAGGCTATCGACACGTTTCCTATGAGTACTCGTCACCTACGATCTATCATGCTGCCTGTTAGCTTGGATAAGATAGTTGAGATTCAGCATAAGATTACAAATTTTTGTCAAACATTAGTTGATGAGTACTCTAGCGGTGACGATGCGGTCTACGGCCTGTCGTTGCAGCTATTTCCGCTGTCAAAGTTGAATGCCGGAGATAACTAACTCGCAGCATGATGACAGTAGCCTATGGCTTCGGTTGTCGCTAATTTGACACAGGAATCTTAAATAAGCTGATCGATAAGCATTATATTTATCCGACCCTTGACAATAGGGCACACAATAGTTGTTTTTCATCTACCAGATATTTTCCAGATAAGCTAAACTTTTGGCGCAGAAAGTATAAAACTGCAAGGCAGATTCATTTGAGCGCAGGGAAAAATTGATCAATGACTTCTGGTGTCATCAATACAAATGAAAAGCTCCCGAGCGCGGCAAGGGAAACATCCTCCCCCTCGCAAGCCGCAATGCCGGTCGCCGGCAACAATACTCAGATCCCGGCACTTAATATTTTAGCCGTGCTCCTTTTAACCCTGGGGCTAGGCCGTGAGGCCCTTGTGTACGTTTGGCATCTGAAGGCCATGATGGTGGCCCCCTATTTTTTGCTCTCAGTTATGATCACTTGGACAACACTCAGTCACCGTAATTCTTCAGCAAAAGTATTCACCGTAGTAGCCATGAGCGGTCTTACTTTACAGTCAATTCTATTGGCTTTTGGTCAGTATGCCAACGTCGATGTTTCAACAGTCCTCATGACTTTTCCGATTGGAATCACGATTGTCTGCTTTCTGTTATCGTTATCCTTTTTGATACTACTCGTGCGCCGTTATCTGTTGCTCCCCATGCCTTCGCTCGTCGATGACAAAAGGACTGTCACTCTAACAGAAGATATTTTTCAGAAGTCTCTACCTCGGTCCCTGCAGGTGATCCCCTTTGCGGCGATTGTTTTCATGTCATTGGTGTTTCTGGGGCAGAGTTTTGCGTTCCCCCCTGGGCCGCTATGTGACGACGGAATGGTCTTATTCATGGAGGGAGGGTGCGACTGGGGTGAGAGCAACATATTTTTCATGTCGAAAGTAGCATTATTGATTTCAATCAACTGGTGCGCTGTCTGGTGCTTGCGACACCGCATATCCAGAAAGACAACCTTTGCAATGCACTTTTTACTCGTGGCCATCTTGGGCTCCTTTTGGTGGACGGACACGAGCTGTGATCAGTTCTACGGTCATCCGCAAGGTAACCTTGGGCAACTGACGGTTGAGATGCTGTCATTAGCCGCCCTAATGCTTCTGATGCTACCCCGGTTTTTTAGTTTGTCTTGGTCTGGACAGCTACTAGCCCTGTTGGTGATAAACGTCTGGCACGTCTTGTCGTTTTATATCTCACTGCTAGCAGTTAACCATGCATCCTGGTGGCACACAGGGTTAACATCTCTCATAACACTAGCGCCCATGATGGGGCTAATACAATCAGGTAAAAGAAAACCAGCTCTCTGACCAAAAGATAGGAAAAACCGAAAAGTCTGCGCGCGGACAGCTATTGAAGAAAGGTTTTCTTTTAAAATGAAGTCTCTCGGACTATCGTTTCCATTCATGATCGCACCTATGGTAGGGATTAGCCATGTAGCGTTTCGTCAGCTGATTCAGTCGTACACGCCTCAGGGTATCTCAGCTCTTCGCTTTACGGAGATGCTATCTACGCGCAAGTTACCCAGCGAGCGTTTACATGTGACACGTGAGCTGAAAGTTGCATCCGGTGAATCTTTTTTTGTGCCTCAACTTCTCGGTAACGAGGAAGCATTTATAGGTCCAAGCGTGAAAAAGCTCATGGAGCTCTCTCCTTGGGGATTTGATATCAACATGGGCTGCCCTCAAAGCCATGTTCTTCGTCATAACTGGGGCGTGCGCCTCATGGGTGACGCAAACTATGCGGCCGAGGTTGTGCGGATGGTGAAGCGCCATAGCCCCATCCCTGTTAGCGTGAAGCTTCGCGGAGGTGCTGACAAAGAGGTCGATGAGGCCTATCTTAAGCATTTTACCCGTGCGTTAGTTGAGGCTGGCGTAGACTGGATCACGATCCACGCCCGACCAAGAGCCGCAAAGCATGAGGGACCAGCAAATTGGGCGGTTGTTGGAGAAATTGCAGCGACACTATCAATTCCAGTGGTTGCAAATGGTGATATTCAGACATCTGCGGATGCCTTAGCTGTTATACAAAAGTTTGGGTGCTCCGGTGCTATGATTGCCCGCGCAGCGACAGCTCGCCCTTGGATTTTATGGCAAATTGCGGAGGATTTAGGACTTAGTGTCAAACCAACCGGACGAGAGGGGGAGCGTGCACCAAGAACGCCGCGGGAAGAGGCTCAGGAGTTTTTTCAAGCTTTTCTTAAATTTATTGATCTGGTTGAGTTTTATTTCAGCGTTGGCGATGGCGTCGAAGAGTTCGGCATGCAAAAATTAAGATTTTACGCCGCCACAGCATCCCGCTGGTTCATGTTTGGTCACTCATTTTGGAAGGTGACGATGAAGTCTAAGTCATTCCAGGAAATGCGTGAAAGGGTGAATCACTATTTTACCAGTACCGAACAAGACATGATCGGACGAACATCCTAGGATCAGGCAAGTTATGCCAAGGCATAACCAGAATTTAGTCGCTTCCGCAGCCTATTTTATTTCCCATCACCGTCCTCAAATTTCATCTTTTGTCATCACATATTTGCCACACAGAGATATTCGATAACACGAAGGGATCAATCTATGGTCACACGCCTCTCATCACGAATCGTCTGTTTGCGGATCTCTGGCGTCCTATATGGCCTTAAAGCTCACTGATATACCGATAAAGACAGGCTTGCATAACGTTAAAATCCCAGAATAACAAGCTGAATTCAATGATAAAAACAGGTCTTAAGATACTTTCTGTGAGGCTAGCCGAACTCCTCTTTTACACGAGAGAACAGGAGGATCGCTATGTGTATCATTTGTCTTGAGTTTCAAAAGTATCGTGACATTGCCGACGCCCGACAGATGGTTTTGAGAGCCAGAGTGGAGCCTAATGACATCGAAAAATCCCATTTAGACGACATTGAAATGGCTCTAGATGAGGAGGAAAAAAGCATCAAGGAACGGTGATTTCTGCGATTTGTTACAATATCCAGCACCAAAAAAATAAAACTAATCGGCATTTATTTCACATCTGCGATCCTTTGCACCGCTTGGAGACTCACCATTCAGAGTGGCTGATAGCTAGCCGCACTTATCAATACACGTCTGTTACTCAGTCCAATTCAAACGAGTTGGAAGACGTCACACCTCTCGGCTCGACGAGTCAACGACCGAAAAAGTTGTGGGTTATCTAAACAAACACCCTGGATCGGGAATACGATGGAAAGCCATGTCATTTGGTTTGGTCCGGAGTTTAAAAATCATATACAATATCGGGACGATTACCAATAGGATACCGCCTGTGATTATGCTTCTCACACGTTTGTCTTTTTTAGCGGGCTTGTTCATCTCAACACCGAAGGCAGTGGCCCTGCCGATCGGGTTTGGGTACAATCAAGGTGACTTGACGTTCATGGAACTAGAATCACCTAATTTTAGAATTTACCATGATAGCCGAACTCCTGACGAAGCAAAGCTGACCCTTAATTCCCTTGAGGCAGCCAAACCACACCTAGAACGATGGTTTGGCGTCAGTCGACAATCACCTTTAATTGTCAACATGTCAGCCATCAGCGATAACGCCTCTTTTGCTAATTTTGTGACCGATACAATTGAACTTCAAACACTCGGGCAAGGTGGACGCGATCTATCATGGCACGAATATACTCATGCCATGATGTATCAGCATCTAAACAATTGGTTTGGACCTGCTGGCGCGATCATTCACCTGCCCTGGATGGAAGCCTGGTTTATCGAAGGTCTAGCAGAAACAATGAGTGTCTCCGTGGGATCTGACGAACAGGCAGGAGTTGAACGCTATCAGGCCCTAACGGGCCAATGGCCATCCTGGGACCGAATCCACAGCCTCTATACAACCGGTCCTTTCAGCTATCGCGGTTATGCGACAAGCGGAGCCTTCGTTTCTTGGATTCTGAAAACTCACGACGCCAATAAACTTCCGCAAGCACTGCAAAACTTCAAATCAAAGTCTATGCCTTGGTATTGGCCATGGGCCGTCACCCCCTTCAATGACTTTCTCCCGATGGATGAAACTCTAAAAGTTTTAACAGGGGAGCCTGGTCAAGTTTTATATGAACAGTATAAAAGGGCCGCCACGGATTACTGGACTGCAAAGACAAAGAGACCTCTTCTAATAGCCAACATGAGCCCCAGCTCGTTGTTATCCAGCCCGTGGCGATGGTCATTTGAAAGAGGATCTCTTATCAAAAAACAGGCCAATGACCAAGTTCTAGGCGTCCTTGAGGTCGTGAGTGACGCCAAGCGAGCCTGGGTTCATGCGTACGATCACGGCGCCAACGACAGACGACTGCGTATCGGGTTGAGCGTAGGCGATGGCAAGACGAAATGGATTAAACGCCATAAGTCAACACTCGTTGATGGGCTTTGGCTTGGAGCGTCTGATGTTTGGTGGCTAGAGACAACAACACAGACTTCAAGGCTATGCTCAGCACCGGTAGCAACATTCACGTCACGTTCTGTGAAGTGCAGTCTAAAGACCACCATGCCCTTTCATCTGAGAAATCTCGGAAGCCATGCTTCTGTAGCAACAAACGAGACCACCACGATTTGGCTCGCACAGGATCACGAAACGGTCACCGGGGATAGTCACAGGGTGATCGAAGTTCAGTTAGCATCTGGTCAACGGAGGTATCTCAACCTAGCTACGGGAGGACGTCCGATCAGCATGGCCGTTGCGGGACAGTCGCGCTGGGTTTTGATGGGTGATCGGTCTCAGCGGTCTCTCGTGAAGCTCGACGACAAAGACAGCTGTCTTGAGATGATTGAACTGGCTGACTTTCCTGTGAGGATTGTCGGCTCTCAAACCATGCGGCCAAATCTCATTGTTTTTGCAGCTGATGGATACGGAGCAGCGCAACCAGATCCGGGACAATTCCCAGCAAGTTCTTGCAAGCAGCTATCCTCACGTACATCACCATTACTTGAAACACTACGTTCCCAAAGGCCATTAACACTAGCGGAGGCTCTAAAAGCCTCCGACATTTGGACCGACGATGCAAAAACGGTTGATCAAAGTAAAAACAACTCTGCGCCTGTCAGCAATGTCATCCATCACGACCAAGATATTCCATCCTCGTCTAAGCCGTCGAAATGGCGCGGGCGCCCTATTTTTGCCTTCCCGTGGCTTGGCGCCGATGATCCGCTGGGACCACAAATTGGCGTGATCTCTGTACCCTTAATGGATGAAATGCAAAACGAAACCGTACGTTTGACAATGCTCTACGGGGCCATGAGTCGTTTTCCTTACCAGGAGATTAGCATTATCAGTAATCGCTACGCCCCAACCTGGTCAGCCTCAGGATTCCGTGCCCAAGTGTATAATGGTCGCTACCGTAAGAAGACGGATCAACAAATTTACTCAAGCTATCTCGAAGAAGCTGGCGGTCACATTGACGGTGTCTATTCACAAACCTGGCAGCATCTGGGAATTGACTATGCATGGGGTATGAAAGCATCAACTCTCAAGCCTTACATTGGCAGCGCACAACGAGTTGGCTCCCTCAACGAAATCTATGGCACAGTAGGCCTGAGCCTATCAAACAGATCGCTCTACGCAAATTCGTCGCTTCGGGCGCGAGTGGCACCAGCTGGGATTAATAAAACCTTCCAATACGATGTGATCGGTTTACAAACTTCGTCTGGAGTATTGATAGGAGCGGGAAAACTAGAACTTGGTCTTGAGGGAAGTCGCACAAGGGGCCCAAAACGACGCGACCTGCAAGAAATGTACGTTCCTCTTAAGACCGTCATACCTGGCTCAGGGGCCGGATTAAATCAGACAAATTTTGCAATCACTGATGACTTTGGCCTGTTTTCACCGGTGTTTGGCGACAACCAAGCCCGAGCAAAATTTTTAGCAACCTATCCGTTGATTCGTGATATCGACAAGTTCATCACACTCTTATATCTCGAACGTCTCGTCGTATCTGGGTTCTACAATTATGGAACAGCCTGGCGCAATAAAGATTTGCCGCCGCCCAGTGAACTTCAGGGGGCTCACGGCTACAGCCTAGATCTCTTCCTTGATAATAAAGGCGTTCACTTTAATGTGGGGCTTGGAGTTGGCCAAGTGGTTACAAAACCTTGGCAGGGCTATTGGACATTTGGTTTTGACGCCTTATTTTAAGACAAACCCTCCCTATCTCTTGACCGACCATGGATTAATTTCTAAGCATCACAATCTCTGATAAAAACCCCTGACCCGTGACGGTTTGCTGTTGTGAGAAGTAGTGTCCTCCGCTAGGGTATCGAGGTCGTTGTAGTCCATTTTGGGCATCACAGTATTTTCTGATTTAATAGAGGAGGTCCACAACAAATGGGACTCTTTACAGGCAAAAAAGGGATCATCATGGGAGTGGCAAATGAACACTCTCTTGCTGCAGGAGTAGCGGAGTTTCTCAAGAAAGAGGGCGCAACGATCGGTTTAAGCCATCTACCAGACAAGGATGGGGGACCGCCTAAAATGTTGCGGCGCGTGATGCGCGTAGCAGAACCACTTGGCATCGAATTCGTAAAGCCATGCGATGTCAGCAATGACGCCGATATTGCGCGCTTCTTTGAAGACGTCCGAAGCCACTTCGGTATGATCGACTTTTTGGTTCATTCAATTGCCTACGCTCCGATGGAAGACATCAAGTGCGCCACGATTGACGCCAGCCGTGCTGGTTTTTTGAACGCGATGGATATCAGCTGCTATAGCTTCATTGCTTGCGCCAGAGCCGCCGCTCCGCTCATGGAACGAGGTGGCGCCATGGCAACGATGACTTACTATGGCGGCGAACGTGTTGTGGGTGGATACAACCTTATGGGTTTATGTAAGGCCGCTTTAGAATCCGCAACAAAGTATTTAGCTTGGGACTTAGGCCCGCGCGGTATTCGCGTCAATGCCGTCAGTGCCGGTCCTGTAAAGACTTTAGCATCATCAGCCGTCGGCGCAGGCGACATGCTCACGATGTATGAGGCCATTGCGCCAATGGGACGCAACATCAGCGCCGAGGAGGTCGGCCGGTCGACAGGCTTTTTGCTCAGCGATTTAGCCTCGGCCACAACTGGTGAAACTCTGCATGTGGATTGCGGTTACCACGTTATGGGTAGCCCAGGCCGCGCCGTTTTACCGTCAAAGTAGGCGATCTATCCTAATTTAAGTCAGACGGGGTGCATGGAGGCCATGCACGTCCTCAGGCGTCATTTACTTGCCCGCGGCACGGCGGGCCTATTTATTTCATAAAAATGCTGAATTTTCAACTCCTGAGGACCGCAGACTTGGGCAGACAACCTCCAATTATTTAAAATATTTTTATAAAACATTAAAAAATAAGCCTCTAATCATTTTCTAATGTTCGTTTAAATATCTAAAATCATAAAACTATTAATTTTATGCTTGCAAAAAGCCCCCGAGATCACGTACCTTCTCGAAACTCAATCAAAGTTCATGTTCTTTAGCGACCGCTCCCTGGAGGCAACACCATGCAAGTGAGCTTGGAAAACAAAACTGTCCTGATTACGGGCGGCACCCGAGGGATCGGCCGCGCCATGACAGAAGCCACCGCCCGAGCCGGGGCCAAAGTTATTGCCTCCTACCTTCACAATGAATCCGCTGCGTTAGACTTCATCGGTGGACTTAAATCCCAAAATCTCAACGTGCACGGCGTTCGACTTGATGTTCGTCAATCAACCTCAGTCGATGAGGCGATACAGGCGTTAGAAGCTGAACATGGCACGCCACACGTCCTCATAAACAATGCCGGTATTGTTAAAGACGACCTCATTTTGTCTATGGAAGACGATGCCTGGCGCGATGTGATTCAAACGAATCTCGGTGGGGCATTTCATGTCACCCGAGCCATCACTCGCTTGATGGTACGCGCAAGATCGGGAAACATCATTAACATTTCATCCGTTGCAGCATCTAGACCAGGACGCGGTCAAGTCAATTACGCTGCTTCTAAAGGCGGAGTCGAAGCCATGACAAAAGCTTTAGCCGTAGAGTTGGCGCCAAGAAATATTCGGGTCAACTGCATTGCACCAGGCGTCATTGTGACTGACATGAGTAAAGATGTCCGGGATGCTGCGGGTGACAAAATTTTGGAATCCGTACTTTTAAAACGTTTCGGCCAACCGCAAGATATAGCCAATTTGGCTGTTTTTCTCGCTTCAGATCGAGCCTCATACATCACCGGGGAAGTGATTCACATCGACGGTGGATTAAAACTTTAAACAATGGGCTCCTAAGGGACCCTAGATCAGAGAAAGGACACACTATGCAAACAACATTCGAAAAAATCCAAGAGATCATCGCAGAGGCACTCTATTGCGACAAGGATCAGGTAACGCGAGATGCAAATCTCATGACCGATCTCGGTGCAGAAAGTATTGACTTTCTGGATATCGTGTTCCGCCTCGAGAAGGCTTTCGGCATCAAGCTTCCGAAAGGCGATATCGAAGCTCGTGCTCGCGGCGATCTTGCCGACGGGGAGTTCGAAGTTCAAGGAGCTCTACAGGAGAAAGGACTGGCTCGATTACGAGCTATCATGCCTGAAGTCGCACCGACGCGCTTTAAGCCCGGTCTCAAAGTTAAAGACATTCCGACACTATTTACGGTAGCAACCTTTGAACGCATGGTGCTCGAGCGATTGGGTGATGCAGCGCCGATTGCAAACCCTGCGAGCAAAGCTACTGCTGCTACGCTTTAAGATCAAGAGACGGAAAATTTTCGCTGTATTCCGCAAGGTAAATCGACTATGCGTTTTTTGTTCGTCAGTCGAATCACAGAGATCGAAGGAAAAAAAATCCGAGGTCAGGTTGATTTTAGTGCAGGAGAACCTTGGCGTCGTAAAGGCGCCAAGGCCGAATGCATCATCAGCACAAGCGTGATTTCTGAAGCCATCGGTCAACTGGTATCGTGGATGACTCTAAAGGACAATGATTTTTCCGGTCGCCCTGTTTTCTTGTTTGCGACCACTATACACCTAGACCAGGGAGTTCCTGCTCCCGCAACGGTTGATCTTGAGGCTTGGATCACGGATCAAAGTGAAGATTCTTTCATTTTTTCCGGAACTGCTAAGTTTGCGGGGAAAACAGTGGTTGAAATCCAAGACTGTGGAGGTTATTTCATGCCCCTTACAGAATTGGAAGACCCTGTCATCACAAGGCAAAGACTCATCACCTTAAGCCAAGAGGGTCTCCAAGCAAACCCATCAGAGTCTGCGTTTGATTTTTCAAGCTTAGTCGACGCTATCCTGGATCTCAAACCAGGACAATCTATTACAACGACAAAACAGTTCCTTGTCCACGAGCCATTTTATGCGGATCACTTCCCACGCTTTCCAGTAACTCCAATCGTTGTGATCAACGAGATGATCACGGAAGCCACCAAAAGACTTTTTAAACAATGCTCACCAGCGGGCGTAACCGTCACACCGGTTGCGGTCCAAGATCTAAAGATAAAATCCTTTATTCGCCCCGGCGATACCGCTGTTGTTCATGTTAACATCACAGAAACTAACGATAGCCTATTTGAAACCATCGCCGAGATATCCGTGAATCAGAAACGCATTCTCAGGGGTCGATATCGGTTTCAGTTATCTTAATGCTTGATCGTTCGCCGCTAAAGTAAGCTATTCAAAAGTAGCATCTCGTGCAAAGAAAGGAAGGCAACCATGCATCCACCAAAACGTAGGGTCGTGATCACAGGAGTCGGCGCAGTGACACCCATCGGCCACACAATGAACGACACCTGGAACGGTATTATCGAGGGACGAAGAACAGCAGGTCCAGTGGAAATCTTTGATGCTGAGGCGTTTCCTTGTAATTTCGCGTACCAAGTACGAGGATTCAATCTTGATTTAACTGGCCTGTCTGAGACAGCCGACCTACGCGAACAGGCACAGTTTCTCAACCGAGCAGGTGAATTCGGATGGAACGCTGCACTTGAAGCTGCGCGGCAGGCCCAGATTGTGAGTGGCAAGAATTTAAACCCTAAACGATCTGCCGTTTGCCTTGGCGTTGGCGTCGGAAGTCCAGATCTCAATTGGCATAAGACGGTTTATATGGCTAACGAGTGTGATCGAGATCCTGCAACGCCATATCATCGCAAGAATTTTCCGAATACCTTATCAACCATGCTGGCTCGCTTGATTGATGCAAAAGGGGCAACCACGACGATTCATACGGCATGCGCATCATCAGGCCAAGCCCTGGGCGAAGCCTATGAAATGGTCGCCTCTGGCGATTATGACGTGGTGTTGACCGGCGGCGCTGACTCTATGGTCAATCCTTTCCAGATGGCAGGCTTTTGCCTTCTTGGTGCCTTATCATCAAGGGTCCATGATCCCTTAAGCGCGTCTCGACCTTTTGACGCTGATCGCGATGGGTTCGTCCTTGGCGAAGGTGCCTGCATGTTGGTGTTTGAAGACTATGAGCATGCAAAAAAGCGCGGCGCAGCGATCCTTGGAGAAATCTGCGGATACGGCGTTACCGAGTCCGCGTACCGCATCACCGATCTACATCCAGAGGGCCGCGGAGTTATTGAATCTATGGAAATGGCTTTGTCAGACGCTGGCATATCTCCTAAACAAGTAGGCTATATTAACGCCCACGGGACGTCGACCCTTCTGAATGACAAGGTTGAGTCTCTTGCTATAAGTAAAGTCTTTCCCAAAGACACCTGTGGCGTCAAAGTTTCCAGTACAAAGAGCACGACGGGACATCTGATCTCTGCAGCGGGGGCAATTGAATTCGCAGTGGCGATGCTGTCTTTGAGACATCAAGTATTCCCTCCCTCCGTCAACATAACAAGTAAAGATCCTGGCTGTGACATAACGTTAACCGACTCAAACCCAGCCCCCATGAAGGCTGAATATGCTTTGTCCAACTCTGTCGGTTTCGGTGGTTCAAACACATCACTGATCGCAAGGAGGGTTTTACTATGATACGAGCTAAACAGAGTACTCCAGACGACATTGTCATAACTGGTATCGGCATACTTACGGCCCATGGCCTAGGTTTCGATAAAAACATGGCGGCGTTTGGTGAAAGTCAACCACTTACCACAGCAGACGATTACAAAATCAAAGGATTTAATCCGGCACCATTTCTCTCTGATCGGAAGGTTGCGAAAGTCGTATCTCACCGCGATGTTTTGGGACTCGTTGCATTTGAAGAATGCATAAAAAACGCTGGTATTTCCTCACAAACGGTGGATCCGAACCGAACCGGATTATACGTTGGCGCACCACCATCATCTTGCGGCGACCATGTCAATTACGAGGAGGGTATTTCTGCCGCAACAGACTCAACTGGCATCTTATCTGAAAGACGTTTCGGAGAGACTTTTCGGACGGCTAATCCCATCACACTACTAACAGGACTGCCAAATAACGTACTGTGTTATGGCGCCAAGACCCTCGATGCCAGAGGCCCGAACTCCAACTATACGACACTCGAAACAAGTAGCCACATGGCAATCATTGGAGCAACAAGGGCCATAAAACTTGGACGACTTGATTGTGCCGTAACAGGAGGTTACAGTGCCCACAATGATAAAGTCTTTACGTCAGCTTTAACGCGCCGCCGACTTTCCGACGGCACGCCCATTGCCGAGGGCGCTGCCTTTATTGTCCTTGAACGACGAGCAATAGCTGAAAAACGTAGCGCTCGGATCATCGGCAAGATTCTATCCAGCGGCGCAGCGTCGGAGGCCGTTGGCCCCTATGGTAAACTTGAAACATCATCCGTCTGTTCTGATTTGATTGCTGAAACCCTACAGAAAGCCGAACAATCCCCGTCAGATGTTGAAGTGGTCATGACCACGGGCAGTCAGATCAGTGACGTTGACCGAGTTGAATATGCCTCTATTAAGCAAGTTTGGAACAGCCATCAACGACCCATCGTCCTCACCACTGCCTCGCGCTGGGGGCATCTCATGGAGGCTGGAGGAATTGCTGAGATTGGCTTTCTTCACCATATTTTCTGCACTGGACAAATCCCAGAAACTGCCCGGTATGATCATACCGGGGACAACCGATCACTCAACACATTCAATCCCAGCCGGACTGTTGGGGTCATCCTTCGTGCGTCACCTTACGGTGAATATTCGTGCCTCGTCGTCAAACTGGAGGTTCCGTGAAGGCTATTGGTATTGACGCCGTTGCTATGAGACGGTTTGAACATATGGTCATGGACGCAAATGATGGCTTTATCGAAAGAGTATTCACAGCACGGGAACGTAAATACTGCGCAGGTTCTGGGATTCCATTTCAAGCTTTTGCAGCTCACTATGCGGCTAAAGAAGCTCTAAGGAAGGCAGTACCTTCACTTCGTCATCCCAGCTTGGATTGGCGTGAACTTGAGGTGTTGCATACTGAACAGGATACACCTTCCTTTGTGATGAATCCGTTTCTTAAAGAGAGATTAGATCAAATGTCGGCATCATCGGTGTTACTTTCCATCTCCCACACTCATGATACGGCTGTGGCGATGGTGGCTATTGTTTAGATGCTCTAGGAGAAACTCATGAAGGTTTTGATCACAGGCGGTACAGGATTTCTGGGAACAGCTCTATTACCGTATTTAGTCCATGACCGAAGGGTCCAAAAAATCTATCTTTTGACGAGGGCGTCCTCGAAACAAAGCGAGGTCGAAAGGATCGCCAGTCTGATCGATAAGGTTTTTAAGCCCAGTGATCGTGCACAAGCTAGCGAAAAAATTTCTATCGCAGCCGGAGATCTTACAAGCGACCGTATGGGACTTGATCGGGATACTGAAGCTCTGCTGCTGCGAGAATGCACTCACATTATGCATATTGGGGCAAGTACCGACTTTGCAGCTCCCCTAGACGAATCAAGGGCAATCAATGTCGAGGGGACGCGAAAGCTATTGGACTTTGCGGTCCAGTCAAAAAACTTTGGCAAACTTGAACGATTTGACTATGTTTCAACAGCCTTCGTTGCAGGGACAAAAGGCGGTCTGGTTTCTGAGAACGACCTAGATCGCAAACAAGATTTCGCAAATGCCTATGAGCAAAGTAAGTTTGAGGCTGAACTGTTGGTTCGCGAATATATGAAGGAACTACCCGTGACGGTTTATAGGCCGTCTATCGTCGTTGGCGACTCTCGCAATGGATTTACGCCGCATTTTAAAGTTCTCTACTGGCCTCTGCAGCTCCTTTCAAAGGATATTCTACCGTTTGTCCCCTGTAAACGCAGCGCTCGGCTTGACATTGTGCCAGTCGACTTCGTGGCGTCGTCGATGTTTAGACTAATGATGACACCCAAAAGCATTGGCGAAACGTTTTATCTCGCCGCAGGGAAAGAGAAAAGTGTCCGTATCGATGAATTGCTAAAAGACGCTTTCCGTTTGACCGATATCCGACGTCGTCCTCTTATTCCAGTTTGGATATTTAAAGTCCTGCGCGATACCTGGCTCCGAAGACTTTTGGATGAAAATTTTTGGCGTACGTGTGAATTGGCGGCTGTCTATAATGCCTACCTTGCTGGAACAAATGTAGTTTTTGACAATCGGAAATCAACTGAGTACCTGCAAAAACTTGGAGGTAAATCGGCTCCTCATTGGCGTACCTATGGTCGAGAAATTTTGCGCTATTGCACGGAAAGTAAATGGGGGAAGAAGCTTCGCCTGCCAGAGTTTGAGTACCGTAATCCACCGGTCACAAACTTCTAAACTTCATTATGGCTCGTCGCTACGGTCATTAATCGTCCGAACGCTTACCTCTTTCTATGATTAGCTTAGATCCCCTGACAAGAGAGGTCGCAGCGTCGTCGGACATGATTACAGGTACAAATACTGCATATCGTCCCGATCGTTCGACCAGCTGTAAAAGACTAGAACCCTTTGTCGCGTCCTTTGGTAAGATCATGCGATCTGAAGAATCTTTTAGAGTTAAAGCTTGAATCTCAGATCCACCACGACCAGGAGGCAAAAGCGCTAGAAGATAATCTCCATCAACATCAATGATAACACCGTCGTAGTTTAACCTCCGATGTAGCCATTCTAAGTATCGATTTTTTGAACGCCCGGTGCTCTCAACAAGAAGCTCCATTGATTTTTTAGCCTTGTTGTAGCCCATCAGCTTCCACTTCTTATTTGTTACATCAATAACAGCGTCCAGTTGCAAACATGCCGCAATACTCTGATAACTATCCTCACAAGGGTTTTCGGTGGTCTCAGTAGAGTCACTGGGCCGATTCATCCGATTTACGAATCTAGTGATTGCTATATCTCTCTCATCAGGAATATCAATAAATGAAGCTTTGGCGACTTCCTCCGTATCAACGGGGAGCAATGTAAATCGGTCCTTAACCTTTTTAACAACTGCAAGACGTCCGATAAATCCCAAGTCATCAACGGCAATTCCGGACGTACGACGCGATTCCCAGGCAGCACTCCACTCGGTCACGGATCGTTTAGGGCCCTTGGCAACATCTGCGGTGATTGATGGAACTTGCCACATCATCCACGTCACAGCACCGACTAAGTACCAAGCAATTCGGTCTTTTGGGCTTAGGTATTGCGGGGTCACCATGTGAACGTCAAACCTCCACCAAGAAATGCACTATTCAATACCAGCTCGCTAACTAACGGTAAATTTTCTTCTGCTTCATCATCATTCAACTTTTTCTTGATCCTGGTGGACTCATAGGCGCCAAAACCCAGTAACGCTAACTTAAATGGTCCAAGGCTAAGAAACTCCCTGTATAAATCCAACCCCACACGAAAGCTAACGGTGGTGTGGTTCTTATCGATTGGCAAAACTCCCACAGAGTAACTGCCAAAACTCCAGGCTCTAATTCTAAAAAAGTTAGTGGCCTTTTCTGCTCCGATTTCGATTCCAGCTGTGGGGGCACGACTCATCTTAAAGTCATAACTAACGGCATCTGTGGTCGGATCAGCAACAAAATCGTATTTCAGATTGGCAACACCAAGACGAGGAGTGAAGTCGACAGAGTTAATAATACGTCCCGAAAAATTTTTTGAAAATGCATATCCAAGCTGAAACCTCGACCAGGAAAAATCAGTCACACCAAAGGTATCCGCATACCTCTGCTGCGGTATAAAGTCATAATTAAGCCTGATTCCAGAAAAGAAACCTGATCGAAATTCACCAAAAATCCCTATCAGAGGCGCTTTTGCCATCACACCGCGAGCGTTAATCGGGGCTCCGTATCGCCCTCCAACGTAGGCAGAGCGTCCAAGATTCAAGAATCGATTAAAAAAATTATCAGATCCGTCTCTTATCAATTGATCCAACCGAGCAAGTAACTCTTTATTGTCTTCAACCTGCGCGACAAACAAGGTTTGTCCCTCCGAAACTCCTTGCGTTAACTCGGCGAGCGACCACTCTAATAATTTTCCATTCTCTCCACGGAACTCTAGTTTTCCTGCAGTCTTCGCCCGCCAAAAACCCGCGGCTCGATCCAATGTAAAAACCTCAAGTGTTTGGGGAGGGGGCACTTGACTGAGCTTGCCAACAGAGCCTTTCAGAACAGGCAAATCACTATTTTGCGCCAGGGGGCCAACTAGTACGGAGCGAAACGGCAACGCATGGCTCAAATAAAAAGCAATCAAAGATCCGCTATCTTGATTCATAAGAGCCAGCGGACCAACCTCAGTACGAATAGAGTAGCTAGCTTGGAGAAATCGTTGGCCACGTCGCTCAACAAAAAAAATCTCAAACCTCTTTTGGGTTTCATCACCGGTGACCTTGAGAAGCCATGGTGTTTTGGATGGCTTTTTTGCGTCGGCAAGTCGACAACGTACCTTTTTAAAAGGCCCACTTCCCCAGAGACCCTCGTTATTTGTCAGGCTCTTGCCAAACCTAGCACAGGCCCGATCAAAGGTGATTTTCTTATCGGTAACCACCTCAACATCTGGAAAGCCTTCCATTTCAATCGTAAGATCAAGGCGGGGCGCGGCCTGGACAAGCGGCTGCCCTACAAAAAACAGCGCCGCATATAAGACGATGATTTTAATGCTTCTAGCCACTGGAGGCGATCCTTAATTATCAGAAAGATATCATTATGATATCATACATTTCACGCCTCACGCATGTACGGTTAGACATCAAAAACTTTAATTTTTTCCCAAGTTAGCCTTAAGCCACCCCATCCCGTAACATGTCGCCATCCCTCGGCCCCACGCGCCTTGGGCATCACGATATTGAATCCCGACACCGCCAACAGCAGGTTAACCGTCAACATCATTGCCGCAAAGGTCAGTTACTTTGCTAAACGAAAAGTCCAATTTGGCACGACAGCAAGAGGTGAGAAACAACCTCCTAATTTTTAGGTTTTTAATCAGTTATATCCACGCTCTGGACGAAAACTTCGAGGGATCAAAGGGCCTCTTAAAGTATGGCAGATGCGAAAATGATAGACACCACCCTCATAGATTTGGCAGAACATACCTAGCCTGTTTATCAGTTAAGTGGGCCTAATACGGGAGTTCACAGGATGATTGGTACAACCACAGGGATGCCGCTACGTGATGGCTTATATGCCTGGCAGGTGATGTCCAACGAAATCATCGTGCAGGTGACCCCCGAATTTCTACCGCATCGATCTAGGGCTGATCAGCAGTTTTTTGTGTATGCGTACCATGTATTGATTACAAATTTGGGGACCGAGGCCGTTCAATTATTGAGAAGAAAATGGGTGATAACCGACGGTACTGGTCATGTTGAACAAGTCGAAGGAGATGGCGTGGTCGGCGAGCAACCGTGGCTTGAGCCGGGTCAGTCGTTCGCCTATGAGAGCGCGTGCCCATTACGTACACCCACGGGGAATATGCGCGGCTGGTACTATTTTAAAACAAAACATGGCCAATCGTTAAAGGCGCGGATCCCTTTATTTTTTTTACGGCCCAATATCGTCCGCAAGCTGCAAACCATGCAGTAAGTGTTTCTAGGATTTTCTCTAACGGCCTTTAGGCTCAATCAATTCGCGGCGATAAAATGGCTTACCATCGATCGCCATCGATACATAAAAACCATCTAGGTCGTAACCTAATTGTGAGATCATCGCTCGAATTTGCGTCCAAATGGTCTCGCTCGAAATCGCTAACACATGGGGCACATGGGGTGCAATATAACCAATGATCGCCGAAGCAGGCTGGAATTGACCCGGAATCATGACAAACGAAATCTCTCCAACCGGGTCCGTTAAAACCCTTCCGTCACGCAAAACCCCACGAACAGTCCAAACTTCAGCTTGATCGGAGATAACCATACGGTCACCCAAACCAACTAATATGATTTCTCCAGAGAGCGTTACGTCGTCAGAGCTGCTCTCTGCTGCAGGTTTGACGGCCTTGAGATGACGAGCCCGGCCTGGGGGTGAACGCTCGATAAACATTGGATTTCCATTCAGTATGCGTTTTCATATCGCTAATGTCGCTCCGCAACAAACCCCACCTAGAAGCTCGTGTCAAGCGAAAGCATTGTTCCTGATTTGAAAACAGCAAAGATCACATGTTCTGCCTAAATTTAAACATGACAGCAGAATATTAGAACAGCCCAAACTAGACATGGGTTTTAGCAAAATTTTGCATCTAAATTAGTCCCTTGCGTAAAGGAGACCCTTCTTTGCGGAGCGTCCTTTACCGGATCTGGCAACCTTAGGCTGCTTCGCCCTAGACGACGACTTTACCAGCCTTGGCAAGTCGCGTTCAGGAGCCTTAGCAATCGAACGGTGTTTTAAGTAAGGAAGAGGATCGATAGGCTTATTTTCACTATTTCTCAATTCAAAGTGCAGATGGACACCACGAGCATTGCCAGTTCGGCCAATCTTTGCAATGTAGTCCCCTTGACGAACCCGGTCTCCATTGCGAGCAATCAACTTGCTGGCATGGGCATAAAGAGTCATAAACTGACCATGATCAATTACGATTGTCAGGCCATAGCCTCGCTGACGACCTGAGAAAATAACCTCGCCATCACCGGCTGCCACAATCGGTGAGCCAATATTTGCCGCGATATCGATGCCACGATGCTGACGACGACCTCGTTTCCCAAACTTACTGGAAATTCTCCCCTGAGCCGGAAAGATCAAATCACCCGGATCATTTGCGGAGGGACCCTCGAGCAAGCCTTTTTTTCGTTTTGCAAGAAAATCAAGATCTTCCCCTTCAGCTTGATCATCATCCGTGTGCTGGTGATTGTCGGTTTGATCGTTTTGCTCCACCATCTTGGCGTTTGGACCTGGCCGGACTAACAGAACCTGTCCCTCCTGAAGGCCATTGGTCAGCTCAGAGCGATTCATCACAGCGATAGAGCGCCAGTCAGTATCGTACATCTGAGCAATTGAATTTAAGCTATCGTCTCTCTGAACAACAACTTTAAGCACGTCTCGGGTGTCGTGGACTGTGGCACAGCCAATCATTCCAAACATCACCAGGATCGGAGCTATCATTTTCTTCATCATCTTTGGTCTCCCTTCTATTCGTCAGGAGCTGAAGTTTTTAATCTACGCAGAAAACGTATGATCAAAAACTCCTGCTAGTTTCGCCTCGAGCAGAGCGTTACCCTGCTCATCCAAAAAACTCGGGCGTAAAACAGATGCCGTTACAAACCCCTGATCGATCATGACGCAATCCGAGTTTGGGATATCCTCAAACATCTCTCCGCCTGCACCGATCCAGTAGTAGGCCCGACCCCTTGGATCGGTACCCTCCTGCATCTCGTCTTCGTAAATCCTGCGGCCCATTGCGGTCACCGTGATGCCCCTAAGCTTCTCGTAAGGAAGATTCGGAACATTCAGATTTACTAACGCCGAACGGGTGACATCACCCAGCACTTCTGGACGCTCTAGGAGCATCCGAACGACCCGCGCCGCCGTTTCATAACAGAGCACATCCCGGGCTTTACCAAATGTCGACACGGCAATGGAGGGGATGTTGTGCATCGTACCTTCCATGGCTGCGGCCACGGTTCCCGAGTAAATGGTGTCTACTCCTAGATTAGCACCTCGATTGATCCCACTCAAGACCCAGTTCGGTTTTCGTCTGAGCAATTTTCGAATGGCAAGCATGACACAGTCAGCCGGAGTCCCCTCAACTGCATAGATATTTGGCTCAACTTGCTCAAGTCTCAAGGGAAGATGAATTGAAATGGCGTGACTTGAAGCAGATCGCTCCACGTGGGGAGCCACAATCACAACATCCCCCAGGTCACGAACCGCATCCGCCAAAACACGAACGCCCCGCGCATGAACACCATCATCATTGGTGATAAGAAATAAAGGTTTTTGCGCCACAACGCCTCCCGATCTTGGTAACCTACGCTGAAACTTGAGAGGGCTGCGCAAACCACTTCACAAGGATCTTCACTCATTCAAACTCATCTCAAAACAAATGCCCTACTGGGCCGTTGTTGGGCAGTTCACCCTTAGCTGAACCCTCTGAATTCACTGTTCTTGTCGTAAGAAAAGAAGAAGCCCTTCAGATTACCGTTTAGCGCTTGGGAACTGTACTGTTAAGAATAGAAAAAGGCAAAGAAAACAAGGATTATGATTGTATTTTAGACAGATCTTGCTGCTTTACTAAGCAAAGCTTGCCAAAAGGGCTAGGACTTCAGCTCAGTGCACACCAACCTGAACGCACACAGCGGCTTGGCCATTCACACTATGACCAAACCGCTGGAAGGAGAATTGAACTTACGTCGCGTCAATTGAGAGGATTAAACACAAACGGATAGCTAACAGTCACTGGCTGGCCACCACGAGGCCTTGGGAAATCCCAGCGACGCATACGTCCTGTGATACATCCGCGCATAACGGAGTCGCTAATCGTCGAGTCTGCTACAGACACAGACGTCACACTACCATCTAATCCCACAACAAATGACGTGGTCACTTTGCCGCTCGCATTTGGTGACCGTTGCAGGAGCTGTTCATAACAATGACGGATCTCGTTTAAATGCTGTCTGATCACAGCCATAACTTCTTGCGCTGTCAAACCACCAGATACACCAGGATCCCCAGGCGCAATATTTACATTGGCTCGGCCATGCCCACCGGCGCCACCTTTCCCGCCTCCCGTGCCAAATCCAGGTCCGCCGCCCGAGCCACCAAAGCCGCCCGAGCCGCCTTGACCTGAACCGTCTCCGCCTGAACCAGAGCCAAAGTTATTCGCAGCCCCTCCGGCCCCAGCTAGGCCAAGTGACTTACCATTCCCTGCACCACCCATGCCGTAGGTTTTAGCTCCTGATCCAGCTCCACCGCCAGCACCACCGGCAGAACTTTGGAAATTTGTTTGGATCGCACCCGGTCCAGTCTTACTTAGAACTTTACCCACCCCAAGACCAAGCTGGCTCAAATTCACACCAGAAGGTTTCTCGTTATTCACGCCCTCTACACCCTGCACACTGTAATTTTTATTGCCCTTTATCGCTCCACCAGTCTGGTTGTTGCCAGCTCCCTTCGGACCACCAGCAGCACCCAACGGCTTATTGTTTTTCTCACCGGCATACTTAAAGTCTGGCTTCTTTGCACCGGTTGACTCCATACCTGCCGTCGCCTTCGATAAGCTCGAAAGATCTTTTTTACCAGGATCACCTGGTCGACCATCCTGCGGCTTTTGCGGCGTCGGTGTTGGCGGCGTTGGCTTCTGAGCTGTTAAACTTTGCGTCTGCTGAGGCTTTTCAGAAGGCTTCTCGACAGGCTTGGTCTGCTGAGGCTTTTCAACCTCGACTGCCTTCGCCGGTTTGATTGGCTTTGGCTTAGGTGGTGGAGGTGGTTTCTGGGTCTTCGGTGGTTCGGGCTTTTCTTCGACCTTCACTTGCGGCTTTGGAGGCTCTGGCTGCTTTTTCTCCGGCTCTGGTTTCTTTTGTTCAATAGGAACCTCAGCATAAGCGAAGATTTCCGTCTCTTCATCCTTGTCTTTAGGCGGAGTCGAGAACCATAACTTAGTTCCTGCTAGCAGATAGAACAGCAACGCCGCCAACGACATCCACATGAGGAGAGGATCCCGAGGCCCACTGCGCTTTAAATCATACTCGGGCGGGCGAACAAACAATAAAAAGTAGCGGACAGCGCCAAACTTAATATGGGCAATATCTCGGCGGTCTAAGGCAACACTGGCTGCACCTTCGACTTTTTCAACCTTACCACCGCGGCGGATCCGCGTGTCCATACCGTCAACCAATTTTAGCTTATAACCGCCATTGGAACTAAATCGGGCCAAGGTGTGCCTGTGATTATGATTTTCTCCGCCAGCAATAAAGTGCGCCATCGGCGTGACACCAATCGTGACGTGATCATAACCTTTAAATTGGGGATGGAACAAATCCACGTTTAAAACGGAATCACCCCAGTAAGCGACAACCTCAAGTATGTCACCCGATGGCCGAGCGTCGCGAGGAGAAAACAAAACCTGCTTTTGTGTACGTCGCTCATCGGCTTGGTTCGCCGATGGTTGCTGGACTGTGGTGCTACTTGAACCAACTACCGTACCGGCAACGTCTGTCGGCGATCGTGCCGGCACTTTCGCATCCGGTAAACGAACAGTTTCTGCTAGCGGCTTTGCGCCGGCAGGCGGCGGCACCGCAGCAGAGTCCGATGCCAAAGGAATCGGCGGAGGCGGAACATGCTGTGATTGATCGGCAACCTCAAGAGTGACACTACCGATTGCAATAACATCACCCGGTTTGATCGGTGCCTCAACATCAATCAAAACACCGTTAACCTTCACACCCGTTTCACTGCCGATATCCGTAACAATCCATTGACCTGGATCTGTTTCTTCAATCAATGCATGAATGGGATCAACGCCTGGAGCTCTTAAAACCACATGATTCGATGGCAACGTACCAACCATCATCCGGCTTTGATCTACAGGGACCGTGCGAAGTAATTGCCCAGGGATCTGGAATCGCAACTCAAGTGCCATAGGAAACCTTTACCCAACCAAAAAATCGCTCTAACCTTCACAACGAGGATCAAGCTATGTTCAAGCCAAACCAACAATCAACTTCAGACTTTACTATATTATCCCACAACTTAGACCCGACTCCAAAGATCATTGGCCATTGTGCTCACTGATTCTGTGGCTGCTCAGGTCTCGGCTCACTTGACGACGGAGCTGAGGCCTTTGGCGTTTGCCCTCCAGAAGGCGCCTCTTTTCCCTGAGCAGCCTGCTCCTTGGCTTTCCGCTCCTCAGCCTCCTTCAAAGCCTTACTCTGGAATGCTCTCGCCTCCTCGGAGTCAATTGTTCCTAAAAGTTTTCCTGCTTTCTCATCCCACACGGCAGCACCACCAGCTAGGGCCAAGGCTCGGTTAAGATAATCGCGGGCCTTCTTATAATCCCGCTTACCCTGCCAAGAATTTATGCCACAGTTGATCAATGTGGGCTTGTGTTTTGGGTGCTGCGCTAAAATCTTTTCGCACACAGACTCAGCCTTGTCAGCATCTCCTTCAAGCCTAAGCACTGATATCAGGCCTGACATCACGTACCAATCATTTTGCAAGCCACCAAGAGCACGTTTTGCTGTAACAACATCACCACCTTGTAAGGCTAAAAAACCAATATTCATCAATGCTGGGCGGTAATCCGAATCAACCGCTAAAGCTTCTTTAAACAAAGCCATCGCCTCTGGAATTCTATCCATCCGAATAGCCACAACTCCTTTAGCATTTAGGGCCGAAGCACGAATCATTTTGCTTTTAGACTTAAGCAGTTTATCCAACCAAAACTCGGCAAAACCGAGCCGACCAGATTGGACACCGATGAGACCAAGATCCAATTGAACTGACTCAGGAACATCCCGATCAACGCCTTTTGCTAACTCCAAATCTGCAAGCTGTTTGGCTTCACCAAGAACATCACTAACACCTCGGCCAGCCAGGCGCTGTGCCGTGATTGCAGCGGCCAGAGTATCAACGCCCTTTGCGCGACCACCAGAAAACTGCGCTGCAAACTCAGCCGCCTTACTTCGGTCAATGTGCCGCGACGTGTATGCGTTATTGCCTAGACTTGTCGTTAAAAATTTTCGCTCACCTGATAGTACGGGACTCTCCGGTTCCTGACGTTCCCGAGCACCACTGGCCGATACAGGCTCATCAACGTCCCGGTCTGTTTTAGTTCCCGTACACGCTGGTAACATCGTCATCATAAGAAAGGTCACAGAAAAAATCTTCGCGGAACCCGTTAAAGTCTTCATCATTCAGCCCCCTTTCCGCCCTGAACCATCTCTGCCAGCTTTCCTGGGACATCACTACCGATAAAGTCTGGCATCAAAGCCACATCTTCAAAGCTGAGCTTTTGACCTGAAATTCGCGCCAATCCAGAAACTGCTTTACCACCCCACTCATTGTAAACTGAGTGTTTCTGAATCGAGTCAATTGCAAATTGATAAAACTTTTTTGCTTCAGCACGCTGCGCTTGGGCCTGAGGCGCCAGCTCTGCCTTGACTGCCTCCAATGTGGCTCCCTGAATTGCAGGGGGATTCTCAAGATCAATGGCTAAGAGTTCGCGCGTAAATCCAAGTTGATACAGTGCTGCGACGCCCCAATAAGCATCCTTTGTGGCTAAGACCTCATTGTAGGCCTTATCAACTTCTGGAAGCATGCCGGCTTTCCTTTGAATTGACTTAACTAAATTTTCGATCGTACCGCCGACAAGTTTAGTTCCGGCAAACCGGCCCATAACTCCATTTTTACTGTTAAACACCAATTCACTCACATAACGGCTTGCTTCTGCGCCAACCTTACCGCCAGCTTTACGATAAGACGCTAACATTTCAGATGAGGCTTGTTGTGCCGCCTGTCCCTTCCCACCTGCGGCATTGTAAATCCGATGAAACGCGATAATCCGCTCTTCGGGACTCAGATTGAACTTGAGGTAGCCCTGGGCGAGTAACTGCTGCATCTTGGCGTAATTTCTGGAATACGCCGCCTCACGCACCAGCCGATCAATGAAAATCTTAGCGCCCTCAGCATCAAACTTAGCGAGCATCATACACGTGGAAAATGCTTTTTCATCACCCATCGCTACCTGAAGCTCACAGGAGCGGCCTATGGCAGGCAGTGCCGTTTTATCCTTAGGATACCGGTTAGCGTAAGCAAGGTAGTAACTAGAAGCCGTTGTGAAATCTAGACGTTTGTCAGATAGCTTTGCAATCTGGATCAAAGCCTCCTGATAGCCTTCGGACTTTGGATAATTTCTAACTACAACGAGGTAAGCTGCAATCCCTGCTTCGATCATACCAGCTTTAATATAGTCGACCCCGGCGTTAAACATAAGTTTATCGGCGTCTTCCGCCTTCGGATTTCTCTTGGCCTGATCCTCGTATGCTTTGGCGCGCTTTGCTACATCACTAATTTTCTTAATCTCATCGATTTCAGCACCACGCTTAAGTCCACGTAGCCGTTCCCCAAGTTTACCCTGCTGATAAGCAGGAATCTTCAACAATGACTCGGCCACCTGCACCAAGGATCTTGTATCATTTGCGTAAAGCGGTATAAGCCACTCGACCGCATCAGGCCCGATCTTATCGGTTGGATACTTTTGAGCGACATTAAACAACAGCTTCTTAGACCGCTCACGATCTCCGCTACGATAATAAATTGCCGTCACATAGATATCACAGGCCTTCACGGATTTCTTATCCTCTGGATACCATTTCTGATACTCGCTACATGCCTGAACGTAGGCCGTAGCCCTCTGCGATAAAGGACGAGTGGGTTTCTTAAAGTCTGGCGCCAACTTAACGAGCACCTTATATTCTGGTTCAAAATCTAGACCATAGCTATCAAGCATGTACGCAGCCGAGTCTTTGTGAATATTAACCACCTTGTTCTGCGGTTGAATGATTTGAACAGCTTTGTCCTTGCCCAAAGCAGCTACTTCATAGTAAAAACGGCCCGCCTCACGATATTTCTTCAAGGCAAAGAAAATATCCGCCATATTGAATTTAACTTCGGGCATTTCTTTAGCATTCGGATAATACTTCAAAAACATGTTATAGCCTTTGAGAGACTCCGCATACGTAGCTTCGCTGTCATCCTTTTGCCCCTCTTTGTGCAGGACCTTGGCGTGGTACAAAATCGTGTCTTTTATGATGACTTGTGTGTCGTCGACAAGCTCCTGATCTGCCTTGTTGGCCGATGCCCAAGCGCTGCTTGGCCCGTAGTTACGCGGAAACGCATCTAGCTCTTTCCAAAGATCATTAAATCGGTTGAGATCAAAGTAGAGAGAGATAATTTCTTTTTGCGCCACAGCCGCATCTGGACTCGTTGGATAGAGCTGTTGAAAGCGTTTG
>JBIKKO010000223.1:0-4866 GCA_044360315.1 Oligoflexales bacterium
TGACGGAACGGGAAAAAGAGCTGCATTGTCCGGACTAGCTGTCGGTGGCAAAACTGGTACCTTGTCAGCAGGAAAGAGTGCTCGATCCGCTGATATCGACGGTAGCCCCTTCTTTGGTTTGTTCGGTGGATATGTTGACGCAAAGCATTCACTGCTAGTTGCCTTTGTTGTTATAGAAGAAGGGCATAGAACGAATGATCGTCACGAAAAGGCTGGCGGGGGCGTGGTCGCAGCACCTGTATTCCACAACGTCATGAAAAAGAGCTTAAACGCCCTCAATTAGCCTAATTAGTCGATGTGCTGACTGGCATTGCAGACAGCACATCGAAAAAGATTTTGGTGCGACGGTGTTTGCTTCTATCCACAACGATCCATCAGAGTGTTAACATCGGCTGATAATTAGCGAAATCCTTCGGATCGCTATGCCCGGGTCATTTTCAGACCCAAGCATTCTTTCAGTTAGTCCTAGATATCCTCTGGCCTCGCGCCTGATTTGATATAAAAACTGAGGTCCTCCATGAATTCGTCGTCACCGGTGTAGAGACTCGTTTCTGCGCGTTCGAAGATTCGTTCTAAGGTTCTAGAAAACATTGAGAGTAGATTAAGTATCCGTTCCACATCTGTTGAGGTTAGAACGTAAACAGGCTGATCTTGAATGTTCATTTCCTTTGTCCTTTCTTTGAAGCTTTGGAAGTATCGTTGCGCTCTCCGGCTTCTTTCATGCGGTACGATTCTCCCTCGATATTGATGATCTCGGCTCTGTGGAGCAGCCTTTCAAGCATGGCGCTTACGCATGCAGCCTGTGGAAATATCTTGCCCCATTCTTTGAAGTTGACATTGGTTGTGACAACTATAGATGACTTTTCGTAGCGCTCACTGATCAGTTGAAAAAGAAGATCACCAGCCCTTGTGCTAAACGAAAGAAAGCCTACTTCATCTATAACAAGTAATCGAGGACGGCTGTAGTACTTCATCTTAGCTCGCAGCTGACGAGCAGAGTCAATTTCGTCAAGTTCATTGAGGGCAGCAGCCGCGTCAATGAATAATGCGTTATGACCCTGCATTACAGCGTGATGCACAAGATTCCTAGCGATCATACTTTTGCCTAGTGACGATGGACCCATGAGAATTACGTTCGCAGGCTCTTCAAGAAAAGTAAGATCGAATAACTTCTCGACAGCCCTCCGGTTGATTTTCTTCGGCCAATTCCAGTCGAAATCGGCCATAGTGCGCCATTTCCTGGAGTCTACCTTTGACTGTCTCATGCGGCTCTCAATCGATCTTCTTTTGCTCTCATCGCACTCCAGACGGACCATGTACTCGATGACTGCTTGAGGAGACATCTTTGCCTTGGTTGCTTCTGTGATAAATTTATCCATGTTTGCCGCCAGATAGTTTAGTTTTAATGATTCAAGTTTTTTGCAGATCGTATCATCATTCATGTGTATCTCCTTCTACAGGTTTTTTTCGGATGATTTCGTCGTAGATATCGAGCTCGTGGGGATTGACTTCGCTATTTTTGGCTTGCGGATGATCCGGGACGAGGACAGGCGGCGGGGGTAACTCTTTGGCTTTTTTGTCCATGCTGGTCAGGATCTGGCCAACATAGGCGGCAGAGCAAATATCGCGCGCTAACGCAGCTACGATTGCTCGTCTAACGGAATCTTTCCCATGAAGCTTGATGTACTGATAAAGTAACGTCGTTTGACTCCCTGTAGGTCGACCACTGGCGATAATTCGCTCAAAGAACTTGGCAGCCTCTGGGATTATCCCAATAAATTCTCCTCGCTTAGTTCTAGCTTTTGATTCTGGCTTTTGCTCGTGAAGGTTTGCAAAATGCTTGGCCTCGCTAATCCGCTCGCCTTTGCTGTAGGAGCGTTGATGACTAGCAAGTTCGGCTGCTCCGTCGAGAATCCGGATCTTGGCTTCACTTGCTACTAGTGTCAGAGCCTTACCGACATATTGAGACGGTGCCGAGTAATCGTTGCCGTCAAAGCGAACAAAGCAAATCTTGCTCGGAACGCAGGTGCCCACGTAGTCGGTCGGGAAGTCTTGAGATGGCTTTGGCATGAGCTTAGCACGCTCCTCGTGCCACACCTCGGACACTATCTTCGAACGGTCTTGGGGCCAAGGCCTGAGGTTGCAGACCTTATCCAGCCATTCTCGCAACTCAGTATTGGCATGATGTAAGTCTTTAAACTCACGACCAGCAAAAAAATTATCGCGGACGTACCTTATGGTGCGCTCAACGCGCCCTTTTTCCCACCCAGCACGTACATTGGCTGCTTTTGGAAAAAAGGCATAGTGGGCGGCCAATGCCAAGTACTTTGGGTTAAAGGCAACGGCTTTACCCTGCCGATCAAGGACTGCGCTTTTAAGATTGTCTGTCAGTGTGGTACGAGGAATGCCTCCGAGATAATTAAATGCTAAGATATGACAGCGCAAAAAACTCTCGAGGGTTTGATCGAACGTAAACACCGCAAAGGTCGCACGAGAGTAGGATAGCGTCATAACAAAACATGACAACTTGCGTTCACTACGCCCCACCTTCATTGAGCCAAAACTGGCCCAGTCGACCTGCGCCTGCTCACCCGGAAAAATATTGAGTGAGAGAAATGCCCGCGCCTTTTTAGGCCGAAGTTCCGCCACGAGTAAACGCAGCTGCGTGATTCCTCCGGTGTAGCCTCGATCCCGCAGAATCTGGATGATGCGGGTAGATCTCAGACGCGGAGTCTTTTCTAGAAGCTGCTCTATCACGTCACGGTAAGGCGACAGCAACGTCTCAGAAACCGCCCTGGTCTTGTGGGGTTTACCCGCTAAGTCCAAGACGTTTTTCACGGTTGTATGATGAATTCCAAGATGATCACCTATGGCATTCATCGTGTAATGCTGTGCGTAAAAAAGATGTTTAATCTTTGCGATCATCTCATCTGACTGCATGGAGGCCCCCTTTGCTGCCTAGGTTTGCCCATAACATCAGCGGTGATGATGTGAGTGATTGCCCTGCGGCACACACGACATGCTCCGAGGGTGTTGAATTGCTTGATGTCGAATGGATTGAGCAAAACAGGCGGTCTGCTCTGGGGTTGATCACGGGATACGGTGATTGCTTTGTCAGGCTTTTCTTCGGCGGGCGATTGTGTCGCGTTTTTAAGCTGTTCAACATGCGGCGGCTCCTCTTGTCCATGATATGAAAGTTCAGCCCGACCACCGGGCTCTCCAAATATTTTGGACTCAAGGGGCGGTCTCTCGGAAGACTGCTGACTTACTATTTTATTCAAGCGCTTCTTTGCCCTATGCCTGGCCTGGGCTTGGCGATTGCTGTAACGTCCAAAGCTTGTGCGGCGGTACTTGTGAGACGATGCCCGCCAAGAATCTCTTCTGGCCTGGGTTTTACACAACTCAGAACAGTACCAGTGCCTGCGGTCGCATGACGTGCAAAGCAACAGCAAAGAGGTGCATCGAAGGCATTTACGTTGGTAGCCAGCGTTTTTCAAAAAAAATCCGCCAAGTTTAAATCAACTCTGGACGGAGCATTGACTAGCAGCTATGTTTCCACACTCGGGGCGTGGATAACCCTAATCTGGTTACCCGTCGCAGGCAGCCGTGGTTTCTGTCACGGCTGCCAACCTCATTTCTCTCATGCATTGTACAGAAAACTATGGATCTTTGATCCCACAAATCCTTTGTCAGTGGATATCTCTAACCAAACACGATGATGGGGAAACCAATGGTTTCCCCACACCCCTTCCTTTTCAGCAAGGCGTCTCGGTGCTGGTATTGGACAGTTTTAGATTGCTAACTGTGGGATCCGAAGAATTTTGCTAATGTAAAAGCGTTGCCTACAATCAGAGATGTCACATGCCTGAATATGGGTGACTGACGGACCCAATACTAGCGTGATATCATTCGGCGCCCGGACCAATTCAGCCCCCCAAGAAAGCCTACTAAAAACGGTCCTTTCTTGGGTCTCGCCCAAGTAAACAGAGGCGTTTTAAGCAACCTACACAGTGGTTGGTATCTATCCGTAATCAATAATTTTTTATGCCTTTTTTCAATTGCCAAGTAATGGATGTCATTGTCTTAAGGATCTGCTTGTGCGATCATTTTATTGGTTCAATATAACGTCTAATACACTAACAACGACATGCCTTGTGAGGTAAAAATGATTCGTCTAACGGTTTTTTTCTTGGGCGCCATCTCTAGTCTTTGTTTTATATCTTGCAAATCGCGTTCTTCAAATGATTCTTCCGTAAAAGCTGACTACTTCCGCGACTGGGACCAATACAAATCCGATCCGGAACGTTTTTTCGCTCTCCTGGCGCAGGAACAAGCAATTCCTGGAAACTGCCGAACGGCCGAGCAATTTAACAAATTCCAAATGGACAAACTCAATCAGATGACAATTACGTCGCCTGAAGTTGGTCGCAGAAATCACATTAATGTTAGCCAAGCAGAAATACTCTATAAGGCTGTCGCTAATCACCCAGTCGCAAGTCTCAGAAACTATTCTAAGTACGATCCCAGAAATGAAGGTATTGGCTATTGTTTTGGTCGAGCGATGACTGCTCATTTGGAAGCTTTGTGGAATCCTCAATTGAAGGTAAATAACAAGGCCATTCGTAAGCTCTTTGCGCTAGGCAAGCTACAGACAGGTACTGATTCTTGGCGTTATCACGTTACGACGATCGTCAAAGCTAGTGATAATGGGTGGTGGGCCATAGACCCAATCATGGGTAAACCAATCAAAGCCGACGATTGGTATAGTCGTATGAGGAGCTATAACCCATCAGGCGATATGCTATTGTTTAGCGACGAAGCCGCCAGATTTTCACCGGCCGAAGGCATGTACAAGAAGAACCAACT
>JBIKKO010000334.1:0-4849 GCA_044360315.1 Oligoflexales bacterium
GAGCTTTAACTTGGGAATACGAGACTCTATTTGATGAATTAGAAGACGAGAAGTGCCTCCCAAGTGAGAAGTTACGCGATAAGCTAATGGCTAGTATATCAGCTCTTCACAACCCAGCTTTTCTATGGGATGCAGGCATATTTAAAAGCATGTGTCAGTCCCTTAATGGTAACGTAGCAGCAACTCATATCTGGGAAGAACTTACTCCGGCTAAGGTAGCCTACGCAATGGAGGAGATTGATTCCCTGCATGACATATACCAGGGGGCTAGAGACTTAAGTCCTTTATACGGAGACTCGCCTATTATATATATGGGAGGGTGCTGCGCTATAAATGGGTTTATTCGGCCACCTAAAAAAATGGATATATGCGAGAAGATATACCATAGGTTTTTTAATTTAAAGGAACCCGACTTAAGAACTCAGGTTACCTCTGAATTAGAAAAAAGAAAGCATATGGAAGTGGATGCTTACGTCAATAGTTTAGGAAATATAAGAAAAGACCAATTAGCTTCTTTGAAAGCCTACTAATCATTTAACTCTTTGAATGCCCTTTATCTTATTAAGCAATTTAGGCCACGCTTTTTGCTTTTGCAACTCCGTATAAAGATTAGCAAAGTAGGTGCTAGCCTCTGCTCTATTTTGCTTTTCCAGCTCTGTATTAAATAGCACAGCATTCTCCTCAGGAAGTGATTCCCAGAACTTAACCAGGTTAGGTGCAGTGCTAGATGGGCTAGGGGTATGAAGAGTTAGACTCAACGCTACAGCTTTAACTAACTCGGATAGTAGATCTCCTCTACCATCTTTTAGTATCTTGTCTAGAACCGGCTTGGCCGCCTCAAAGTCGCTTGTTATTTGCTGAGGAGTAACTCTATACTCCGTGTTGATTATGAAACCAACCAAATCTCTAGCGGTGTCAAATCCCACCATACCTGATAAAGCTATAGTACTAAGATGGTTGTTGTTAGCATCTAAGTACTTAGCTACTGTCTCCCAGGCAGCTGGATTAGCATATACTTTCCCCGCTGCCCTAGCCTCTAGACCAATTAATTGATCCGGCTTACTTTCTATATAGTCTATGACATGGGCATTGAGTTTTCTATCTCTAGCATACCTTGACCAGGCAAGCGCGTCAGTCTCTAGCCACATGTGCACAAGTCTGCGGCGCCAGGCGGGATCTCCAATGATGTCGTTTACTGAGTATTCTCCATCATCAGGATTGCAGGCGCATACTATGTCTACATTAGAATTAAGATCTACATTACCCACCTTTCGTTCCGAAATAACCGCAAAGATAGCATTAAGAGTAGCTTTGTCAGCGCGTGTAATTTCGTCAAAGAATAGCACTGCGCCATTCTCTGAGGTAATAGCCCTGTATACTTGCTCTGGAGGCAGCATGTCGAAATACTTAACATTACCTTCTCCACGGAATGGAATACCCATATCCGTCTCACTCATGTGTGAGCAGATAAATGTGTAAATAGGTTTATTTAGCAGAGTAGCTAATTGAGCCATACTGGCTGTTTTGCCTATGCCAGCCTCACCATGGAGGCAAGGTACCTTACCAGTCTTTAGTATTCTCATTACTTCTGGTATACATACAGAGATGTTAGTGGTTGGAACACCCAACTTATCTGCGAAAGATTGTTTGTTATTTAGCATATTATTCACCTTTAGGATTTGTTATGAATACCCAGCCTATTCCCCTATCCAGGAAACAGCTAGCTGAGACTCTACTTATGTTGGACGGCAAGCCGTTCAGTCTATACGAGTACCCCTTCTACGACGCCCTCTATGAGGGGATCTGGCCTCAGACTTTACTGATGTGCGGACGACAGGTGGGTAAGTCCGTGTCTGCGGCTAGCTTCTCTGTGTGTGAGGCTATAGCCATATCGCACTTCAAGTCCCTGTACCTAAGTCCTAGCTCCAAACAAACTAGCACCTTTAGCAATACGCGTATATCTAAATTGATTAGACATTCGCCCTCTCTCAAATCTATGATGGGAGAAGTTGTAAATGACAACGTATTTCTAAAGGTGTTAGGGAATGGATCAGAACTTTTATTTAACTACGCCCAAGACGATCCAGACAGAGTACGTGGTGTTTCCGCAGATAGAGTTATATACGACGAAGTGCAAGACATTAACTACGAGGCTGTTGTTCCTGTAGTAAATGAGTGCATGTCTAACTCGCCTTACGGATACATCACGTACATGGGTACCCCCAAAACTCAAGAGAACACAATTGAATACCTCTGGCAACACAGCACTCAATCGGAATGGTGCATAAAATGCGATTCGTGTAATAAATACTCATTCTATAGGGACGACAAAGGCGTTGGAAAAACAAGCCTTCTATGCTTACATTGTAGTAGCACGGTAAACCCCAGAAATGGGATCTGGGTAGATATGAAATCTCCCGAGTCGTCTATAGTACAAGCATTTCACGTACCGCAAGTTATTTTACCAGCCAATCAAGAACCGCATCGCTGGAAGAGAATTGTGTCTAAGCTAGAGACTTATTCAGACTCTAAATTTAAGAACGAGGTTATGGGGGTGTCAGATAGCATTGGATCTAGGCTCATCTCTTTAGACGAACTCAAAAGGGCGTGTGTACCTTCCGTTAGCCCTATGGGGTTTATCTGCGCAGGAGTGGATTGGTCTGGAGGTGGGACTAAAGGATTATCCCGTACAGTCGTCACTATAATGTGCAGACATCCCGGAGGCAAATTCACTGTCCTCCATTACCACATATTTGAGGACATGAATCCTGTAGATGTAGTAGACTCTATAGCTTCGTTGCTAGCCCGATACTCAGTAGTTCTTGTCATTGGAGACGCTGGAGAAGGAGCCTTGGCTAATTCTCTGCTTCAACAGAAACTAGGTGGCAAGCCTCTCTACCAGCTGCAGTATGGCTCTCAGAATAAACCATTAACCTGGAATAATGTTGATAGGTATACTGCAGATAGAACTACCCTTATAGACTGCTTTTTCCATACTATAAAAAAGGGTGGAATGGAGTTTCCACCCTACGATGTTATGAAGCAGTGCTTTGAGGATTACTTGGCAGAATACGAAGAAGTTACTGCCTCAGGTAAAAAAGTGTGGAGACACTCTCCTAACTCCCCAGACGATTGCCTGCATGCTAGCGTATTCGCCTGGGTTGCTTGTAAGATTCTCTCCCACGATCTAACCTTCTATTAAACTACTCTTCGCCTTCTCCTTGAATTCTTTCCTCCTGCTCCCAAGAATCTCTAAGCTCAAAGTATCTTGATACTATACTAGCCTCTTCCCTATGTAGCTCTTCATAAATAGGGTTAACCTTCTTGGAGATTTCTTCCATAATGCCAGGTAAGTTATAACTATTCTCTATAGCAGATACCTTAGCCTCTACACCCGCTCTAAGACCCTGAATATATTCCTGTATTTCTGGCCTAGCCCAAGGGTATTCAAGTAGTAAATCATCTTTATCAGTAGTCACAGCTAGCTCATAGATGCTAGACCATGGGATAAATCCCTCTAGTGCAGGTCTGTCAATCATTAGTAATAACCCATCGTCGGTAACACTGAAGTTAGTATTATCGTTAATTACTAGCCTAATTTTTAGTCTGGTATCTGAAGTACCTTTAATGTCTGCTAAAGTGGAATTAATGGTTACAGTTACCTTGCCTTGATTAAGCAGCTTGCTAATAAGTTCAGAGTTTAGGGTAGTTATCATATTGCTCTCGCTGATCTTTATTTGAATATGTAGCTTCTACGAATCTTCGCAGTTAATTTAGGAATGCCTAATTTGGAGCATTCTGCAAGAATATCTGTGGGGTCGTTAACTACATCCCCATATATTCTTTTTATTTCTTTTACAATAAGGTCAGCATCTTTTTGCTCTAGCACGTAGGACCATAGCTGACCTTCGTCTACTGGCGGGTACTCCGTCTCGGGCTCCTGGGCTGCTACCTCTATAATAGTGTGCTCTGGCACTGCTAGAACTAACTCGGGCTCAGTCGATACTCGAGGGTTGCTTCTAGAAGCTATTTTCTTACGAATAAAAGTCTTAGCTCTAGTGCCGAAGATACCTTCCAAGACAGACTTTCTTCTGGAGTACTCTACCTCATCTTCTGTTGAAGAGAAAAAGAAGTTACTTATTTGATCGCTATAAATAGCTAAGTAATCTTCGTAGCTCATAACTAGGCTCCTATCAGCCTTGTCCAGATCAAAGGCGCTGAACAGATATCTATTTAGAGAATCCCTACTAGTTGGCATTGCGTCTACTAGGATAAGGATGTCTCTTACCAAGGCTGGTTTAAGGCATCTAATTCTTCTATCGAACTCGGAGGCGTGTCTAGGCCTCACTTGAATACCTGTTAGAGTTCTCATTAGCATTCCCCTTCAGATTCATCTTCAGATTCATCTTCAGATTCGTCAAAATCTTCATACGAATCCTCTTCGTCTGGAGCAGTGCACTCATCTCTAAAATCGCACTCCTGAATACAGCTAAATATCTGGTCCTCTAGATTTTCAAGACCAGACTCATCTACGTGAGCAATACTTACCTTACCGTCGTTGAACTCTAACGTTAGGCTGTATCCACCGCCACCACAACACTCTAAGTGATCACTGTCGTACCAGCTGATGTCCAAATGGTTAATACAGATAACGCTCATATCTAGCTCAAAAACGCCTTCATATCTACGTTCTAGACTATCTAGTATCTCCATGGTCTTGTGAAATACTTCATTATTAACTTTGTCTACAACCATGAACGGGCTTATATCAGTAAACTTCATACTACATCTCCTTAGGAGTTAATGGGTTAATACTGCGATGTCATATATGTAATGTTCAATGCGCTGA
>JBIKKO010000075.1:0-14962 GCA_044360315.1 Oligoflexales bacterium
GGACCCACAAATGGGGCGTCATGGGAGAGCGGCCTCAGGATCGTATGCCTCGTGCATTGAATCCAGAGGTTACAGTCAGAACCCGTGGTGTCATGGAAAAATGTAACTTCTGTGTTCAGCGTTTGCGCCAGTCAAAATACAAGGCCAAGGAGCAAGGACGACTGATTGCAGACGGAGAGGTCTTAACGGCCTGTGCTCAGGTTTGCCCGAGCAGTGCGATCACTTTCGGTAACCTCAAAGACAAAGAGAGTCGTGTGAGCGCCGAGCGTAGTGAAGCTCGCTCCTATTTGGCTCTTGGCGGTGATCCCAATAAGAAAGAGTTTGGTTTGAAGACTCTGCCAAACGTCAGCTATATGGCAGTGATTGCGCACCGCGCACCCCTTGGAACTGGTGAAGAGGGACACCACGGTAGCGGGCATGGTAAGGATCACGCATCAGCGGCACCTGAAGGGAAAGGATCCAATGGGCAGCATGACCCAGCGGGGACGGCTCCCGCAGCCAGTCATCAGTAAACGATAGGAATCGGCAAGCAAGGCGTGTCAAATAAGTTTCTTTCCTGGAGTGAAAGCGAATGAGTGAAATCAAGTGGGAAAAGACAATATCAGACGTGAATCATGAAATTCTCGTCAACCTGGAACGACCTCATAAAATGTTTTATGTGGCGCTTGGCACAGCGGTAGCTTGCGTGCTGGTGTTTTTGGTCATGGTGGGCTACCACACGGCTGTGGGGCTTGGGGTTTGGAAGGGTTTTGCTCCTCCAACGTACTGGTTGGTGGATATCACAAACTTCGTATTTTGGGTTGGTATCGGTCACGCGGGGACTTTGATTTCTGCAATCTTGTTTTTGTTCCGGGCTCAATGGCGTAATACTGTGAACCGGTCGGCTGAAGCCATGACGATCTTTGCGGTTATTTGTGCTGCCATTTTCCCGGCCATTCACATGGGTCGCATGTATCTTGGTGCATACTGGGCTCTGCCTTTGCCGAACACGAACAATTTGTGGGTGAATTTTAGGTCTCCACTCTTTTGGGACGTTTGTGCCATTTCAACCTACTTTACGACCTCGCTACTATTCTGGTACATCGGCTTGGTTCCTGATCTTGCATCGATCCGCGACCGGGTTTCTGGTTTTAAGAAAGTTGTCTACGGGTTGTTGTCATTTGGGTGGCGAGGGACAGCGCGCCAGTGGCACCACTACGAAACGGGTTATGGATTCCTTGCTGCGTTAGCAACACCGCTTGTTTTGTCCGTGCACTCGATCGTATCTTGGGACTTCGCCATGTCGATTCAACCAGGCTGGCATACGACTATTTTCCCGCCGTACTTTGTTGCTGGAGCTATCTTGTCAGGTTGTGCCATGGTGTACACCTTGCTTGTCCCCATCCGTTGGATGTTCGGATTGGAAAAGTTTATTCGCGCCGATCATCTAGAGGCTTGTTTGAAACTGACCTTGTTAACGTCGACGATCGTTTTTTATGCTTATGCCATTGAGTTCTTTGTGGCTTGGTACTCTGGTAACCCGTATGAGTGGGCGATCTTTGCCAAACGTGCAACGGGACCCTATGCGTTTTACTTCTGGACCATGGTGTTTTGTAACTGTATTTTCCCGCTGGTTTGGTGGTCAAAGAAGATGCGTTACAACATGGTCATATCTTATGTAGTTTGCGTATTGATCAACGTTGGTATGTGGTTTGAACGTTACAATATTATCATATCGTCGTTGATTGAAGACTTCCTGCCTGGATCTTGGGGACATGCCGAACCGGGACTTTGGGAGATTGGGTTAACGATCGGAAGCTTTGGTTTGTTTAACATGTTCTTCCTTTTATTCTGTAAGTATTTCCCTATTGTGTCTCTATCTGAAATCAAACTGATTATGCCAAAGCCTTTGAGTGGCCACGGTAAAGGAGGGCACTGAGTCATGAGCAAACAAAAAGGCATTCTAGCGATGTTTAAACATCTCGACACCCTTTGCGCTGCAATTGAGAAGGTCAAGGGTCGCTCAGACTTCCGAGATCATGAGGTGTATAGTCCAACTTCTTATCATGAGATTGAGCATGCGTGCGCCTACGCACCTAGCCCTGTGCGTTGGTTTACACTCGTTGGAGCAATGACGGGAACAGTGACTGGATTTGCATTGGCATTGCTGTGTGATTGGGATTGGCCAGTGGTCGTTGGCGGGAAGTCTCCAGGTGTGTTTTCCTTGCCAGCTTATGTTGTTTTAGGTTTTGAGTTTACGATTTTGTTTGGTGCCATTGCAACCGTGGCTGGAGTTTTGGTCATGTGTCGTATGCCAAATCCGAAGGTTACGATTCTCGATAAGCGTCTTACTGATGATATGTTTGGAATTTGGGTGCCTGACGCTGTTGTCGATGGACCCCAGGCGAAGCTATTAAAGGATATTGGTGCTGTTGAAGTCAAGGCGACCAACTGATCGGTCTGATGAAAGTTTTTAGGAGACACAACCTAATGAAGATAACTAGTTCAAAGAAACTCCTGTGCCTTGGCTTCTCCGTCGCAGCCTCCACAAGCTCTTGTATGAAGTCTGGAAATCCAGTCGAACACACTGGGTTTGCTGGTGCCATTGCCAAGCTGCTTGGTGGTGATAGCAGTCAGCCTAAAGTGCAATATGTTCCCGATATGGCGGACGCACCAACGATGAAGCCCCAGGAAAACTACCTGGAACCACCTGAGGGATCCGTACCAAGCGGCGCGCTTAATTATCCAAAAACCGCTGAGGAGGCTGAGGTTAGCATGAAAAATCCTCTGCCAAATGATCCACAGGTCGTGGCCCTCGGTGAGAAAATGTATAACACTTATTGCATACCCTGCCATGGCGCTGCCGCGAAAGGTGATGGCCCTATCACTGATCTTTATCCTAGGCCGCCCGATCTCACGACCGACATCTACCAGAAGCGAGGGGATGGTTTTTACTTCCATCGGATTACCTTCGGAGCGAACATCATGCCCGGTTACGGACATGCAACGGAGCCCTACGAACGCTGGGCTGTTGTTTATTATTTGAGGAAGCTGCAGGAGGAGTCTAAATGAGCCACGGTCACAATGAACTTTTTGATCAGCGACAAAGCTTCTACCTGCCATCAACGTCTCAAAGCCGGGGGGCCGTGTTGCTCCTCATTTTGATTGGATTGGTGACGTTAGGATTTGGTTTGACCGGCGAGACGGCGACCAGGACATGGGGTGCGTTACTTTTTAATACATTCTTTTTCTTTGCGCTTGCTTTGGGTGGCTCTGCCTTTAGTGCAATGCAAGATGTCATTGGAGCTAAATGGGGACGCCCCATTATGCGGATTCATGAGTCGTTTTCGAGTTTCGTCCCTGTAGCTGGTGCGATTTTCGTCGCGATCATTCTATGCGTTAAATTTCGCATAGCAGGAGCCCATAGTTTATACTCATGGATTGAGAATCCAGACGTGATTCATCATTTCTGGGGTAAACGATATTGGCTCGTGGAAAACCTTTGGGTGATTCGTGATATTTTTGCTGTGGCTGTGCTTGTGGCCCTAGTTTACTGGCAAATTGGCATGAAGACCGCTCGAGATCGTGCATTTGTGGCTGGGAATAAGGAGCAGGCGCACAAGATGGGTGAGACAGTGCGTGACAAGTTGCGGTACTGGAGTGCCCCAATTCTAGTGGTTTACTCGATCTTGTTCTCTCTTTTAGCGTTTGATTTTCTGATGGCATTGGCGCCGACTTGGTTTTCTACCTTGTGGGGTGGGTGGTTGTTTGCAGTCATGATGCAGACGTTGATGGCAACCCTCATGATCACAATGTGGGCTTTAAAAGGTACGGCCATTGGTCAGTACATCGAGAGGCAGCAGTTCCACGACGTTGGGAAGTTAATGCATGGGTTTACAATCTTTTTTGCTTATCTAACCTACGCGCACGTTTTGACTTACTGGTATGGCAACATGCCCGAGGAAACCGAGTATTTTATCCACCGCTTGCACGCCCCTTGGATTTATATTGTTGTGATTGCTCCTTTGGTCAGTTTTGTGATCCCCTTGTACGGCTTGATTCCTAAAGCAAGCAAATGGACCAAGATGATTGCAGTACCGATAGCTCTTGGGATTCTGGTGGCACAATGGTTTACCTACATGCTAGTCGTGATGCCTGAAGTTGTGCGAGATAAAGGACTAGGGTTACCCTACATTGAGCTTGGAGTGTTTTTTGGTGTTTTGGGCCTTTTCCTCGCCAGTGTGTTTGCTTTCGGTCGACGTAATCCTATGGTTGCGGTAGCCGATCCTCTGCTCCACAGTGCTTTAGCTGACCGTCATCACTAAGGCCTGCTTGCGGGCTTGCTATTAGATCCGGTTTTATTGTTTATGAATCAAGGGTTGCGCGAATGTGCAGCCCTTTTCTGTATTCTAATCTCGCTTGTTAACTGTTATCCAATCAGGGGCCCATGCACCCAGAGCCAGATACAAAGCAGGATTAGAAATTTGCTGAACCAAGCTGTCATCGTCTTTTCTCCTCTAGCTGCCGGAATTGCGCAGAATCGCCGGGCGCTAGGTGGAGTTCGGATGTTTTGTGATTTGCTAAAGGAAAAATTGAGATTATCAATAATAACTGCAATAAAACACAATTATATTAATATCTTATGCTTTAACCTGGGCGCCGCCGATCGCAATTGCTCTGTCACTATGGGACAATAGAGGACAACGGTCTTCATTAAGGAGATGAGTGATGCGAGGAGCGCTTGAGTCAGCAACCCGGATGGCCTTGGAAGAAATGATCATGAAGCACGCGGGCCAGTCGAGGTTTGGATACGTTCTTAGTCCGGACGCCATGCGCGATTTGGTGGATACCCTTTACGAATTTATTGAGACCACGCGCACTCTAAAGGCTGCTGGCGACCGGATGATTCAACACGGGGTGCCATCAGCTTCTGCTGCTCGCAGTAGCCAAGGGCGTTTAATACGCTAGCGATCCTTGTTTAACGATCTAAGGTGGATTGTATGGTTAACACGGAGAGCGTACCAACTGACATTTTTGTAATACAGGTCATGTCGACCAAGGCGGCGCGACGCATTTATGATGATTGGCCGATTAAACCTGAACAACTTTTAAGTATCACAATTAAGCATCTTAAAGATCTCGATATCTATCAGGTAAAGCCTGGTGAGCACGAAAAAATCGTACGTGAAGAAATTCTATTTTTCCTCAAGAATTCTTCAATTATTTTGGAGTTAATCGATAAAGCTCGTCAGGCTGCATTTCTTGCCGCACAGCGTGGCCGTTCAGAAGAGCGCTAATCGCGTGGCGGTGCCTCTTTGATGGAGAGGGTTTTACAGCCCGTCGAATGCGCTCGGCTGATGTGTCTTATTGATTTGAACTCCCACTTCGAGTTGTTGTATCCTAACGTCAAGTCAATGCATATTTCGATTGTTACCTTGACGCAGGGATAGGGGTTTTCTCATGAAGATTTCTCGTTTTATTTTTGTGTTTGTATTGGGTTTTACGATTCACATAAGTGCAGGGTGTGGCAAGAGTAAAAGTCAGAAAGCTTTTATGAAGACGAACGCTTATCCTGGTTCGAGCTTGATTGCAGATGCAACCTTTGTGGAGATTGCTCCAGGATCTTTTTTGATGGGGTCACCCGATACAGAGGAAGGGCGGTTTGTTAATGAAGGACCACAGCACGACGTTATCTTGACGAAGGCCTTTGAGGTGCAGGCAACAGAAGTCACTCAAGCTCAATGGGTAACGGTGATGGGGAGCAACCCTAGTTCCTGGCAACGAAGTCGACATTGCCCTGAGGAGTTTAGAGAGATCGATGGTGTTGGTGTTTGTCCGGACCATCCAGTGGAAAAAGTGAGTTGGGAGGATACTCAGGCATTTATTCAGCGCCTGAATCAACTAGGGGATGGATACCGTTACCGGTTACCAACTGAGGCAGAATGGGAGTACATCGGTCGCGCTGGCGTTTCTGGTCCTTATGCTGATGACTTAGATTTGATTGCTTGGTATGCAGAGACCGCGAGTTTTGTGACGCACCCGGTTGCAACACGGCAGTCAAATGTCTTTGGTCTGTATGATACGATTGGGAACGTATGGGAATGGACTGCAGACTGGTACGGGCTTTACGCTGCTGACCCGGTGACAGATCCAAAGGGGCCAGAATCAGGCAAGGGCCGTGTGATGCGTGGATGCAGTTGGAACGAGGAGGCTGTCGATTGCCGCACGGCGAGACGATTGGGTATTCGCGCGAACGAGCGGCATCCTCTCATCGGGTTTCGTCTGGTTCGTGCAAAGTGATTTATGGCCGGTCTTGCGTGAATCTGTGGTTCTATTTTCGCAAGACAGGAGTTTTTATCTCTCAGGGTAACGACAGGGGGTGTTGGCTCTGCGAAAGAAAGCCCTGTGTGAAAGGGATGGATTTATGTTCGTGCCTTTGTTAGCCTTTGAGATAACTTTTCTAAGAGGCATATTATCAGACCGAAAGTGAAAACCTACAGTAAGGTGGCCATACCGCCGCAAGATCCGCCCCAGGCTGGTAAAGTTAGGTCAGCCATCGTTGTTGGGGTTTTGCTTCCTCCGGATGATCCGCGTATTTTATCCGATGACCTTGCCGAACTTGAGGCTTTGCTAACGAGCCTTGGGATCGTTACGGTCGGTCAAATGATTCAAAAGCGAGTCAAACTGACCCCAAGCTGCCTGATCGGTACGGGGAAGGTTGAGGCTATTCGCGATTTAGCTCGAGAGCGTGGTGCGTCTTACGTGGTTGTCGATCGACCGCTTTCTCCGCCGCAGGTTCGTAATCTTGAAGAAATGACTAAGTGTAAAGTGATGGATCGTAGCGGGGTTATCCTTGAGATATTCTCCCAAAATGCGAAAACCAACGCCGCGAAAACACAAGTTGAGATTGCGCGTCTTGAGATGATGCTGCCTAGGATGGTGGGCCAGTGGACTCACTTACATCGTCAAGGCGGCGGTGGGGCTGTCGGGCGCAGTGACGGGGAAAAACAAATTGAGGTGGATCGTCGCCGAGCCCGTGACCGCATTGCAAAGTTAAAGGAGCAGCTCGTTCAGATCTCAAAGGAACGTGAAACTCAGCGAAAAGCGCGTCGTAACGAATTAAAGGTTGCCCTCGTCGGTTATACCAATAGTGGGAAAACGACGATTATGAACGCGATGACCAACGGCGATTTTGTTGCTAGGGATGCTTTGTTTGCAACCCTGGATTCCAACGTCAGGACTTTAGACCCCAACACCCGGCCGAAGCTGCTTTTAAGTGATACGGTTGGCTTTATCCGTAATCTTCCTCACACGCTGATTGCGTCGTTCAAGTCAACCTTGGATGAAGTCCTGGAGGCTGACTTATTGCTAGTGGTGGTTGATATTTCTCACGAGAACTATCGCGCCCAACTTGAAACGACCAAGAACGTTCTAGCAGAAATCGGCGCGGCACACATACCTGTTATTCATGTTTTCAACAAGATTGATCGCGTTGATGATCCGTTCCTCGCTCGGATCCTAAAACAAGCCTATCCTGGCAGTATCTGCGTGTCTGCTTATAACCAGGACGATATTGATCGTTTGAGGGAACATGTTTATCAGTTTTTCGCATCTAATTTTGTGCGCTGTAAATTAGCAATTCCAGCCTCAGACCGAGATGGTGTATCGCTCGTTTACCGAACTTGTCTTATCTTAGATGTGAGTTACGAGCGGCAGGATCTAGCTGTTTTTGACGTTCGGGTGACAAAATCCATCTATCAAAAACTTGCTCAATATCGCCTTGATGATCGCCATAGTGACGATGTCATTGCGACCTAGAGGAACTGGACACGCAAACTCCAAAGCTAGCAGTTTACGTTTATCTGCCTTGTGGCGAGTCGTCGTGTGACCCGCCGTATTTAGTTTCAAAAGGGATTTGTCTGCAACGGACCTTCTTTAGAGTGTTACTCTTGACTTCATGTCATTCCATAAAGCATTAGATTCGTCGATTTCCCTGTGACCAACCTGGTACTCGGGGTTTTCATCAGCATGGGATATAGGGCTTGAGTGTAGGTAGAACGTTTCCTCTTGCCATGCGTTGACCCAAAGATCTGTGTGATTTTTGATGTGTTCTCTTGCTGCGGCTTTAATATCACGAGGTGCCGATAGGCATTCGCCAGGGTTGTCAAAATAGCATAGCTTTTTACTGATCGGATCAATGGTGTAGAGAAATTTAACAAGTGATGCAGAGCCCTTCCAAGATTCCAAGGTTTTCATCGAAAGCCAACCACCATAGGAATGACCAAATAAGTAAACATGAGAATAATCACCCATGGTGCGGTGAAGCGCATTGATGTAATCCGTGTCATTTGAGGTGTCTCTGCTCCATTGATTGATGGAAGAGCTAGTCACAAGATCTCGATCATCGTTATAGCAACTAGCCATCACTTCTGCCTTCTGCCCAAGTTTTTCCTCTACAAAAGCTTTGAGATCAAGGGTCCTGGCAAACATGCGGGTCCCTAGCGGGCTTTCTTCGTCATTGTGCTGCTCGGATGGTTTACAAGAAGAATAGCCACTCATACTGATGATCAGAGGTTTTACAGGATCTTCACTGGAAAAGAAACTTCCCGCATGGGGTCCGCATGCTGTCAGCGGCATAGCTAACGCGATAACTCTTAATCGGATTCGATGCATCATAGTGTGGTTCTCCTCTTTTATGTCGTAAGGGTTACTTTGTTTGAATAAGAAATGGCTTTTGCGCATCTTTGACCCGAATCAAAACCTCGTTAATCGCATGCCCCATGATTTCAACCTCCCAAGTATCTCCCTTGAGATTTGATAACAGCGCTTCCAGCCATGTCACAGTTTCGTTAAAGAATGTTTTGGCATCGTCGGACATTGAATGATGAAACTCGTTGACAAGGTGCTTGACCCAGCTTGAGCTGGGCTTACCGATCAGGTTGACCATCCGGTTCAGCCGTTGAGTGGCCTCCTGCTCCTGCCATCCCCCAGCGATACGGAATGGAAACCAATCTACATCCTTCTTGTGAAGCCAAATGCGGGCCTGGCTGCCGATATCGACGACTTTGTAGTCGTCCGGTTCTGCACCAAGAAATCCATCGGGACGTTTCCAAACAACAAACATCGTTGCGCCTCTATATGTCTCTTTAGAAATTCTACTAAAAGTTGTACCGCAGGAACCCTCATGTGGGCAACACGTTTAAATGTTGTCCCAACTAAATTTTTCTTGTTCAAAAGCGTGGTCAGCCACGGACTTGATTAGTTCGTCCGTGTTGTTGTCAATTTGATCAAGATTTTGCTGTACACGGCGCCTGACGTCATTGGCAAAAATCTCAATAATTTCAATTTCTTGAGATGATTTTGCAACACCGTTTTCTTCGAGCGAAAGGGACACGCGGCTAAGGACGCAAGCAAACACGTAGAGATCGATCATGATGTCCGCAAGACGTCTCGTGGCAAATTGCTTGTTCATGATATTTTTGCCATGTTTGCGTAAAATTCTGTCTGTGGCGGACGCAAGTTTGAGGGTTAGATCTTCAAAAACCCGAGCCTGTTCAGCTAAAGCTGGGTGGCATTTTGCCATCTCGACTTTACCAAGGCCTGTCACTTGCGTCACGCGGCGTTTAGTGTAGTCACTTAGGATACCAAATCCTTTAATGGGATCATGAAGGGCGTTTCCGAGTGCCGATCCAAGTTCTTTAAGACTAGCCCCCACGTCGTTCATGGCAGTCAAGGCAACAAAAAGACGCAGGATTTCGTTAGTGCCTTCAAAGATACGGTTAATCCTTGCGTTACGCATGATGCGCTCGTACGGGAATTCCCGCATGTAGCCGTTACCCCCGGCAATCTGCAGGGCTTCATCGACAGTGTCCCATAGGGCCTCGGTCGCAAAAATTTTGGAAATCGCCGCTTCGACCGCGTAATCTTTGTGTCCACGATCCACCATTCCAGCCACCATGTTGACGCATGCTTCTGCGGCATATGTATGAACGACCATTTTGCCAAGCTTTTGTTTGATCAAGCCAAAGTTAGCGATGGGTTGTTCAAACTGCTTGCGTTGCTTGGCTTGTTTTGTGGCCTGTTCAATCAGAAACTTCATCGCGCCAACACATCCTCCGCCAAGACCTGTGCGGCCGCTATTGAGGATATTCATGGCAACTTTGAAACCACTGCCGATCTCGCCAAGAATATTTTCTGCAGGGACTTTGACGTTTACAAAGCTTATGGTTGTTGTGCTGCTTGCGCGAATTCCCATTTTGTCTTCGTGTGGGCCACTACTAACTCCGACCATATCTTTTGTGACGATAAACGCGGTGATTTTTGCCTTTCCGCTAGACTCTTGGCTCTCAGTTCTAGCGAATACCGTGAAGAAGTCGGCAATACCACCGTTAGTGATCCAAATTTTCTCACCATTTAATATCCAATGGTCACCATCCTTAACTGCTTTAGTCTTCAAGCTTGCGGCATCCGAACCAGCATTAGCCTCGGTCAAACAGAAGGCCGCGATCATTTCGCCAGTGGCAAGCTTTGGAAGGTATTTTTTCTTCTGAGCCTCGGTACCATATAAAATTAGACCTTTCATACCAATGGAGCTGTGAGCTCCGGCTGTCAATACAACGCTGCCGTCATAGCGCGTCAGTTCCTGTAATACCCGCGAGTAGCCGGTTGCGCTGAGTCCTAGGCCTCCGAACTCTTCTGGGACGATGAGACTAAAGAGTCCAAATTCCTTCATCTCATCGAGAAACGCCTTTGGTAGTTCGCCGTCATGATCCCATTTGCGAAAATCTTTTTCGCGAGATCCAAGCCACTGCTGAAATGACTGCGCCATGGTGCGCAGGGTTTCTTGCTCTTCCTTTTTCATTTTGGGAAAAGGAAAAAGTAAAGACTCCTCGATGCGCCCCATACAAAGAGATCGCATAAAACTTGTGTTTTCTGATGATTCATTCACGGCATAATCCTTTCCCGCTTAACATTAGTTCTTCAGTCCTGTTCTATTGTGCCATTAACCTCCACCGATGCCTAGGTTCCTTCTGTGGTTTTGTCAAATTGCCAACTTCTGACTCTCATCCGATTGTCCGTTGTGCCGATACAAATGTCTGAACAGGTTGTTGCTCAAGGAATCGGCGCCAAAAGTGTGTACTTGGCGCCCTAGTCATGAACGGCTCTGCCTGGAGAGCTAAGAGGTGCAAGCCTAGGTTGGGCGATTGAGATGGTCGCATGAGATCTCTGGGGATGTTGATGTGATGTGTTCGTAAATGGTGTTATTGGGTTACTTGGACGAGGCTTAGTGGTGAAGATGGATAAATTTTCAGTTGAGATCTTGCGGGAGGCTAAGTTCATTGGCGTCGGACTCTTAGTCTCTTCCCTTGTGTTAGCTCCTGGATTGATTTTCCTAAAAGGGGTTATCACCGAGGCCTCAGAGTCTTCGGCTGCTATGGTCGACGAAACGATTCGAAACAAGCGTGAAGCAATGCAAAATTCTCTTCGTACTGAATTGGATGCTGTTGGTGGTCGTCAATGGATATCTAAGCTAGCTGATCGCAAGGTCAAAATTAATCGGCAGCTAGCACAAGACAACCCGGTTGAGTTTGCCATTTTGTTTGATCGAAATCGGATAATGGTCGATGGCTTGAAACGGGTCGGAGATGACGGAGCTTACCGCGGGCTGACCAAAGATGAAGGAAATAATCTCGTTTTGGTCGACTCTGGCTTTTTTGACGCCGTAAGGAGCGGGCAGATTATCAGTGGGTTGCTTGAAATGGATCGTAGGTTGATGTTGACGGCGATTGGCGAGATCGATGCCGGGACACCCGGGAAATTTTACCTTTTGATCGCACGACCTTACCATTCATTGCGTCTTGACGATGGTGAATCAAAGAATCAGGCTGATCAAATAGGAAATTTCCCCCACGATAGTGGAGTCAAGACTTATCGCGTAAGCGATGCTGCTGACATGTCTTTGGAGTTGAAGAAAAATATGCAAGTGGCGATGCAAAACGGTGGATGGACATTTTCTCTTAATGGAGACGGTGGCGTCGTCTATTCAGTCTTTGATGACTTGCTTAAAAAGCCGGTGCTACTTGTTGAAACACCTTGGTTCTTGCCTCGCTACTTGTCGATGTCGGGAATGTATCGCAACTTTTTACTCGCAGCCATGTTTGCCGGTGTAATTTGCTGGTGGTCTATGCGTCGCAGCGATTACCGAAGTCGGGGACGGGTACGGCGCTTTGAAGGTCTTAATGGTTTGTCCATGGAGCACTTGCGGATTTTCGTTGAGGCTTTCCCAGGTTATGCATTTGCATTGAAGCCTGGCATGTCTTATCTGGCAGCTAGCAGAATTCTTGCGGGCGTGACCGGTCACGAACCATCGGAGTTCTTTGGACGTGTATATGGGCAGGTTTGTTCAGAATCAGACGAAGGTCTCCTCGAGAGGGCTTTTTTTGACCTGCGGGAGCGAGGTCATTGGCCGCCAATGTGTCAAGTCACCCACAGGATATCGGGGTTGGGTGTTAGTCATGAATTTCTGGCAACAGCTCATTATTTAAGGCATCAAGACGTGATGCTGGTTATGCTACAGAAAAAAGATATCATGTCATCGACGCGAACCCTCGCGCTTGTTGGCCCGGCAGACAAGTCAGAGGATGCTGCTGCCTAATATGCCAATAAGGGTGGTTCTCACGAGGGCAGTCATCGCAGCCCTGGTTGATCCGTCGTCCCACATAGGAGCCGGTTGGGATGAATGCAGGGCGCGGTTCATAAGCCGCCGGCAAGTGATTGATGTCTGATCAGCGGGTTGTGTTTTTGTGGTGACGCCTGGACGTACCTTAGCTGGCGCGGCGCTGGGATGGGTGACCAGTTAGTTTTCCACCGTAGCGATTGATGAAGTCGTCTAAGGTCTTGCGTTGCGACTCGTCAAACTGAGTGAATTGGACGCCCATGCCAGGCTTTACCTCGCTACGAGTTGAAATCGGAGGTTGGCTCCAAATGACTTTACCCTTGGTTCGCATCGTTTCTTTGCTATCAGGTATCGTGAACGTGAGTTCAATATCTGAGCCGGTGCTGAGTGGATTGTTGGTCTCGATAAAAACTCCGCCAGTGCCAAGATCTCGGCAGAAATCAAACAAATAATGACCGCCAGACTTATAATCTACGAGAAGTTGAATGGGGACGCGGTGATCTTTACGATCCAGGATCCCACCACTTGGGGCCTTCGACGATGTATCAGAATTTGTGTCGGCTGCGTTGTTTTGGCCACGTCCTTTGTTGACTGATTTTTTACTCATGTGTGTCTCCCGTATAGTCAATCATGTTGATTCTGTCTTAGTTGGAGCGATCGGGTCGCTTGACCTGTGAAGCTCCGCCGTTTTCTATTAATTCCCTGACAAGCGCATTGTGCTCTTCAAGAGATTTGGAAAAAACGTGACGCGTCTGGTCGGCGCTGTCTAACACATAATAATAATAACCTAGATTTGATGGCTTCAATACAGCCTCTAGGCTGGACCGCGAAACGGCGCCGATGGCCGTCGGGGGTAAACCTCTGTGAATACGAGTATTGTAAGGATTATTTTTATTTTTTAAGTCAGTCCACTTTATATCCCCATCATACTCATCTATGCCATAGATAATTGCAGCATCAATACCAAGAGTGTCTCCCTTCTTTAAGCGAGCCCAAATCACCTCAGCGATAAGTGGTTTTTCCTCTTCGCGCATGGTTTCAAGTTCTATGAGTGACGCAAAGGCAACGGCTTGGTCGAGGGTTAAGCCCATTTTACTTATGTCGTCTTCGTAATTTTTGGGAAGCTTCTCAAAGAAGGTCTTAACGGTTTTCTCGTAAAATTGCCGAGCGGTGGGCATTTTTTCAAACGTGTAGGTAGCTGGATAGGTGTAACCCTCAAGGGTCTTTGCAACAAGTCCAAGCTGTGAGATAAAGTCGCGCTTTCTCACCAACGCATTGAGATCCTTAAGCGTTCCAACTCCTTTAGTCGCGAGGCGGTTGTTGAGCATTTTAAGGGTAAATCCCTCAGGTATAGTCACCTGGAGCGCAATGGAGATGTAAACATCGCCTTTCTTCAGCTTTGTTAAAACCTGTAGCGGCGATATCGAGCCTTTAAATAGGTACGTTCCGGCTTGAAGCTTGGGATAATCGCCATTTAACTTCATCCAAATTGTGAAAATGTTGGCACTTGAAATCACTGCTTTTTGCTCGAGCTGAGATGCCAGCTGTTTTAGTGGCATGCCTGGCCTGACTTCAACGAGAGCTTCGCCTGGAATGCTAAGGGTCTTGTGTTGCCAAGATTCTAGGTATTGATGCCCGGCAAATGTTAAACCCAGGCCTAGGACAACAAAACCGAGCAGTATCTTTATAAGAGACTTCAAATGAGGGCCTCCTCTTAATTAAAGTGAATCCTCAGTATATCATGACTGGCCTGTGCTACCCGCTGGCATAGCGAACCATTTTATGCAGGCCAATGAGGGCCTTGGGCAGGTAAAACTGGCTAACGGGATACCGGCGTCGGCATGTCTCAGCTGCAGGTAACAGCAAGGGTTGGTCCCGCCGGATTTAAGTCTCTAAAATTTATAACCTTTATTTTAAAATATTAACATTGATTTTAATATATAAACACTGTATAGAAACGAGGCCGTTTTACCAGGATATTAAGACAAATCAGCTTTGGTGTTGGAATTCAAGCTTTTGTGAAGCGAGTCATCTGTGCTTTGGACTATCGAACCTTTTCGTTATGGGGCAGCTGATCGGGTGCAGAGTCGCTTGGGTTATAATTTTGCTCGTCCAGCCTTTTTGTACGAGGCATTGACCCATCGTAGTGCTTATGTCGGAGTTGATCGACAGTCGTCGGACGCTCTCAAGTTAAGGCCTTGGAATGAGCGCCTTGAGTTTTTGGGTGACTCGGTGCTTGGTTTGGTGATCAGTGAATCTTTGATCGCAAATGAGGGGTCTTTGAGCGAGGGCGAGATGTCAAGGATT
>JBIKKO010000224.1:0-4801 GCA_044360315.1 Oligoflexales bacterium
GGCAAATCGGTAATGATGGGCATGATGGCCAAAGGGTCGGATGCAGATATCAATGTCATCGGCCTAATCGGTGAACGCGGCCGTGAGGTTCGAGAGTTTATTGAACGAGATTTGGGTCCCGAAGGCTTGGCGAGAAGCGTCGTCGTGGTTGTCACAGGCGATCAGTCACCTCTGCTAAGGATTCGAGGCGCAAAAGTAGTTACGGCTATCGCAGAGTACTTTGCGGCACGCGACAAAAAAGTCCTACTGATGATGGACTCGCTTACGCGCGTCGCTATGGCACAACGTGAAATCGGTCTTGCTGTCGGTGAGCCACCAACAACCAAAGGATATCCGCCCTCGGTTTTTTCATTACTACCGCGCCTTCTCGAACGATGCGGGCCCCAGATGCGCGGGTCCATTTCTGGAATTTACACAGTCCTTGTTGACGGTGACGACTTTAACGAACCAATTGCCGACGCCGTTCGCGGAACCTTAGATGGACACATTGTTCTATCTAGGACGTTAGCCGCCCGCTATCATTTTCCCGCCATCCAGATTACAGCTTCAACAAGTAGGGTCATGCATGACATCGTCAACCGGGACCATCAAGATCTTGCAGGACACATCAAAACCTTGCTTGGCGTTTACGAAGAAAACTACGACTACGTGCAGATTGGGAGCTACCAAGCCGGAACAAACCCAACCCTAGATGAAGCGATAAGGCTCATGCCGGCTATTGAAAAGTACCTAAAACAAGATCGATCAGAACTATCTGCATATGATGATTCAATAGCGGGGCTCGAGGCGATTTTAAGTCATCGTCATCGCTTTGAAACAGAAGAGTGAAGAAATCAAGATTGGACATAATATATGATGCTCCTTGAAAAAAAAGCCAAACGCCTTAATCCAGTTATCGAGGAACGTCAAACAAAATTTGATGCAGAGACACAAAAACTTAACGAGATCCGTAAGCGAAAGATGGACCTCGTTGCCATTATGCGAGCGCGTCAGCAAGAGTACATGGATGGCGTTAATCGGCTAAACGAAGAGCGCGGCACCTCAAACAGACTGATGCTAGAAGCTTTGGAGACAGGTCTCGACAGCGTTAAAAATCAATGGATGGCTCTATATCAAGCTATCATTGAGCTTGAGAGAGAAGAAAAAAATCAGTTCCTAGTAATGAGTCAAGCTCACCGGGAGCTTGAGGCCATTGTTACGCTACAAAACAAATACAAAGTTGAATTCGCAAAAGATCTAGAACGTCGTGAACAAAAGATGCTAGATGAGCACGCCATTCGAAGATTCATCAAAGACAGTCATTGAGGAGCAAATAAACTATGCAATCACAAACCTTAATGCGAAATATACTTGCTGCAAAGATAATTTTGGTTCTCGGCATCCTTGCGATTCATCAAGGATGGATCCATGTGGGAGATGTTCCACTGATTGCCGCAGACCAGGAAGAAAAAAAGAAGGAAAAAAATGAGGAAAAAAAGGATGAGCAGTCCGTCCAAAACTCGCCAAAGACTACTTCAAACGAAGACATGACCACAAACCCACAAGACGTTGAAAAAATCGCTGATTCTGTCGCAAAAAAAGAAGATGCGCAAAAGCGAAAAAGCTTTTTAAGCGATCTTTTCACTTTACCAAAACTAAATGCCAAGAGCGCCAAGAGGGAAGAAGTTGGAAAATACTTAGACCTTGCCGAGCGCAAAGAGCGACAGGTTATTGAGAGAACAGAACAGCTTGCACGCCGTGAGGAACAACTTAAACGATTGGAGTCCGCAATCGATCAGAAACTTGGAAAGCTTGATGAGGAGCGAAAGTTTCTTGCAAAAACGATCCAACAAGAAAAAGATCTCAAGGGCGAGCGAATTGATAAGATTGCGGAACTTTTTGAGAAAATGGAGCCCAAAAAGGCCGCTCCACAATTTGAAAAACTTGATAAAGATCTTACAGTCGCATTGTTTAAAAAACTAAAACAAAAGCAGGTTACAACCATCCTCGAAAGTATGAATCCTGAAAAAAGCGTTGAACTCACGGAGTACTTTGCACGAGTCAAAAGTGCTCGCGAATATGATATTTTGAAAGAATTAAACGAAAGCCTTAAAAAGGAGTTTCAAGACTGCAAGGGAATGCCCGTAGCCGCAGCCACACCGTCCTCATCAAATGCCGAAACCTCAGCCAAAACGCCGGACGCATCGAACAATGACACAAAAACCTCGACGTCTAACTGATTCATTAATCAGCTAATAGCTAGATCTATGATTTTAATTTCTATTGCTCTCCGGGATAATGAGTGGTTTCATCACACCCTAGTCTTTAGGGTTAAGTGGAAGGAGGGCATATGTGGTGGACTTGGTTCTTTGCAATAGGAGCTTTACTTTCGGCACTTTCGGTCGGAGTTGGCGCTTTTGGTGCTCATGCACTTAAAGGACGACTATCGATCGAAGACCTTGCGATCTTTGATACGGCGTCGAGATATCTCACAACTCAAAGCCTAGGGCTTATCGGCATAGCGCTTTGCATGGCAAGACTTGAGAGCTTACCATTGAAGATAAGCGCTACGGCAATCTTGGTTGGAACGATCATTTTTTGCGGGACACTCTTTGCGCTGGTGGCCACAGGCTTACGCTGGTGGGGGGCAGTCACCCCGATTGGTGGCGTGCTACTAATCATTGGCTGGATAACAGCAGCCTACGCCTGCTTAAAGGTAAGCCTTCAGCAGTGAGTCTGAGGAGACTACTAACTTGCGATCGACAAAATCCTATCCTTATTTTTGAGATAAGGACGCCGCATCGACAAATACCCCACCCAATACGCCCTCTTTTTCAATACTCTCCCGAGGCAGAACATAGTCACAACGTACCCCTGCTATTGCTGACATCCAGGATTCCACCGAAAGTTGTTTGAATTTTTGTCGGCAATGCTCCCTAATGGCTACAGCTGACCATTCAGCAGGGATCGAAAAACGTAAAAGCAAAGACGCGCCTTTACGCGAGAACAAACTGGACGTGTAGACCAATTTATCGTCCTTGAACTTAGGCGACAAAGCATCCTTCAGTGTCTTTGTCCCTAAAACTTTTTTCTTTTCAGCCGTTACATCATCCATAACCGGAAACCTGAGGAACTTACCGCCGTCTAGTAGTTTTGATGCGATATCCAGATAGATCCAGGACGCCAACTGCTGATTCTTCGTTAACAATCCCTCTGCTTCTTGCACCCATACAGTGACTTCCTTACCCGCATGAGTCCACTGTTGAACGTGCCAGGCCCCGATGAACCATCGCTCCTTAGAGGGTACGAGTTGTGCATAAATGCGGGTAATTTCATCAGCACCCGTTGCCTGAATCCAAAGCCCAATCTGAAACGGATGGGCCGATAGCGGGTAGACCTCTAAGCTGTCCTCCTGGCAGGGGATAGCAGATGTCGTGCCGTCTAGACTATTAATACCATAGGCCCGCAGCAAGGTAGCTTCAGGCCTTTCACCCGAGATCCGTTTGATGGAGGTTAACGAGCTTGTAGCTTGATTCAATGTCACCTTCAATTGAGGGTGGAACATCGAACGTAATTGTTTTGCATCAGATGAATTGATCGCCTTGAGGAGCTGATGAATGAATAGGGAAACCCTGGCGTCAGCGTCTACTGAACCTTTGGGATCCTTCGACATGACGCGGCACGCTCTTTGAGCCACATCGTTTGCAAATATTTTTAACCGAAGATCTTCCCTTGGACTTCGATCCTCGATTTTTGCAGGAACGACAACAGTATTGTCGGCCGCGGCTAAAAGAGTCTCCAATTGTGTTGGCACAAGCGTCGCGCATATTAACAAAAAAGATGCTAGTTTCATCAATTTGCACCCTTTGCAACACAAGAGCCACAACCCGATTTTGCGGATAAGTCAACCAGTTCCCATTGGCCGAACTCCTCGTTGATTGCACCCACCGCATCCGACAAAAACTCGTACTCACATGTAAAGAGTTCCGTGAGCAGCTGACTTTCGATGCAATAGGCATTGTACGTATAACGATCCAGTTCGGGATCATAGATACTACTGACGCCAGCTTGACGATCACGAAACTTCAAAATACTGTGACTAAAGTTTTCTTCTGTGATTTTCCAGCCATTCGAAGGCGACGCTACCACTGCTGCATTATGTTCTGTCATACAAACGTCTCCACGCTATTACTTATTTCTGAAAACCAGACGCTGCACATAGTCGATCAGGCAGTCCGTCGAACCCAGGCCATCAAGTTGCCTGATGGCCTGCTCAGTATAACCTCTTGCGAGGTTTAAAACCTCATCATTAGTGAAAAGACTTAAAAAGGTTAGCTTACCTTGACGCTTGTCTTTACCCATTGATTTTCCTGTAGATTTCTTCTCATCTAAGACATCATCAACGGCCTGGTAGGCGAGCCCAATAAGAATACCAAATTCCCTCCACCGCTCAACCGCAGAGGGACGAGTATCGCCAGCAATCGCTCCCATGGCTGTTGCTGCACCCAAAAGCGCTCCGGTCTTCGCACGATGAATAGCCTCTAACGTCCTTAAATCGTATCCGCCCTTTCCTGTCCAATACATATCCTGATCTTGTCCAAAGACCATCCCACAAGAACCTGCAGCGGTCGTCAACTCCTTAACAAAACTTAATCTTTGTTTTGCGTCTAGTGCAACTTCAACGCCAAGAAACGCTGAATCTGTCAACACTCTAAATGAATCTGTAAGTAAAGCGTCACCCACCAAGAGGGCCGTGGCTTCGTCAAACGCTTTATGTACAGATGGTCGTCCACGACGCATATCATCATCGTCCATGCAAGGA
>JBIKKO010000076.1:0-14877 GCA_044360315.1 Oligoflexales bacterium
CAATCGGAGTTTTCCCTGCCATACGGCAACATTGTGGCCATGATGGATCACTGCAGTATCCTCCATCACATTCACCACGATCGGCACCCAGTCGAAGGTGATGCGTCGTTACTGGTTGATGCGGGTGCTGCGTTTAATGGGTATGCATCCGATATCACGCGAACTTGGGTTCGGGGTTATGGCTCAATGACCAGTCTCTTTCGTGACCTTGTGTCGGGTGTAGATCGTGTTCAGCGTCGACTTGTCGAGGGGGTCGTCGTTGGTCGCCGTTTTGAGGATTTGCACAATGAAGCCCATGTGTTTTTGGCTGAACTCCTCATTGATCTCAAGGTGCTGTCGTGTGGCGTGCAACAGGCTTTAGAATCTGGCCTGTCGCGATTATTCTTTCCCCACGGTCTCGGGCATTCCCTTGGCATCCAGGTGCATGACGTTGGCATGAAGTTAACGAAGCCTGCTCCAGAAAATCCGTTTCTGCGCAATACGAGTGAGTTAACCGCCGGTCAAGTGGTGACCATTGAGCCTGGTGTTTACTTTATACCGCAGTTGATGAAAGAAGCTCTCTCTGGCGACAAACGACGGATGGTGAACCAATCGTTGATTGAAGGTCTCATGCCCTTTGGTGGGGTTCGTATCGAAGATGATATTTTAGTCACGGCGAAGGGTGCCTTGAACCTCACGCGTGATCTGGTTTCGAATCAAGACTGATTTGTGTTAAGATCGGAGCTCATCGGTTCTTCAACGCACCTCAAAGGAACATCCAATCGTGCCGCCCCTGGAGCCTAAATATATTGCCATCAAGTTTGATAAGCTCTCCGATCAAGATGAGACCGTCTTGCAGGGCTACATCCAGCGAGAGATTACCAAACGCAATGCAGCGGTCGATGAAGCGGATACCCCGGTGAAGCAGTTGCGTGATACCTTTCGCGTCCGTTTTGCAAATATGAAGGTCAATGCCATTACTGAGGCCACGCAAAAGCTGCCACAGCAAGAATTCGAGGTTAATTTAGAAGACATTTCAGTCGGTGGGTGCTGTCTTGGGATCAGCAAGGACATCAACGTTGCAAAAAACGGAGTTATTTATTTGACCCTTCACTTCACGCAGCCAGCGCTATCGGTCCGCGGAACGATTCTCGGACTGCGTAAGACCTAGATCCTCACGCAGATGTTCCATGCCAGACTTCTTGAGGGCGGAGACGGCGTGTGTGCTCGTAACCCTAACGCCACGGCTTTTGAGGGCGTGCTCTAAAAATTTCTTTCTTTGGTTTATGTCTTGACGAGAAAGTTTGTCGGTTTTTGTGAGGACAAGAACCACAGGGGCCCTTTCCCCTAGAGCCAATGCAAGTTGATAGTCAGTGTCATCAAAATCACGACGCGGGTCCCACAGGAAGATAAACTTAACGATCACCGACCTGCTGAGGTAGGCGTTCATCAGGTCTTGCCAGTCCTGATGCTCGCGGTTTCCTGTTGATGAAAATCCGTAGCCCGGTAGATCGACAATAAACAAGCGGTCGTTCACTTTAAAAAAGTTAGCCATCTGCGTGCGCCCTGGAGTGCGACTTGTTCTAGCAAGACCAGTGTGATTGATGAGGGCGTTGATTAAGCTAGACTTGCCCACGTTCGACCGCCCAATCAAAGCGATCTCAGGATGTGACATGATGGGGAGTTGATCGGCCTTGGCCGCGCTTGTGTGGTATATGGCTTTCATGATGAGGGACGTTTACAGGTGGCACGGCGTTCCGTCAAGGCCTGAGCATGAACTAGTCTAGTCGTAGTCCTGACGTCAGGGGATAATCGTAGTTCTTAAGGATCGGATATCATTGCTTGTAGCGATGTTTGTCCTAAATTTTTAACGGTGAATTTTAGACGGCATATAAAAGTAACCAAAGACAGTCTTAACAAGAGATGGTCGTGCGGTTAGGACTTTTTAACATGAGGCCACGCGTGTCACAGGGATGATGTATGGCAACTCAACTCTGAACCCATCAATGCGAATACTGCACCCACCAGCTGACGTAAGGTCGCGGTTGATGGTGCATACGCGAGGTGACGATTGCCGCTTGATCGGCTCGTCAGGGTAACCGGCTAAGCCAATCTGCGGCTGAAAATACACCGATCGAATTCGTGTCGTTGCGAATGAGGCGGCGTACACCAGGTTTTCTGACCAATTGCACCGCGGGCACTTGAAGTTGTCTCTGGAAATGAACGAGCGACTTGCCGACGTTCGGATCCGACAGCTTGCATTCAATCAACAGTTTGGGAGTTTGTCTTTCAGTAATGAGAAAGTCGCACTCCTCTTTTTCCTTGTTGCGAACGTAGCTGAGACCAAAACGTCCGTATCCCAACTCTGTCCAAGTGGTCACCGCCCGGAGTAATTCGACTGCGACCATATTTTCGAATCGCTTAGCCGGATCCTCGATCTGAGAATAGTCGAAAAGGTAGAGTTTCTTTTCTTTGGTAATCGCACGCGCGACTTTTTTTGAGTACGGTGCCACTCGAAAGGTCAGGTAGAAGCGGTCTAGGATTTCAATCCACGACTTCACCGAATCAAACGACACTTCCAGGTCCTTGGCGAGACTGTTGGTAGATAATGGATTTCCGATGCGTCCCGGGAGAAGATCCACCAACGCCTCGACCAAATCGATTTTGACGATGCCGGACAGATCGCGGATGTCTTCGCGGATCAACTGATTGCGATAGGTATCGCTCCATGCACGGTAAATCTCCCGACTCCCCGAGAGGTAGGGCGTTGGAAATCCCGACAGGGCCTCAAGGTTTTCCCAGATTGCGGTCGGCTTGTCGGTGTTTGGCGATTCCAACTCGATCGGCGACTTCCAGAACGCGTCAAATCCAACAGGAGTTCCCGCCAACTCGGCCACTGTGAACGGCCAAACATGTACCAGGAAGTAGCGGCCCGCGAGCGAATCGCCGCCTTTTCGGAAGGCATCCAGTCGGCCGCTACCTGTGACTAGGAATTTGAAGTCAGCGTTGCTGCGATCGTATGCGCCCTTCAGGTAATTCTTCCATTGGCTAAACTTGTGAATCTCATCGAAAATGACCACGGGCGTTCGAGAAGATGGGCGATCCATCTGTTCGTAAAAATACGGCGTCGCGCGCAGTTTCTTTCTGTCGGTTGCGATATCCCAGTTGAAATAGAGCGATCGTTCAAACCCGTCGGCGACCATTTTTGCCAGCGTTGTCTTACCTGATTGACGCGGCCCCGCGATAAAGATCATTTGCTTCATCTTGAGAAATTTGGATATTAAAGCCTGATATATATATCTTTTTTCCATCGAGTAGAACTACCTCTCACTAGCGAGAGGTAGGACCCTCACAGAAGCCGTCGTGCAGATTTCCCGCAACGGGCTCTTCAGTACTTGATTCAGATTAGCACGATTTTGCATACGGACTCCAACCTATCGTTCGAAGTTTATCCATCGGTGGTGGTTTGGGAATACCCGCGAAACCTAGGATGGATTTAAACGCTTCCCAGGAGAATGATTTCTTCTGGCTGCGTCTGTTAAGCCATCGAAACAAACTCCACGCTGCTGCTTGGTACCCCCAAGAGAATGCGTGCGTTCTTGAATGTGACTTCTTGATTTGGCACTTTCGTATTCCTTACGACTCCAGAGGGATCTCCTAGGTTCCTTAGCAAACCCTAACTACATGCTGCGCACTCGGACCCCGGTGGATCTCAAACTCAGTGTAAAAACTTTCGTTCGAGTGTTGCCTTCGCACATCGTATACAGTCTCGGCATCCACAATCTTTGATACTGACGGAGCTCAATAGCTTCACTTGCGTTACGGCCTACAGTTTCCCTGTTTACGCTTCATGGTCTTCGTTGCCTAAACCATGCAAAACTCGGTACAAGGCTCTATTTGAGAGATTACCTTGGCCGGACTTTCACCGGCTGGCTTGCTAAAGCTTCCTAGCACACATACTGACAATATCCGTCGACGGTCGGAAAAAGTCAAGACTTTTTCCTAATGAACCCTGAAAAAGTCAGGACGGTTTTTTCCTGATCACAGTAGGGGTCCTACTAATTCGCCCCGACTGGGAAGCAATGGGCTCAGGTCAGGGCTACCGCATCTAAAGTAACATAATTTTGAGAGGTTATGACTTTCCAGTTTATCTTACATCAGTGAATTTTAATTTATGAACTCCTTTTCCCTATTTCCGCTCTTCCCTTCTTCAGCGTTTGATTCGGTGCTGTGAATCACCCGTCTGATACGAATTTTAGCCGCTGAAAAATTGATAATGAGTCCAACTTGCAGACGAGTTGCCATTTGACCGCGAAATGAGGGAAGGGCGGAATTTGGGAATGGTCGTATTCATAAACCCACGCAAGAACAAGCAGTTCCATCTATGGAAACACCATACTGGTTTTCGTAACCTGGGAATTCTCGTAAGTCTTGCAGTTCATAATCGGCCTTGGCCACGATAGGGTCGCGTCCGTCTTCCGGGAAGACCTGGTGCGGCGAGGCGATTTAAGCGCAAACTACGTTTGCATTCCAAGAACTCAGCCCGAGTTGTGGTCGACGTCATAATTGTTTTCCCGAAACTGTCTTTGCGATGGCTTGTCTTTAAGAAGCGAATATAATGGCTCTTTTTTGTTTTGTTAGGCCTGGGCGCCCGGCTTGACCCGGGGTCGGGTAGTGGTGGTACAAGTAGCCCTTCAGTGACCTTTGTGATTTGGCCCTTGGAAGGGACATGAAATCTTGGTAGCTTTTGATTTTCCCGAGTAAATGCGGGAATTTAGATAGAGCTAGGGATGGTCAACGAGGAGGGTTGTCGTGGGTCGCATCCAACTGTTAGATGACGCGCTTATTAATAAAATTGCAGCCGGTGAGGTCGTTGAGCGACCAGCCAGCGTGGTTAAAGAGTTGATTGAAAATAGTCTTGATGCAGGATCAACGAAAATCACGGTTGAATTGCAAGAAGGCGGGCGAAAAAGAATTCTGATTTCCGACAACGGCTCCGGGATGTCCCGAGACGATGCCCGGAAATCATTGCTTCGTCATGCCACGTCAAAGATTCGTAAGGTCGAAGATTTGTTTAATTTAAACACCATGGGCTTTCGCGGGGAGGCGTTAGCGTCTATTTCTGCCGTCAGCCGTTTTACAATGATGAGCTGCGAGCAGGGCTCAAATGAAGGTTTAAGGCTTACGACCGACGGAGGATCGCCACTAGAAGAATCGCCTTGGCAAAATTCTGGCGGAACCACGATCATTGTTGACGACTTGTTTTTTAATGTTCCTGTTCGTCAGAAATTTCTGAAAGTAGCTGCCGTCGAATATGGTGCTGTTCTCGAGTTGATGCAAGCCTTGTCTTTAGCGCACCCGGCAGTTGACCTTACCCTAATGCATAACGGTAAAGAGGTGTTGCGTGCGCCAGCTGTGGCGCCGTCGGATGACCGTGAGCTTGTTTTGCGTAAACGCTTTGGGCAAGTGATGCGCGGTGATGCCGGTCTTGGTATGGTGTTCGCGAATGGCGAATGTCCCTATGGTAAAGTCCACGGAATGATTTCTGCGCCCGGCGTTGAGCGCGGATCCGCAAAGGACATGTATTTGTTCATAAACGGCCGCTGGATCAAAGATAAAACCCTAAGGTTTGCTGTTTTGCGTGGTTACCATAGTCATCTGCTTCGAGGGAAGTATCCAGTGGTGGCATTGTTTCTTGAGGTTGATCCAGGTCTTGTTGATGCAAACGTTCATCCAGCGAAGACAGAGGTCCGCTTGCAGTACGCAAACGAACTGCATAGCATGGTGGCGTCTGCTGTGCGAGATGGTCTAAGGCGTTCCGAGTGGGCCGCTCGTTCCTCGATGCCAAACGATCAAGCTGTGAACTTGAAGTCACAAACCAAAATTGAACAGATCGATGTTTCTGCGGCATCGCCGATCAGGGAAGGCGTTTCCCCAGCACCGTCGCAATCTTGGTTTGGTTCTCAATCAAAGCCTGCGTGGCGTGACGCGGGACGCTCTGGAGCACCAGAGGCGACGAGCCGTGAGGCCATGCGAGAGGCAAAGTGGCGCGATGTCACCCCGGAGCATCGGCCGCTATTTGATGATGGTGGTGTAAATGACGTATCTGTAAAGCCAGCTCCCACTCAGAGCTTGTCGCAAGTGATACCCTGGTCTGAACTGCGCTACTTGGGAAGCATTGCTGACTGCTATCTGCTATTTAGTCATGGGGATCGGAACTCGGGAGCTCGCTTGCTTGGTTTAGATCAGCATGCCTTTCACGAACGTGTTCTGTATGAGCGTCTTGTGCGCAACACGGCACTGCTCAAAGCAAGTCAGCCGCTACTTGTTCCCGAGGGTGTGGTCTTGTCCATAAAAGAGGTTGCAGCACTCAAGGAGATGCAGCCACTTCTGCTTGACAATGGCTTTAGGTTTGATGTCATAGACGACGAAACCATTGAGGTTCGGGCCGTCCCTGCCATGTTGGTGAAAGCCGATATCCAACAGCTCATTGAATCTTTGGCCAGGTATCAGGACTCCAGCATGCCGCTTGATCATAATGTCGGCCTAACTCATGAGTTGTTGTCGACAATGGCTTGCCACGGTGCCGTGCGTGCGGGTGAGACGCTAGGCGAAAATGAGTTAAGAATTCTAATTAACGAAGCCAAGGATGTTGATTTTTTCCATAATTGTCCCCACGGTCGGCGCGTTTTTAAGTGGTGGGATGAATCACAGATTGCACGATGGTTTGATCGCTAGCGGAAAGGCTTTGCCCCAGTGATGAAGTGGCATGAGCAAATGCCGAAGGGTAAACGGTGGCGGTTTGTTGCGGTGGTGGGGCCGACTGCTAGCGGTAAGTCTTTTGTCGGTATGGAGTTGGCGAAGGCGTTTCAAGGCACAATCATATGCTGTGATAGCGTGCAGCTCTACCGAGGTTTTGACATTGGCTCTGCAAAACCCTCGGCACAGGACCAAGCTAGGGTTCCTCATCTTTTATTCGATCAGTTTGCATGGGATGAGGTTTGTGATGCGGCCATCTACGCTCGGCTAGCCCGGGCTGCCATTACAGATGTCGTTGACGCAGGACGCTTACCTATCGTGGTTGGTGGGACTGGTCTTTACCTGCGCGCTCTTATCGGAGAGCTTTGGGATGACGACGTACCCAGTGATGAGGGGTTGCGGCAACGTCTGGCCATTCGCCAAAGTGCTGATCTTTACGCCGAATTGCGGGAGCGTGATCCGCGTCGGGCTGGCCAGCTTCATGAAAACGATCGTTTTCGGGTTATTCGAGCCTTGGAGATAAATTTTTTGACAGGCGCTCCCGTCAGAGATTCGGCGGCTTCAACGCGACCGCCTCCGCCGCGGGATCATCTACTTGTATTTATGAATCCACCCCGTGATGCGTTATACGCAAATATAAATGACCGCGTTAGATCCATGCTCTCCGGAGGTTTGATTGATGAGGTGAGGGGTCTACTGGATGCCGGTGTTGATCCGTCGTGCAAGGTGATGGGTAGTATCGGTTACAAAGAGGTCTTTCGCATGCTTTCAGGTCATTTACCAGTGGCAGATTTAGAGCGAGATATCGCAACGGCAACGCGACAGTATGCCAAGCGTCAGGTGACATGGTTTAAAAAGATAGCAGCTGATGCCGTGCTATCTGAAACGAGCGACGTTACAGAACTCCTCTCCACCTTTGAGACATTGGGATTCAGGGGCGAGGAGTAGTGGCAAGAAAACCTTTCAACCCTCGTTGCGAACTAAACATCATGTTTGCGTGCATTGCTCACTGGGTAGTCTAAAAATAGTGCAAACCCTGAGCGCTGATGGCCTTGCGTTAGCCTATGAATATCTGAGCAACATTTATATCGTGAGATTGCGGAGATGCAAGTTTTGGAATAGCTTCAACTTGGACCTATATAAGGATGGAACCATGGTTAATTTTTTATCGCAGCGTTTAGTGGCCGTAGCTTTGATAGTGGTTTTTCATTGGGCTCATGAGTCATTTGCGTTTGATGTCTCTAGCTTTTACCCGCAAGGAGAGGCCTCTGATATAAAACAAATACGGGCTTCGTTTTCAGAGGACATGGTTCCTGCCGGTGATCCCGATCGTCCCGCGCCGATGATTTGGGACTGTGGCATCAAGGGGCAGAGTGTTTGGATCGATAGTAAAACCTGGACGCTAAATCTGGTTGATGCTCTGCCGCTTGGCACGTCGTGTAAGTTTTCTGTCAAAGAAGGTCTGCAGGCACTCAGTGGAAGCACGCTCGCTTTCAAGTCAAACTTTGAGTTTTCCGCGGGTGGTCTACGAATTTTGGATTCGCGTCCCTACAGCGGGTCGAATGTCGCGGAAGATCAGACGTTTGGATTTGTCGCGAACGCTAAAATTGATCGACAGTCTCTTAAAGATCACGTGTTTTTAGAAGTAAAAGGTGTGAGAAACCGCATTGGTATGACCCTGATAGAGGGTAAAATGGCAGAAGATCTCTTCAAGGTCATGTTCGGATGGGATCGTGATCAAAAAAGGGATTTTTTCTTCCTGAAGCCAGATTTAGCGTTGCCAACCTCGGGTTCCATCTCGGTGGTGTTTCAAAAAGGGCTGCGATCAGTAACGGGGTCTACATTAAGTGATCATGTGGTATTTCCATTTACCGTTCGGGAACCGTTTACCTTGAGCATGAGCTGCTCGCGAGACAATGTCGACTCTGCGTGTAGCCCTCTGCAGCCGGTTAGTGTTGTGTTTTCAAGTGAAATCGACGTTGAAGAAGCGGCTAAGATAAAGATAGCTGGTCCCTCGGGTGCTGTCATACAACCTCTGATTTCAGATTATGATAAAGAGCGCGGATATCTAAGACATTTTGCATTGCCAGCTAAACTTGATCCCGGTGCGGGCTACACGATAAGCTTATTGGCTGCGATCAAGGATACCTCGGGTCGAGACCTTGCGAATGCAGGAGCTTTTCCGTTGAGTTTTACAGTGGCCGAGTATCCATCCCTAGCTAAGTTTGCAACTGATTTCGGTGTTGTTGAGTTTGATAGTACGGCCGCTGTTCCCATCACGGCAAGAAATTTGGAGTCTGATATCCCGATCAGGGTGTTGTCGTTTACATCGAGTGCGGCAAAATCTGCAAACCCATTGAAGACATTTCTAAAACGCATAGTTACTGGTCGGTCCGCCATGACTGATCAGTACGCAAAGGCCATCGATTACTTCGAGAAGATTCAAACTGGAACCTATGAACGTTCGCGTTACCTTAAGCCCACGATCGACGAAAATGAGAGCGTCGGCAAAATTTCAATCGTTAAGCTCCCGAAGCGTCATCCGTCAAAGAGTATGGAAGTCGTAGGCATCCCGGTTGAAGAGCCAGGGTTTCATGTGTATGAGGTTAAAAGTGAGGCTTTGGCTTCGTCCTATCTGACGAAGGACGAAGGTAAAACCATGTACGTACCGGCGGCTTTTATGGTTACGAATTTAGCTGTTCATTTAAAAGTTGGACGCGAAAACAGCTTGGCTTGGGTCACGGAATTAAACTCAGGCGCCCCTGCAAAGGGCGCTAAGGTAACCGTCATGAACTGTGACAAAAAAGTTGTTTGGACGGGTACGGCGTCAGACCAGGGTGTGGTCGAGTTCAAAGGTGACTTGGCTAGTTTGGCAGGAAATTGCCGTTCATTTATCGATCGGGTTATGTCGCAACGTTCCAATGATCGGTCTACTTTAAGTCCCTTTTATGTTTTTGCGCAGCTGAATGATGATTTTTCCTTTACACGCAGTGACTGGGATTCCGGTATTGAGCATTGGCGCTTGGGTGTTGATACTGGACTTTACGAGGGTCAATCGCTGGTTGCAAGCAGTGTCTTAGACCGTAACTTGCTAAGGGCTGGCGAAAGAGTGAGTTTTAAACATTATATTCGTGCGCCCTCGATTCAGGGGCTGCAGTTTGCCAAGATGGCGAGTCTTTACGATACTCTGGAGATTCGGCACTCGGGAACTAATGAGTTGGTAAAAGTTAGGGCGACGTGGCATAGAAACGGCACGGGTGATTCTTTTTGGGATATTCCAAAATCAGCAAAGCTCGGAACATACGTCGCAACCCTTAAGGGTAAGTCTCAGCGGCCTCTCGAAGTAGCCTATTTCAGTGTTCAGGAGTTTCGCTTGCCGCTGACAAAGGCATTCTTGAAAGTGCCGCCCAAGGACTTGATAAGTCCAAAAGAGATCCCCCTTCAGATGGGGATTCAATACCTTTCGGGAGGGGGAGTGGCCGGTGCCACAGCTAACTTGGTTAGTCGCTATATAGAGTATCCGTATCGACTGAATTCAAAGACGTTCGAAGACTTCTCATTTAATAACGGCAGGATTCAAAAGGACCGTAATAATTACGGTTCAGACGTTAGATACTCCGATTATGTGACCACCCCGATCACAGCAGATGCACAGGGTCAAATGAGTCATACGGTTCCAGTCCAACTTGGAGATCGTGCGAGAACGTATACGTTTGAGCTTAGCTATCTGGATCCCAACGGTGACACTCGGAGTTTTGTAGCAGAGAAAAAAGTGATTCCGGATACGTGGAGTATCGGTATAGACCGCTCTAAGTGGATGCTGAAAAGTAAAAAGGTGGATGTAAAAGCAGTGCTTTTAGATGAAAATGCTGCACCTTTAGCTGGCAAGCAGATTGATGTGCGTTTTGTGAAGCGAACCTATATCAGTCATCGTCGAAAAGTGGCTGGTGGCGTCTATGATTACGAGAACAAAGTTGAATGGAACGATTTTAATATCAAGTGCTCAGGGAAAACGAACAGCAAGGGTGAATTCAGTTGTTCTAAGGACATGCCAACCTATGGACATATTATCGCTGAAGTTTCAGCAGTCAATAAAGACGGGTCGCGGATCTACAGCAATCATGAGTTTGAGCTCTTTGGAGGCGCGGACGCTCAATGGTATGGATCCGATGTGAATGACAGGATGGACCTTTTGGCTGACAAAAAGGAGTATGATCCCGGAGAGACGGCAACAATTCATGTTAGAGCTCCGTTTAAGGACTATTGGGCCCTTGTAACAGCTGAGCGTGAGGGTGTGTTGAGTCACAAGGTTTTACGGCTCTCAAGCGCAGCGCCTCTTGTCGAGTTTCCGGTAACCGCAGCCCACGCGCCCAACGTATACGTAAGTGTACTTGCTGTGCGTGGTCGGTTGAATGGGGAAAAGCCTACGTTCATGGTTGATTTGAGTAAACCTGCGTTCAAGCTTGGTCTCACAAATCTAAAGGTGAATTGGAAGGCTCAAAGACTAAATGTGGAAGTTAAACCTGAAAAAGAGGTCTATACGACACGTGACGAAGTTAAGGCGAATATAAGCGTTAAAAGTGCTGACGGATCTCCTTTAAATGGACCCGCTGAGGTGGCTGTTGCCGTGGTTGATGAAGGCCTGTTGGAACTTCAGAATAATACGACATGGAATCTTTTGGAAGAGATGATGGGTCTTCGTCCTTACGGTGTTCGCTCCGCTACATCGCAAATTCATGTGGTCGGTAAACGCCATTATGGCTTGAAAGCCATGAACCTCGGAGGTGGTGGTGATGCAGGGTTGGGATCGAGTCCCCGTGAGCTGTTTGACACGCTACTTACTTGGCAGCCCCATGTGCCCGTCGATAGTCAAGGTCGTGCCGTTGTTACATTTAAGCTTAACGATTCGATGACGGCATTTAAGATTGTGGCGATCGCTAATCACGGGACTGCAAAATTTGGTACTGGATCCGCGTCGATTCGCTCCAATAAAGATGTCATTTTGTTTTCCGGGATACCGCCTATTGTCCGTAGCGGTGATCAGTTTGACGTGAGGATCACGGCAAGAAACACAATGACGACTCCAGTTGACGTTCAAATAAAGAGTTTCGTGCGTGGCGGTGACGGGAAAAATGTGCAGGTTACGCCCGTAAGTATTAGCGCTGACAAAACTGAGACGACTTTATTTAAGTACAAGGAAATTCTGCCTCCGGGGGAGTATCAACTTGAAACGGTGGCTTCTGTCGCTGACCGCGTGGTCGATATTGTCTGGTCGAAATTTCGAGTTATCCCAACCGTTGTTGCTCGGGTTCAGCAAGGACAGTTGTTACAAATTCCCCCAGACCACGAGACTACATTTGAAGCACCTCAAAATGCCCTTCCCGGTCAAGGTGGAATAAAGATCTCTGCAAGTAAAAGTATCGTGGGCGGGTTAGATGCCGTTGAAGAGTTTGCGCGATCCTATCCGTACTCGTGCTATGAGCAGCAGATGTCAAAACTTCTTATGCTGGACGATAAAGCAGGATTTGAAAAGCTGGAGGCAGCCACAAAATCTTATCTTGATAGTCAGGGCCTTCTTAAGTATTTCCCGACTTCCGACTCCGGTAGTCAGATTTTAACTGCCTATGCCTTGCAGATCTCCCATGCGCGCGGGTGGAAGTACTCGCGCGATGTTCGCGAAAAAATGCTCGCTGGCCTTCGTGGATTTATCCGGGGACGTATGAATGATGCTCGAGCCGCGGATCGTTTTACGATCTATTCAAGAGTTTCTGCCTTAGATGCGATCAGTCGTTATCAGAATTTGAGCGATGATGATGTTAGTTTTATTCCTCAAGATGTCGCGGCATGGCCCACATCTGCGGTTTTGGACCTCATTGGGTTGGCGCATCGCGGCAAAGATTTGTCAAATCGCGAGCAGCTTATTAAGATTGCGACGAACACACTGCAGGCTCGGATTTCGATGTTTGGATCACGCATGGGCTTTCAAACAGAATCTAGTGATGGCTATGGTTATCTGATGGTCGATCCAGACGGGAATGCCTTTCGCACAGTGTTAACTGCAATTGAGTTTGGATTGTGGCGTGAGCAGTGGGGGAAGTACATGGCGGGAGCCCTCGGTCGACTTAAGACGGGGGCAGCCAGCCTGACGACGTCTAATGCATGGGGAGCCGTTGCGGTCCGTAGCTTTTCTGAACAGGCTGAATCAAAGACGGTGAGTGGATCGACAGATGTTCGCTATGCCGGTGTCGCGAAGTCGATTGGTTGGTCTTCCAAGGGGGCAAAGGGAGATGTCGATTTTGGTTGGCAGGCAGGCCCACAGGCGTTTTCCGTAAAGCATTCAGGCGAAGGATCTCCTTGGGTTTCAATTTTTAGCAGTGCGGCTATTGATCGTAAGGAGCCATTTTTTAATGGGATTAAAGTGGTCAAGGCCGTGGATGGCTTGCGCGGAGCCGATGTAAATAATCTAAAGGTTGGAGATGTTGTGCGCGTTAAGTTAACCGTGACGACGCAATCTGAACTCAATTGGTTGGTTGTTAACGATCCAGTTCCCTCGGGCACAAGTATCGTTGACAAAGGACTAGGCAATGAGTCGACGTCTGCGGACTTGGCGCGTGCGGGCACTGGAATCTGGCCTGTGTTTGTTGAGAGCGCCTTTGATGCTGTGCGAGCCTATTACGAGTACGTGGATGATTCCACATTTACGTACAGTTATGCGTTGCGGATCAATAATGTCGGGACGTTTACACTTCCCGTGACTAGAGTCGAGGCTATGTATGCTCCAGAGATTTTTGCAGAACTTCCAAACAAGCCTTGGATCGTTCAGCGCTAGGTTTTTAGTTGTCGCAGTTGTTTTTCTAGTGGTTGTTTTGCTTCAAGCAACCCCTAGTTATCAGTCTGTGCGTGTCGAGAAGCTTGGTAGTGACCGGTATTTTTATGATAAAGCTGGCAGACTAATCCAAGTGGTGCGGCGTGATCATAGTCATAGGCAGCTTCCTTGGGTGTCTTACGACGAGATCTCGCCCCACTTTGTTAAGTTTCTGGTGAAGGAAGAAGATCGGCGTTTTTGGTTTCATCCAGGAGTTGATCCGATTGGTGTACTGAGGGCTCTCGTTAGGTCGAAGTTGTCGGGAGCCCAAGGGGGCAGCACAATAACGATGCAGTTGGCCAGGCAACTTAGGTCAGGTGAAGGTGGGCTTCGATCCGCCTATCCGTTATTGGAAAAAGCTCTTCAGATCGCTTACGCCATTGGACTTGAACTCAAGTGGACAAAGAAGGAAATTTTAACGGCTTATGTTAATCTGGTTCCGTTAAAAGGGGAGCAAGTCGGTCTTCCGGTCGCGTCCCATATATTGTTTGATAAGCATGCTTCCACTCTGTCTGAGCAAGAGTCGGCGATCATTGTGGCTATGATTAGATCACCTAACGCGAGCCCTGAGATTATCGCGCAGCGAAGTTGCGACATTTTAGGGAGGTGGAGCCTAAATGCTGTTTTGGAGACATGCCAAACTAGCATAAAGCACCGTCTTGATCGTTGGGGCATTCGAAGTACTGACCGCTATGATTTTCCAGACCTTATCCCCCATTTTGCTCACCGGATCATGGAGGCTCATGGTAAGGAGAGGTCCGAATACTACACGACGATCGATTCTGATCTGCAGCGTGCGATTTTTGATGTGATGGACAATCGACTGAGTTCCACGGTTCAGCAAAATGCACACGATGCGGCTGTCGTTGTCATTGATAACAAATCTCTGGAGGTAGTGGCTTACGTTGGTGGTAGCAAGACGTATTCAACGGCAAGATATGTTGATGGTGCGAGTGCGCTTCGGCAAACAGGCTCAACGCTAAAGCCATTCTTTTTTGGTCGAGCGTTAGATCGGCGAATCATTACGGCAGCCACTATTCTTGATGACTCGCCGAACGAGGTTGCCGTTTCTGCTGGGGCTGTCTATAAGCCTCGTAATTTTGACGAGGAATTTCGTGGGCCAGTAACAGTGCGCGATGCGCTAGCCGGATCGTTGAATATCCCAGCGGTGCGAGTTGTGGATATGATCGGAGTTTATGACGCTGTAGAGATCCTGCGAAAGCTAGGGATATCTCATCTTAGACAAGGGGACTTTTATGGGTCTGGTTTAGCCC
>JBIKKO010000225.1:0-4795 GCA_044360315.1 Oligoflexales bacterium
TTTTTGGATCTACCACCGCAGCGGAGTGCTGTCCTATCGCCGAATCAGATTTTCCTCTTACCGCTACATCAGATTTTTTTGGACCTACCGCCGCAGCGGAGTGCTGTCCTACCGCCGCATCAGATTTTTTTTGGACCTACCACCGCAGCGGAGTGCTGTCCTATCGCCGAATCAGATTTTCCTCTTACCGCTACATCAGATTTTTTTTGGACCTACCGTCGCAGCGGGGTGCTGTCCTACCGCCGCAGCGGAGTGCTGTCCTACCGCCGCAGCGGAGTGAAGGCTTGGCGCGATTTCGGTGTAGGACACGATCGAAGCATCGCGACGCAATTGAGTCGGGCATTGGCTTTAATCGCCGCAAGAGAGTTGGATGATGGAGCAGAATAGAAAAATTCCCAAGGTCGGCGTCGTTCAAGTCGGCCACGATGAAAATTGATGGGCTGTCTACGTACTTGATCTATGCCTAGCGACCGACAGCGGCCGACAATTTGTTCTGCAGCCGCCGCAGCGGAGTGATGGGCGGCAGTCATTCGTCCACGGCGGCTTGTCGCCGTAGTACGTCCACGCAGACGTCAAGGAGCTGTTCTTTGTCGTTTAAATGCTTAACGAGGGTGCCAAGTCGATGACTGAGTAAACCTGCGAGTTCCTTTAGGTCAACATGACCAGCTTCGACGTGACGCAGAATAACCTGGTCAATCTCGTCGGCAATCTTGAGCAGGCGCACGGTGTTTGTGTCGAGCTTTGTCTTGGCCGTTGGTCGCAAAGGAATGATTTTCGAAGGTGGTGCTGATTTTTTGTCGATGTGTTTTGACATAAAACCTCCTAAGCGATCATCTATTAATCCTTGTAATTAAGATCGGAAAACCTTAGCCCAGCTTTAGTCTATCACATGTGATGGTGCCACGGGTATGCCTTGTTAGCGGAATGTCCTTGGAATACGCATGTTTATGTAGATGAGGCGTGGAACGTGGGCTAAGGCTTAACCTTCTAATTTAGTTGAGGGGATCTAATGCCGCACTAAAATCTGCATTCTAGGGAGTAACCATCTAGCGTCAACGGCCAGCGTTAAAGGCGTCAGATCTGTGTGAAAAGGTAAGGTCGTCACTGTAAGAGGTGCTGACTTAGATCTTCCATGGTGGCGCAGTAGTGGTCGACTCCGGCGTCTTTTAGTTCTTCGTAGGTGCCATAACCGTAGCCGACTCCCAGGGATACAATGCCATTTGCTTTGGCAGCGACGGCATCGTGCTTGCGGTCGCCGATCATGACCACCGAGGGACTTGCAGTGATCTTGTGTCTTTCTAGCAGCCACTGGATGAGATCAGCTTTATTGCTTCTCGTGCCATCGAGCTCACTGCCATGGATCTCCTCGAAAAACGTATGGAGCCCCCAATGTTCTAAAATCTTTCGGCCATAGGCATGGGCCTTTGCTGTCGCAATATACATCCGATAACCCTTCTGCTGCAAGGCTGTCAGGAGTTCGCGAACCCCAGCGTAGGGAGTGTCTCGGTACATAAGACCTTCATGAACATACCAATGACGGTAACGCGAAACAGCATGTTCAATGACGGCGGGGTCGTTCGTGCCGAGAATCTTGGATAGACAGTCACGCAGCGGTGGGCCAATGACCCACAAAAGTGCAGAGTCAGAAGGGACATTCTGCCCTAGTTCCCGCAGACACTCAGCGTAAGCCCCGAGTATACCTAAGCGAGGGTCGGTGATTGTACCGTCTAGGTCCCAGAGTAAAGTTTTTGAGGATTTTGATGTCATGATAATCCTAGACCCTGGCGAGTCCATTCGCGGATTTCGTCGATATCTTGATCGATGTTGGTGATCTTGCGGCTTGGTCCAAACTCAATGGTTGCCTTCAATTGTTCAACGTGAAGCAAACTCAAGAGGTGGGTGGCAAAAGTGTCGTCGTCAACGTAGGCCACCTTGCGCATTGGTTCATACCTGATGCGAAAAGGCTGTATGGTGATGTCATGTTTTTCAGCAATTTTAAAGGCACCTCGGCGCCATGGTTTGCTTTCGCGCAAGCATGTAGTTCCTGATGGGAAAATGGCAATACTGCGTTGATGCTTGACGATTGTTTCTATGACGGCATCTGCAGCGTTGGCTCTGGAAGCACCACTTTCACGTTTGACGAAAACGGTTCCAGCCTTCCTGGCTGCCTCACCGATAATGAGCCATTTTGAAACTTCTTCTTTGGCCACAAACACGACAGGGACGCTGGCCATCAGAAGGGGGATGTCGACATAGCTTAAGTGATTGCCCACGAACAACACGGGCGTTGACACGTTTGGAATGGAGCCTTTGATCTCCAAATTCAAAGACAAAACCCCCAGAATGTCCCGGGCCCACTGCAAGATCATGGCTTGAAGTTCGCTTTGCGCAAGGCCTCCTGATCGTCGTTCTTTGCGGACGACGTCACGGTAGGCTGAGGCTGTAATGCGGAATACCTTTGTAAATTTGGACGTGGCATTGAGACGACGCCTTAAAACCTGTCGGCTTCCAGCTACGGAAACCCGGCCACGAGCGTCGTCTCTAAACTTGAGCAGTCGGCGAAATCGCGTACGAATCATATCCCAGCTTTGACACCAACGAGGATGGCGGTGTTGGAGTAGGTAATGTTTTTTTCTTCGGTGAAGTCGAAGCCCCCAATTTTGCCTGACGTATAGGACAAAGTCTCAGTGGAGTGCTCGACGGCGCCAAGGATCGAAACCAAGGGAATGACGTCATACTGGACGCCTAAGGCTAAGCGGGGTCCGGTGCTCTTTAGCACAACATCCCCAGAAATGACTTGATCACCAACAGTAACCTCAGCAGTTGCTTTATAGGTTGATAATGCCGTGTAACCCACACGAACAAACGGAGCAATGTCGCCAAACAAGCTAAGCCAAGCTTTGAGCTCAGGCACAATAGCGGTGGCCGTCATGGATTTGAAACCATGATCTGATATCTTGGCGTTATGAGAGTCTGCAATCACCCGCACCCCAAACGCGACGGGAATGAGCGGTAGAGGGTCCAAGTGTCCTGCAAGTTCGATCGTTTGAGCGGAGAGGGTTTTGCCACTGGAGCCACTTTGTTTAAACGTCCCCGATCTCTGGCCAATACTAAGGTCTGCTTGCACTAAAGCCATAAGGGGGGAGGACCCAAAAATCATTGAAGAAACGAGAGCTACTTTTGTGAATCGCGAAACCATCGATGTTTTCATAGGATGTCCTTGCTGAGGGTGGTTTTATGGTACAATTTAGTAAAGCATAACGAACATAGAATTTCTACAGAGCTTTCATGGGACCTAGCTTTCGCGCACAGGGTGGGCGTTGGATGATTTTCTCGAAGAGTTTCCTGACATTAACGTGGTGCCTCGGTATAGGCATGGCTGGCTTTGTGCTAGTTGTGCCCGAAGTACGGGCTTCCGGAGTGGCAACTCCGACAAGCGTGGCTAGGGTCAGGCACCTCGGCAAGAGCAAAAAAGCTGGGCATTTTATTGTGTTTGATCAAGGTAGTGACACAGGATTTGTGATCGGCCGCGATGTTTGTTTTTACGACGGTGAGTTGCGCAAGCTCGCCTGTGCAGGGATTATGCGGACACGGCCCAAAGCGGCGGCTGTTAATCTTGAGCCTGAAGACCAACAACGGGTGGAAAAGGGGGCCTACGTTTGGCCTGAGGATCTTGGTCCTCTGACAAGGTTTGTGGTCGAGCGCAGCGTGGCAAGCTCATCAGAGCCGAGTAAAGACATGGATTCCTTAAGCCAAGATGAGGATATCCCCGAACCGTTACTTCCGCCGGTCTTAAAAACGAGAACCCAGGTCCATGTGGCTCCGACCTTGTCGCTTCCCATCTGGATGACGGAACTTCGGTTTTCAGCAGGGGCCCGGGCTGCCGGCACCGGAGATTTGTGGACTAGTGGCGATACGATCCGCGGATCGGTCGTCGGTTTTGGCTTGCGGCATCACATACCGCAGCACGGAGATGGTGATTGGGCCATTGACCTGACTTACCATTTTGTACCGCAGAGGCCCGTACGTGATGACTTTGATCTAACAGACAGTACGGTATCTGTGGAGTCATCAGTTTTGGCCCATCATTATCGGTTGCGCTGGTTGCGGGGGGCCACGTGGTACCACCGCGATAATCGTGACCTGTTGCTGTACACGGGTGTAGGATATGATTTGATGATGGCTAAATTTGATGTTCAGTATGTAGGCTCGCGCACCGGTAAACTGATCGACGGCAACATATCGGCTCATGCTCTAGAGATTCCCCTGGTTATTGCCTATCAGCATCATTGGGGTTCTTTTATGTTGACGGCGGGGGCTGATATGGCCATCCCTCTCATTGTGGGAGGCGTCAAACCAAGAGGTACGCTTCACTATGATGAAGATGTTGGCAATGCAGATAAGTCACTCGGCAGCGCCTTTGATTCCATAAACGTACGGCGTGGATGGTTCTCCGTGGCCCTGCAGTTGGGCCTTGGTGCTGCGTTTTAAGCATGGCGATCTAATCACGCGATGCTCGGCGTCAAGCGTTTGGCTCGAAAGCTAGGTTGACGCGCAGAGAACCCACCTTACATCGGTCATGGGCCCCTTGCCGCGTCAGTCGCAAGTCTTTAGGGCTGCCGTTTAAAGGACTCCCCGGCCGTTTCGTCAACTTCACAGGTTTGAATCCGATCGGCCGCCGTTTGTGCTTGCTCACTGCGATCTTGTCCCTGATCACACATGAATAAACGATCTCCGATGATTTTTAGCCGGTGATACTCAGTTCGACCTGGTGAACCACATTCTGTTTTCAGGA
>JBIKKO010000226.1:0-4768 GCA_044360315.1 Oligoflexales bacterium
TGATGTCGATAGAATTTTTAAAGTTTTAAACGGTTGAAGTTCCCTAGTTTGGAGATCTATGCGCCTGTTAATTGTCGACGATTCAATTGTGTTTCGCTCACAGATCAAGTCTGCTGTGGAGTCATCTTTGTCATTTAAGTCAATTGGTACGGCTGCCAATGGTAAGATTGCGCTGCAAAAGCTTCAGCATGAGACCTATGATGTCATAACACTTGATATGGAGATGCCAGAGTTAAACGGAATGGATACCTTACGCGAGATTAAAGCTCGCGGTTTGCCTGTTAAAGTTGTGATTTTCGCTTCTCAGACCTTGCGGGGTGGAACTGCAGCTATGGAGGCCCTAAAGCTTGGCGCTATTGAGGTCGTGGCAAAGCCTGACGGCAGCGCGGCCTCATTTGATGAGGCTCTAAAGCATGTGAAGGATCAATTGATGCCGATCTTACAAGAGGTTCAACGATCGATTTCGACAACAAGCGCCCCACCAGCGTCTAAGGCGGTGGCCACCGCGGTGTCCACCGCAGCGTCTACTGATCCGAAGAAAGTAGGAGGACGCATTTCGGAGGCCGATCTTTACAAAAAGGTAATGGTAGAGACCTTTAGACCCAAGATGGTGGTGATCGGAAGTTCGACAGGCGGACCAAATGCTTTAGAGGTTCTATTTCAGGGGATCAAGGCGCCGACTCGGGTCCCTATCTTGATTGTGCAACACATGCCTCCAGTGTTCACAGCTAGTCTGGCGCATCGCATAGGAACAATAACTGGGGTTTCTGCTGCTGAGGCGAAACATGGTGAGATTATCACTCCCGGCAAGATTTATGTTGCGCCTGGTGACTATCACATGGGTGTAGCAAGGTCACCGGATGGAGTTTTTATCAGTTTATCGCAGAGTGAGAAGCGTTGTAACGTCAGGCCCTCTGTGGATGTTCTCTTTGATGATGCTGCCAAGGTTCTTGGCAGTCAGGTGGGAGCCTTTGTGCTTACGGGAATGGGTGAGGATGGTATGGCTGGTTGTAAGGCCATCAAGAGCTTTGCCGGTGCGGTGATGATTCAAGATAAGGAGTCTTCAGTAGTTTGGGGTATGCCGGGGGCTGTGCATGCCGCCGGCGCTTTTGATAAAATGGGGTCGTTGTCGGAATGTTCAAAGGTCTTACAAGCGTGGGTGATGGGTCCAATTTGACTTAGGTATGGGGAATGAGTTATGTCGTTGAATAATGAGCAGATGAAGTTTTTTGCAGACTACATTGAAAGCAAGCTTGGCATTATTTATGCCAAAGAAAACTATTATCAGCTGGAAAGAAGGCTGCTGGATATTGCTTCAGCTCTCGGTTTTTCCTCCGGGACCGAACTATGGCAGAAGGCTCAAACCGGTATTCATGGCAAGATGCAAGCCCTTTTGCTCGATATTGCAACAAATAATGAGACCTCTTTTTTTCGCGATCCTGGGATCTTTAAGGCCATTGAAGAAAGAGTTTTAACTGAACCTCGATTTTGTGGTGATAATCCCCAGGCCTTAAGGATTTGGTGTTGCGCAACAAGCACAGGGCAGGAAGTGTACTCTTTGGCGATTCTTTTGCATGCATGGAAATTACAGAATCCACGACGTAATTTTTCCTTCTTGGCGTCAGATTACTCTCTGCGAGTTTTGAAGCAGGCCGAAGAGGGTCGGTACTCCCATTTAGAGATTCAAAGAGGGCTGCCTGATGCAATGGTGACACGCTTTTTCAAGCCGGAGAAGTCTGATCCGGCTAATGTGCAGGGCCCGGATTCGTGGAAAGTTGTCGACGAGCTGAAAAGAGGTATTACCTTTAAACAGCAAAATCTTTTGGACGACTTTGGATCTATTGGTCCGTTTGATATTGTGTTATGTCGCAACGTACTGATTTATCAAAATGTAGAAAACAAACGAAAGATTATTGCTGAGATTGCTCGTAGACTTGTGCCTGGAGGTTATCTAATACTCGGTGCGGCCGAAAGTTTGATGGGCCTGAGTGAAGATTTTGAGATGCGGCAGATAGATCGAGCCGTTCTTTACGAACGTAAGCAAGAGTTAAAGCAGCGACTTGCATAAGTCGCAGAGCTTCGCTATGACGCGATGAATGCCATATAGTAAAACACCCAACCTGTGACGGACGTGAGTACAAGTCCAATCGCTGATAAACGGCCTAACAATTTATGAGGGGACGAGTGCGATGCTGGTCGCGGAGGATTAGGGAATTTGCGCCACGCAAGGAAAACGGTTGTAGCTAGAAGAATTGTCGTTGAGATAGAAAAAATGAGATGTACGTATAAGACGGGAAACAAAATGGTTGCGTAATATGGGCTAGGTTCAGCAAGATGCTTCCATCCAATCAGCCTAATTTCCAATTCAAACAAGATGACCGTAGCGCCTAGCACCGCTGACAGAGCCGTCATGGCGCGCTTGTGAGCGACAAAGTCTTTGTCTTTGCGGGCTAGTTTAATGGCCAAAACAAGTGCGGGTAAAATGGCAAACATAGCGGCCGCGACAAGGTCTAGCATAAATGAGGCACGGCTTCCGGGTAAAAATCCTTCCATGAAGTTCTCCTGGAGTCTAAATCGTTACCACCATTGTACTTGTGCGCTTCTGGAAATCAATGAAAGGACTACACTTTTTGGCATGTGACTGGGAAATCAATGTGCGTCATTTTTTTTAAAAATTCCTCTTGCAAACCCCACGTGATTTCGGCAATCTATGGCCTCCCCTATTAGGGCGCTTAGCTCAGTTGGTAGAGCACCAGATTTGCATTCTGGGGGTCAGGAGTTCGACTCTCCTAGCGTCCACCATTTGTCAATGGTACACGAACCATAATTTTTAAAAAAAGTTGCTGCTGGAGAAGAAACAGCCACTGAAGATCCTGCCCACTCTGATTGAGATCTTGGCGTGGAGCCTTCGGTATCAGTGGCCATTTGTTCTTTTTTGGCGGGTAACATCAGAACGACATAAGCTCCCAAGATCCGATCGGATTTAGATTCATTTTGCTGCTCCGCATAAGTCTCGACAAATTGTTGATATTTGAGATTATAAATTTGTCAAGATGCTGTATTTACTTGAGATTCAATTACCAGACTGAGACTTGAGTCTCAGGAGAAGAAGAAAGGTGAGCGCTGCAGTATTTTGCTAAATGATTTTGACAATTTACCTTTATCTTATTGTCAATCATAGTCGTTGCTTGTCTCGAGGGGTTTTACATGACTGACAGAGATCGTTGGCTCTCAGTTCAGGAAATTGCGGATCATCTCGGCATCTCCAAAGAGACTGTCTATCGGTGGCTCGATAAGAAGAGGATCCCGGCACATCCAGTTGGCAAGCTTTGGAAGTTTCGAGCACCCGAGGTTGATGCATGGGTCATCAAAGGTGGCGCAACGATGGAATCGGAGGGGAGCGCGAGTGCCCCAAACTGAAGTGTAGGACGCGAGTTGTAGAATGAACGCTACTAACAAAAATTTGGTTGAGACAGTCCAGTCGCTTGCATACAAGACTGACCTCGCAATCCTCGCTTTCCAAGGACGTGTCGAGCACCGTCCAGAATATCTAGTCGCTGAATCACCAAACAACCCTGGTTATTTTTGGGGAAACCTTCTTGTGATGAAGTCTCCTCCACGCAAGGGCGACTACCCAAAGTGGGCGCGCATCTTTCGCGATGAGTTTTCCCATCAACCCCTGATCAAGCACATGACATTCGGTTGGGACTCAGTTTCAGGCGAAGTCGGTGAGACCGATGACTTCATCAAGGAAGGTTTTCTTGTCGAAAAGTCAGTCGTCCTGACAGCAACGGCGCCGGATCTTTCTGCCCCGAAGAACCACTGTCCTGGATTGGTGGTACGGCCAATTGATTCTGACGACGATTGGGCGGCTGCAATTCTCAATCAAGTAGAATGCCGCAACGACGAATTCAAAATCGAAAAGTACCTGCCATTTAAGCGCACACAGATGAAAAAATATCGGGATATGGCGGAAGCCGGGTTGGGAAAATGGTTCGGTGCATTTCTTAACGGCAAACTTGTCGCGGAATGCGGGGTATTTGTTTTCGATGGGGTTGGTCGGTATCAGGCGGTTGGCACTCATCCGGATTACAGGCGGCGCGGTATCTGCGGCAATCTGATTTTTGAATCAGCAAGCTGGGCATTCGCTCATGGCAGCGCGAAGACGTTAGTAATGGTCGCTGACCCCGATTACCACGCTGCTAAAGTGTATGAATCTGCCGGATTTAAACCGACAGAAAAGGCGATTGGAGTCTACAGATTTCCTAAGGATGAATGGACGGCAACAGATGAGCAGTAAAAAAGATCAACTTAGTGTTTCGAACCAATCGACCAATAGGGCACAGAGAATGACAATAAAAATGGCTCTGTCCGGATTCCCCAAAAGAAATCATTTGTAATTACAGGGGTATAGCAGCGTAGCATTTTTCGCTTTCGCTCGACAAAAAATGGCGCTTCTCTTCGGGTTCCAGAAAATGAAACCATGCCCGGGAGAAGCGCCATGAATAATGCTATGCAATTTATCGCAAAACTGTTTCGATTCAAGGGATATTTGAAAGTCGTGGACTTCAAGTTCAAAAATTACAACAAGATCCTCGAGATACTGGTCAAGCCGTACAAGAACGGGTGCCGCTGCACCAAATGCGGTCGGCGCTGCAAAATCATTGGCTTAGCTAAGGAAGTTCGTATTTGGCGCGACCTTCCCATTCACGGTATCGGCGTCTATCTGGTATACCGCCCGCGCGAGGTGCAGTGCCCGACTCACGGG
>JBIKKO010000001.1:0-114335 GCA_044360315.1 Oligoflexales bacterium
GGTCGCCAGCAGCTTTTGGGTCACGGGCTATTCCAAATCCACCTAATAAAGTCAGTAGACCAAGACCGCGACAAGCACTCGACTCTCCCATTTTGCATTCCCCCCGTAGAAGAGACTCCACAGTTTCTGTTCGGCTTGGTTGTTCGTGACCCAAACCAAGAAAAGCACAGCCGTAGTAATCACCACCGCGGCAGGATTTCTCTAGCAGCTCAGCTTCGGTCGTTAGATTGAAAGGCGTACCATAACCACTTCCAATTGCGAAGGCAAGGTTTGCGCAGCCTCGCAATTCACCACCTTCGCAAGCCTTTCGTTGCAGACGAATATTTCGAAGCGCTGCTGCGCTATTATAGTCTCGATTTATAATCAGGTCGCCGAGGGCGGCACAACTCTTAAGATGCCCGTGGTCGCAGTTGGACTGAAGCAAGACCTCGGCTCGAGATAGGTTCCTTTCCTGAAGAAGGCCAACGCGCCCCCAATAGAAAACTCCGAGATTATAGCAACCTTCGAGGACGTGCCGGTCGCAAGCCTTTTGGAACGCATCTCGCGCTTGCAGCAACTTGGCTTTGTCATCAGTCGTGCTTTGATCCAACGTGAGGCCACGTTCGAGCCATTCTTGTCCAGAGGTGCTCTGCGAGCATGAGCCTTCACATCTTTGAATACTAAGTGCGAAACTGAGGGCTATGACAAGATTGGTAGGTAGTGATTGCAAGACTACTCGATCGATAAATTTCATAATCTTACGCAACCTCTGCTTTCACCCTTAGCTTTAGCCCATCGGCTGCAAGTTGTTCGTTAATCACTAATTCCACCAAAACCGTTTCCGAATAGCCGATCTTTTTGGCAATCTCAGCGGCCTTCTTTGGGCTGACGATCTGCCGCCCCTTTTCAATATCGCAGAGGTTTGCCGGAGATATCCCAAGTTTCTTGGCAAATGCTACCTGGGTCATTTCTTCACTTTCTCGCCACGATGACAAAAATGACGCCAGGGTCATTACCCCGAGACGCTCGTCTAACGACTTCTTCCCGAATTTGGACCTAGTACTCATGTTTGTTCACCTCAATAACTTGGACAACCTCAAGCTGTCCGTCTTTTCGTTCATAATAGATGGCGCGATAAGCTCGATTTAGCCTGACTGATCTTTGCCCAGCACGATTACCGCGCAGTAGTTCGTCATGGAATCCCTTGCGTTGCCGAACTATTGGCATACCGTCCCGCTCGACTGCAACAACCCAGGACCGAAACTTCCGAACAATGAATTCGGGGAGCCGATCCAAGTCCTTCTCAACAGATTTTGCCCACAAGACCTTCCACATCAGCAGATTATACTGTTGTCAGCAGTATACGTCAAGCGTTCCTTCGGAGCTCCCGCCGGAGGCAGCTCAAGCGTTCCCCCATCGCCCACTATCCATGATCAGCGGGCGCAAGGCGGAGCCAAGTCAAGGTTGACGGAAGGTCACCGAGCGAACGCGAGACATCGACCTTTACTGGGGCGCTGCGACTGCTTGAGTAGATTTTCATAGTTGATCATTGGATGTTACGCGCCTGCCGCATCGGGGTTCAAGACGTTGGCACGGTTATCTCCCCTTTATCTATTAGGGGTTGAGAATTTGAGAACTGCCGCACTGCTTCATCGGCCAAAAAATTCAATGCCTGCATGGCGTGTCCAGGGGGATTGGGGGCAAAGCCACCAAGTCGAAGACCAAAGGGGGTGGCGCCACACCCCATGCTTGCTAGTCACAATCGCGGCTCACGTGGTTGCAGTTTTTTCGCGGGACACCGTTTGACTGCATACTGATGACTGAGTTCACTGCGATAACCGTGGATGAATGGATTTCGTGGCCGCTTCGCCATCCTTCTCGGAAAAATCCAAGGCGCAAAAATTTCCTGCATGAGCTCAAGTATCTGACGGTGATTTTGAACTGGTACCGGAACTATTTGAATCCGAGTTTTGTGGTTCCTGTAGTCAAACGGCATCGCGAACGGGTGTTTTTTAAGCCCGTGTCAGCGCGCCGTCCCGACTATTTCATGAAACCAGAAGAGATCATAAGATGGACGCAGTGGCTCAAGGATCACCGGAGCGATCCGGTCTACTGGCATTTGGCGGTTTTCCTTATGCTAACTGGTGTTAGAGTCGGGGAAGCATGTGGCCTTTGCTGGGATGCGGTTGACCTAAATGCGCGAGTAGCGCGAATCAATCGCACAGTGATGTGGGATCATTGGACCAGAACACCGACGTTGGTTGAAACAACCAAGACGGAAGAGTCTGCGAGGATTATTCCGCTCGCTGGCGAGTTGGTGGGCCTTCTTGAGGAAATGCGCTCGTCCGATGTCGAAAGTCGACCGGTGTTCGCAGATAAGAAAGGTGGTCTTCTCCGTTACAACTCCATCCAATCGGCGTTTAACAAGGGATTTATAGCTCTTGGATTACCCTGCCGATCGACTCATATTTGCCGGCATACCCATGCAACGATGATGCTTCTCGCCACCGGTAGTTTGTCTGCCGTTCAAGCGAACCTCGGCCACCGAAGTCAGCGCGTTACGCAAAGGCAGTCGCTGCTCTGAGATCGGGAGACGCTGATAAGACCGCGAATGAGATCTTTCGCTTCGCTCAAGATGACGGGGTTTTCCGTAAGTCACAGACGAATTCACAGATGCTCGGAAAGACGTATTCGGATTCTTCTGGGGTCTCGGTTGGTTAAAGAAAGTATGGCGGAGAGAGAGGGATTCGAACCCTCGATAGCTGTTACACTATACCAGATTTCGAGTCTGGCGCCTTCAACCACTCGGCCATCTCTCCAAATCAAACTGGAGCCATTTAGTCCTCTAACAAGGTTGTGATTGATTTACCTTGCCGACGCTGTCGAAAGAAAGCCTTGAGAATTTCGCCACAATCTTCAGACAGCAAACCCCCTTGTACCAAAAACCGATGATTAAGGCGAGTGTCTTCATGTATACAATAAAGACTACCGCATGCTCCAGCTTTTTGATCCAATGCACCGAATATAACAGATGGAATACGGGCCTGGTAAATAGCCCCTGCACACATTAAGCACGGCTCTAGGGTCACATAGAGCTTCGTTCCACCAAGACGCCACGCCCCAAGGGCTGCAGAAGCTTGCCTAATGGCCATAATTTCAGCATGCTCAATCGCGCTCTTGCTGGTTTCCCTCAGGTTCCACCCCTCACCAACTAGCACATCATTGTGGATGATCACCGCTCCGACCGGAACCTCCCCGAGGGTCGCCGCTTTTTTAGCCAAACTAATAGCTTTATGCATCCAAAACGCATCACGCTCGGTAAACTCAAACCCTTCGTTTATCATCGATCAGTGGCCTCCACGGGAATCTTATCTCTGACTACTCCCATATTTTGAGTCCGTAAAAATGGCAATGCGACACCAGCCACTAAAATGATGAGCGACCCAAGCAAACCCAAGGAATCGGGAATTGTCTGGAATAAAACAACGCCAATCAGCAGGCTAAATACGGGGGTCATATAGCTCGCAGCCGCAATAATGGCAGCAGGCGCCAGTTGATATGCCTTTGTCATAAACAACTGAGCGGCAGATGCAAACAACCCAGCAGCTACTAGCAACCACCAGGACCTATAGTCAGATGGCCAAAAAAAGCCTGTCACGCAAAACCAAATCAAATGCATGATCGTCGCCACCAAACAAAAATAGAAAACGACCGTCAAGGAGCGATTAGACCGACCAGCCCGAGAAATCATCATGTAGGCGGTTCCTGCCATAGCACCGGACAGTATTGCAACAGTCCGACCAAAAAACTGATCACTACCGATGAAGCTAGGCTTATACAGTAGATACAACCCAACTAGACCCGCCAAGACAGCCAACCAGCCTACCTTTGAATTTGGTTGACCCAACACAAATGGCGAAAGGGCAGCAATCCATACAGCATTGAACGAATGAAGGAAAGAAGCCTCTCCGAGTCCAATCAGATGGATCGCAAAGAATAGCCCCATCACCGATAGCGTACCGAAAAATCCTCGCGCCCATAGCGAAGCACGCATATCACCGAAAAGCTCCTGTAACCCACCACGTAGGCCGTGACGGGACGCTATCAGCATAACAATCATCAGATTGATACCAACACGCAGAAATGATGCCGTAAATGGTGAAGCCTCCGAATCCCAAACTTTAACCTGGTAAATCGAAGCTCCCATGGCCGAAAACAACGCACTGGCAACGACCATGTAGACCAACCCGCGAATCACAGCGCAGTCTCAATCACCGACACCTTGCTGATTGTAACGGCTTCAATCGGACGATCCATTGGGCCTGTTTTAACATCACCAATCGACTTGATCACATCAATACTTCGAGTATCGGCAGCTTTCCCGAATACGGTGTACTGATTATCGAGGTAAGGCACACGCTCCAAGCATAAAAAGAATTGGCTACCCGCAGAGTTTGGATCCTGGGTACGAGCCATAGACAGGACGCCAGGCTCATGTGGACGCGGGTTAAATTCAGCCTTTATGGTATACCCTGGTCCACCGGTTCCATTCCCAACTGGACACCCACCTTGAATCATGAATCCCTTGATCACCCGATGAAACGATAGCCCATCGTAGTAACCAATTTTCGCAAGCCCCACCATATTCGTGACATGCCCAGGCGCAACATCAGCCCACATATCTATAAGAATATCACCTTTAGACGTTTCAAGCTTAAGCTGAAACTTCGACTTTGTAAAATCGATGCCCGCAACAGCAGCATCGACGTCTTGCTTGCGATTTTTCATAAATGACCCCCGAGACATATATCTGATTATCTTTTTTAAAATCCTCATATCGACAAACCTATATCAATCAAAAGAAATTGGCTACGGTTAAGCTTTGGGAAAATGGATACCGTCTTCCACGAAAAAACCATCCCCCAAGACGTCATTCATACTGACGTTTTTAGGGTAAGTCATGACTAAAGATACGGGACGCTCACTCAATCCTTACAGCGTTCGAGACTCAGTTCCGGCCCCGCAATTTGCCTCTTATCATGCCTTAAATGTAACTCGCTACGAGAAAGTGACAACGTCACAAAACTCTCACCTACTCTGTTTACCGGCATCAGATCAATCAATATTTTAGGCGGACTTTACCGTATGTATATATCGACCAAGACCACGAAAGATTTCACGACCACGCTTTAGAGGTTGAATTCCCAGACGAGAGGATTCCTCACGCACCACACCAAGATGCCAACGAATGGCGTCGATGTCGCGCTGCTCCTCAAGATCTCTCTGAACACAATCCCAAAATTCTCCTCCAGAACCCTCGTTTAACCAACTGATGACGGCCACACGTCCACCTGAAGAGACTCCTTGCTCAATTCGACTAGTGATTCGAGCCAAAGCGGACTCGTCCAACGTCGGCCATAAGATCATTGCTGAACCAAAACGCGTCTTTGGCATCGCCAAATTTTCCAGGGAGTTTCTAATCAGTTTTACTCTAGAGCCAAACGGACTAAGTTTATGCCTAAGATGACGCAGAGCCTCCGTATCGTGATCGATCACAGACACTTTAACCGTCTGGTTTATACTTAGTATCTCACGAACAAAGGGAGCAGCACCACTAGCGCCTACAATCAAAACATCACCATCACCACGAATAAAATCAACCGAACGAGCAATAGCCTGACTAAACTGCTTTGACTTACTCATCAACTGATCAAGAGAGATTACATATCTAGCGTGTTTTGAGGCATTTTGTATGCGATCATTCAAATCAGAAAAGAACTTCACTCGTTCATGTACAGAGTTCACATTTAATGCGATGTTCCAGCCTATCACCCGTCCTGTATACCGATCTAAAACCGGGGACATCATTTTCATAAAGACCATGCGACCATAAATAGGGCTCTCATAGACGACGCGCTCTCGATCCGTAATTGGCAGCACCGCCTCGCCATGTAGTTTTTCCTCTCGTGAAGGTAATCTCCTAAAGTTCTGAATAAGACGATACCAGTCAATAACGTTTGAACCACGCTTTAAGCTTGAATTGTGACCGAAAACCAAATCAAATCCTATGTTCCAGTCGACTATGGACTGATCGACTCCGAGAACAAAGCCTGGCACCGAACCTTGAAAAAACGACTGATCAACCCTTGGATCTCGATCGTTCCAAAGTCTTATGTCATAGCCGTAGCTTCGCCGATCCGTAGGTGAAGGCACTCTCACAAGTCGCGACAACAGGCTTGATGTCGCATGTTGTAATTGCTCGAGAATCATTAAGATACTCCTTCCGGCGCACGGCTTAAAAGAATACAAACCAAAAATAGATGTCGACGACAAACTGGTGTCAACTCTACTGGCAACCTGCAATCTTCGGACCATCTTCCACTGTCTTGAACTACACTGCAAAATAAGACCATTAAAAATCCCCTCTAAAGGACCAAGCGTCAAAAAAAACCGGTGGCACGCAAGCTGCACATGGGATCAGTAGGTTGTGGCTTAGCACCCCGACCTTACGACTGATTTTTTTATAGAATCGCACTTGAACAAAAGGATAACACCATGAAAATTCGGCTAAAATCCCCAATGCATGCGAGGCCCCGTTCGGGTCTTGTTGCGGGACTCATGGTGCCACTCGTTGTGTCAGGATTTTTGACACCTGTATGCCAAGCTAACGTTATTGGCTCTGACATGCAGAACTTTAATGCCACCACAAGCGGTCTCGATTTCGTTACCGTAGAGTCAGCAGCTACCCTGGAACCAGGGTTTATAAACTTCGGGCTGTTTATGAACTATGCCGTTAACACTCTGCCCTACTTTGAAGAAACCGAAACCATCCAAAGTAGAACAAAGTTTAACGATACTCTGCTTGGAGCCGACATCAACGTCGGATATGGAATCCTCAAAAATCTAGACTTGGGGCTTAGCCTTCCTCAGATTGTTAGCTCAACGGTGAAAGCTAAAGGCTGGAATGGAAAATTCCGCGATACCGGTAACACAGAAGTCAGAGGAAATATCAAATACCAGTTAACGGGTGACGAGAAAGGTGGAGTTGCCATCCAGGGTGTCGTGAACATCAATCGCACCAAAGACAACCCTTATGTGGGCAAGAGTAACTCGCCGATTTATTCACTCTTACTTATTGGTAGTAAACAGGTTAACCAAGAAGTAGCTCTGGGCCTTAACCTCGGATACAGATGGCGAAAAGCGGGGAAAGCCTTGGAGAATGCCGATCCAATCAAGCCTTTGCCTAATCAATTCATATGGTCAGGTGCCGTCAATTATCACATCACAGCTCTCGACTCTAAACTGATCGCGGAAGTGTTTGGCAGCAGTCCCGTTAAAAAAGTTGACAAGAATGGCGATCGCACAGCGTCTTCCGCAGAATCCTTGCTTGGCGTAAAGCATGATATAGATACCAACTTAGCGATCCATGGTGGATTCGGGACAGAGATTGACGCCGGCCTGAGTTCTCCCGACTGGCGCATATACGTTGGCGTCAACTGGTCCACTGGTCCAAAATTTGATCAACCATCGCGCGTATCTATTGAAGAGCCACCTATAAAGGCCGCTCCAGTTGCAAAGCCTTTTGCCGTTGCTCCAAAGCCCTATGAAAATATCACAGTCCATGACTTGATGTTTGAATTTGACTCTGATCATTTACTTGTGGGTCAATCTAAGGAAACATTAAAAGATCTTGCCGATCACCTAAATCAGCCCCCAAGGTTCACAAAACTAATCATTATTGGTCATACAGACTCGATAGGTACCACCGAGTACAATGACGAACTTAGTAAGCGTCGTGCTGGAACTATAAAAAAATGGCTCGTTGATGAGCACAAACTTGATGCTACTAAAATCATAGCTGAAGGCCATGGTGAACGTCACCCTATAGCCGGAAATGGCAACTATCAAGGCAGGCAGATGAATCGACGTGTCGAGTTTCGCATCTACCGAGAGGGTATCAAAGATGAGATTCGAAGTACTGCCAACGAAAAAGCCGCTGAGGCCGCAAAGATGCGCTCAGGGAAAGCAAATGGCTCGAAAGTAAAATCAAACGTCGGGAGGCCTGCCAAGACAAAGTAAGAAGTGATTGTGTGTCTGTGATTTGTGATTGCTGTTGTGACTGTTGTAAATGCTGAAGCTGAAAGGAACGGAATATGAAACGGAATATTAGTAAATTAAGAGCGAGGAGATGGTTCTTGACCACTTTTCTCATCTTTAGTGCCTGTAAACAAGCAGGCTACCAAGTCTTGAAGCCCGGTGCACTTAATCAAAACGAATTTGATAGCTCAAAGACGATACCTCCGACTGCCCGTGTCGAAACATTGGACCGGGGGGTCAGCGTGACGTGGACATATGTTGGAAATAGAGTAGAAGTCAGACCCTCTGCAGACACGCTAGATCCTGACTACATCGGTAAAGATCAATGTCAAAATCCAGGTATCATTGCCGCCGAATATGATCTAGGGAATAACGCTAAGCCCAAGGTATCTCGAACTGACTGTACATCACTTGCGAGCTCTGGACACGTGTTCTCCAAAGCTGGAACATATGTGATAAAACTTGCCGTCAAAAGTAAAGATAATGAAATCGCAACCGCAAGCATGACCCTCAAGGTTGTTGATAGAAACGCTCCTGCAAGCGAAATAGAGGGCGGATTTACAATTCATGCGAGGCCAATACTGGCCCAGATCAATCAGCCAATTGAGTTTAGTGGAATATGCGAGCTTAAAGGGAAACTTACAATAAAGTGGAACTATGGCGATTCTGCAACAGGCGCAGGGGCTGTTACGCAGCATGCTTATGACAGAGAAGGCCAACACCTAGTTACAGCATCTTGTGCCAACGATAGTGGCAAAACCCTAGAAGCCTCCTTAACGGTAGTCGTTATGGGAACAACGCCACCTACCATACCCACCGTTCCCGTTCCCGTGCCAAAAGACAACCCTAATATACCAAGGAAACCGAACTGTGATCCCTCCCAAGGCCCATGCCAAACGACGACCCAAGCTCCCCAAGGCGGAAAGACTATACCGAACTCCACCTCACGAGTCTGGTACTACTATCCGTCCTGTCGCTGTTATGTAAAACAGTAGCTCTATCCGGTTAGAAAATCGTTCCAAACAGCTTTGGCCCACATCAATGTGGGCCTTTTTCCGTTAATGATAGCGTCATCCGGATGTGCCCCATCTTTTTCCCGGCTGGCTTTAAAACACCAAAATCATCATTATTAAATGTCCAAAAAAAAGCTCAATATCACTAGATAAATCAGATTGATAAACACTTCACGCCGGTGATCATTGCACTCCTACTGCCCCGCAGAAAAATATAACCTACAAGCATTTGATGTTATGATCTTAGGGTGGAACCCTTATGACAACACTGCGACGACCTAGTCTGATTTGACGAGAGGGATATATATGAGCGTCTGGAAATCAATGATTCTGATGTTAGCATTATGCGCTGTTTCATCCTGTCGCATGGGCAGCAACAAAGCAAATGGTCGTGTGCCAGCTGTAAATGATCCCAAGTGCAGCGCGAAAAGTCAGACTGATTGCGAGTCAAATCCCAACTGCCAAATGAATAATGGGGTATGTTCTGGAAGTTACAACTTCTGCAGTGGCTTTACCACGGAAAAAGTCTGCCCATCTGGGTCTTGCTCTTGGAGCGACACCAATCAAAGCTGCAGCGTCATCCAGGGTCAGGTAAATCAACAGAATACTCCTAGTTGTTCCCAGAATAGCCAAGCCACCTGCGCAAGTGTGGCAGGATGTATGTGGGACGGGACAAGCTGTGTGGATGCGACCATCACCCCTCCAACAAGCAATTGTTCAAGTTTTATGACCCAAGCTACTTGCCCCATGGCCACCTGTACTTGGACAGGGACAATCTGCGCCTCATGCAGCATGTTCACTACGCAATCGGCCTGTGGTATCGTCGATGGCTGTTCCTGGAATGGCTCAATCTGCATGCGAAACACGACACAGACGCCGGCGCCACAACCTACGCCTAATCCCAACCCTCCAACCCAAGGAAGCTACTGTACACCGCTTAATACGAGTGCTTTGTGCGCCGCCGCCCCTGGATGCGTCTGGGATGGAATAACGTGTAAGCTCTTCGGCAGCGGCCGAGCTCCCCAACCAACCAAATGCTCGCCATTTGACAGTGAAGCGATGTGTCGCGCCGGAGTGGGCTGTCAATGGATCAGCTCCCGATGCCTCCGTCCAAGCGTAGGGCTAGGAACCCCGTTTGAAAAGGGGGATGGTTTAAGCAGCGAGGGATCAAGCAGCAATCAGTTAAGCAACTGTAGCTTTAGCGCAATCATCCAAGCCGATGGAAATTTCGTTATTAATCGAGGGACAGGCTCGCCGATTTGGTCAGCGAAAACTGCAGGAAAGGGCTTCAGAACCGTCTTTCAGCCGGACGGTAATCTTGTCGTGCTAAATGCAGCCAACAGTGTTGTTTGGAGCACAGGAACTGCAAACAAAGGAGCCCAAGGATTACTTCTAACCAACAATGGAAATCTAATTGTTGTGAGTATTGCAAACACCATTTTATGGCAGAGTAACTCCGCAGTTGGTGGGTGCAACTAGCAAGCACCCCTATCATAAACAGTTTCTGCCAAGGTCATCAATTTCATTGATGGTACCCATAACACTTTCCTATTGTAATAAAAATTGAGATTTCAGTAGCATTTGCTTCACAAGGGGTGACCCAAAAGAACTAGCGCCACTAATTGTTTGCACATGAGCTTGAATCGGACCGCATAGAAGTTCTTGAGACAATCGCATAGCAATAAAATGAGGAGCGTTCATTTGCAGATTACGCTTTATCCGTGGCATCAGATGGGCATCAGTTTGAACATCACACAACTGCGCAGATCGCTGCGATTCCGCCACTTTGGCACTATCCGTTCGTCAAGTGTTTGCTTAGAGCCAAATCCCATCAAATCCCATCTTAACTGTTAGAGAGCTTACGTTGCTGAATAAAGGCTCGTGCTTCATACTCACACATATGAGGATCTGATAGATCCATGGTTTAAGATCTAAATACCTGGAGGAATAAACAATGTTCAAAACACTACTTGCATTTGGAGTCGGACTTGCTGCCACAGGGTGGAGCAGCGGTCAGCAGGTTTTAGGCGCTACCATTGACATAAGCAAGTCGAGCCTTACAATTGTGACAGAAAAAGAAGGACTTGCTTCAGGTTTAGCCCACCGTCATATTATTGCCGCAGCAAAATGGACTTCCACACTGGATCTCAAAGTCGATTCTACAGGCGCGATCGAAGGAGGAACTGCCACTGTTTCGATTCCGGCTGCAGCTCTGATTGTAGATTCCCCCGAGGCAGCTAAGCCGATCATGGGCCTTTTGAAGGAGGGCAAAATTTGGGATTCAGAAAAAGATAGTCTATCGCCAAAAAATGCAGATGACGTAAAAGAAAATATGATTGTCGAATCCCAACTTTATGTTGCAAAATATCCACTAATCGAAGGTAGGGGTACCCTCAAGTCTTGCCAAAAATCTTCAGCGTCGGACACCATTTGTTCCCTTGACTTAACGGTCAAAGTGCGTGACCAAAGTGTAACGAAAAATGTGGCTGTGCTGATACGGTCAGAAAATTCTGGGCAAGTTGCAGAGTTTATCAGTCGGTTTAAGTTTACAGACTTTGGAATAAAACCTTACACTGCTATGTTGGGGGCAATTGCCGTGTCTGATGAATTTGTATTAGCCACTAGACTCGTGTCCCAATAAGCGTTAACTGATTTGATGAACCTATAGAGATGGAAACTATGGAGATGGAATCAATGAAGCAGTTTATCAATAGATTGCCCCAGGTAGGGATGTTCATCACGCTTGGTTTATGGTCACCTCTAAGCAAGGCTGTCACATGGGATGCCCAGGCAGAACGTCTACAAAAAGTGTCAGCCTCGTTTCTGGATGCGCAACCACTGTTATCAACAACAAATGGAGCCGAGGGAAGTATCCGCATCGAAGGCAAGGCTGTCGTCTCGGCATTACCCAAAATGAATGCCACCGTTGGTGCAAAAACTGAGCAGCCCCCTCAACCTCCAGCGCACAGCATACCGACCGTCGAAATTGGTTACGCCTCGAAAACCTCCTCTATTGGACAAGGCCTACTGCGAGTTTGGGGTGGCTTTCTACCGGAAAATGCAGGAAAAAGTATCGGCATGAGCGCCTCAGTTGGACAGCGGATTATCGGCTTTTCGCTCGGCATCAAAAATGAAGACGTTGGACCCGTCTCGACCAGACTCGAATTAGGACAACAGTATAACAGTACGGAGGTTAAGGGGGGAATTACCGAGCCCAAAGCCAAAGACGTCTTTCGCGTCAAGACAAAACTGCAGTTTGCCGCACTTACCGTAACGCCAGAGGCTTTACCAAAGGGTTGGGTTCAGGCTCAAATTTCGGAGAGAAAAGTCTCCACGTATTTTGAAATTCCATCCGATGGCACAGTTTTCAATCTAACAGACTCCAGCTTAGTAAAGGCAGGCAGTGCTTCGACACAGTTTTCAATTGGTTATGATATCGCTTATGGGCTGCAAGCCGCAGTCGCGTACTTGAATACACCTCAACGCTCCACGATGCCGAGGGTTCTACTGAGTTACAGTAGAAGCTTCGGTGGAGACTCTAAAATCGTTGCAGCCAATCAGCCAACTCATTGACGCCGACCACGGAGGACAACACCATGAAGAGCAGACATCTAATACAAGCGAATCTTTTTACATTGCTATTTTGCATGCTCACGATGCTCGTTTCATGCCATAGCAGTGATCTTGGATCCCAAAAACCTGAAAAGGTCAATGTGAACCTAGCGCTGACAGGCTGGGAAAGTGGCGCAGGCGAAGTTATCGTCAAAAAGTGTGCAAATTGCCACACAGCAGCACGTTCAAAATTTGTGCCAGATAACACACCTCATGAACTTGACGGTATCGAGTCTATAGCGTTTTTTCAGGACCCAGCGAATCTGGGCTTTGCCAAGATGATGCTTAAACGCATCGAAAGCACTGATGAAACTCTACAGATGCCGCCCAAATTTGCCACCCCTCTATATGACGATGAAAAGACAGCTGTCATTGCATTCCTTAAGGGTATCGTTGACGGCAGTATCGATCCTTGCTTGGCAACCACAAAAACATTTGTAGCCCTACGACACGGAGATCGTGGTGACGACCGCGATGATGACGACCGCGATGATGACGACCGCGATGATGACGACCGCGATGATGATGCGCGCCGAAATCATACAACGCCAACCCCGACCAAAACTCCGAATAAACCCATAGTAAGTGCAGATCCATGTAGCAATAGCGGAAATGCAGGTAATGGAGGCGGAGGCGGCGGTGGTAATGGCAATCCAACAACGATCACCTTCGCCGATGTCGCACAGGTCGTCCAAGACAACTGCGCCATGTGTCATAACGGCAGCAGGAGATTTGCTTTGATAACCCGTGAGGACTTTTTCAATTCGAAGCCTGGTCCGTTAAATGAAATCTTGGCAGGACGTATGCCGCCTAGAGATCCAAACTTTCAAGATACACCAGAAGGACAACTTCTCGTGAAGTGGCTTCAGGGGAGCCAAGAACAATGACCTGATTGTCTGCGACAGTTAATCTCGAAGGCACCAAGCTTAACTTGTCGCAAGCAACCTCCAATACTCGCAAGGTACAGCCGCTGTACCTTGCGATTTTTTATCAACCCTTCAGGAAAAAACTTCCAGTGCGCCTTACCAGATTCCGAGCCGCTCAAGATTGGCAACTGACTTTACGCCGACAATTTCAATTCCCTTGATATTGGTCGTCCCACCAGTTCTAAGGCCGCTGGACTCCCGCTTTAGAGTAATCTCTGGGACATAGATACGTTCAAACCCCATCTTTGCCGCTTCAGAAATTCTTGCACCAAGATGGGCACAGCCACGGACCTCTCCGGATAATCCGATTTCACCAACAAACGTGTAGCGCCCACCGATCGGTCGATCCAACAGACTTGATGCGATGGCAACGACGGCAGCAAAATCCGCATTAGGTTCCACAATTTTTAAACCACCTGCAACCGTCACATAAACGTCATTAAGACTTAAATAAAATCCTGCTCGTTTCTCCATAACCGCTAGAAGAATCGCGACTCGATTTGCATCGAGACCGGTCACAACCCGTCGTGGATGGCCAAATGAGGTCTTTGTAACCAATGACTGTATTTCAACTAACAGAGGTCGAGTGCCTTCTATGGTCACCGTAGTCGAGATACCTGAAGGCCTGGGCCCCTGAGCATTAAAATGCTCCAAAAACTGGATACCGGGATCAGGAACAGCGCGAAGTCCATCACCTGACATTTCAAAGACACCAATTTCTCCAGTGGACCCAAAACGATTTTTAACCGCACGCAAAATACGGTACCCGCTGTTGGGCTCACCCTCGAGGTATAGAACACAATCAACGAGGTGCTCCAACACTCGCGGACCAGCGATGTTTCCATCCTTCGTGACATGACCCACCAACCAGACCGGAAGATTAGTGGACTTTGCCACATCTAAAAGCTTTGCGGCACACTCTCGAACCTGTGTAACGCTACCAGGAGCAGAGGGAACCTCTGGCGAAAACACAGTCTGAATCGAATCCACCACCAACATGTCGGGCTTGCAGTCGCGGATCGTTGCATTGATTGCATCAACGTTGGTCTCATTGGCTACATATATGTTGGGATGTAAGTGTCCTAGACGCTTCGCGCGCAATAAAATCTGCGAGGCACTTTCCTCTCCCGAACAGTACAAGACCCTCTGCCCCTTTCGAGCAGCCTCATATACCGCTTGCAGAAGTAATGTTGACTTACCGATACCAGGATCACCAGAAAGCAATACGAATGCCCCGGGCACAAGGCCACCACCGAGCACTCGATCCAACTCACTAATCCCAAGAGCAAATCTTGCCACATCAGGCAATTCGCAATCACTATCTAAAGACAATAGTTTGGCTGAAGGTGCGACCACGGACTCGGCATTCCTCCGAAATCCTAGGGATGGAGCTGGCAAAGCCTCCTCTTGTACAGACCCCCATGTATTGCAGTCAGGACACTTGCCCTGCCACTTCAAATGACTCGATCCACATTCTGTACACGCAAAACGAATCTGTGATTTTTTTGCCATCGACTACTCCTTTAGTCATCTCTAGGTCTGCGACAGGAAAAAACGTTTCTTCCGATTTGCAGTCTTTCGTTTACTTGTCAGCAATCTGTCATCAATCACGCGACGCTGCTCCGCCAATGGTGGAGCAAATCCTCGCTCATGCATCATGACGCGAGCCTTCTCAGTAAGGCCAATACGCTTATAACTGATGCTTTCGCCGTTTTTTGTAAATGACTGCGAGGATTGAAACACTAAGCCCCGAGACTCAAGATCCCAAACAATACCGTCAAAACGACGTCGGTCCCAACCAAGGGGCTCAAACATCTCCCGATAAAAGTTCCCACTAGTCTTCGACTGAAACGGAATCAAGGCTTTTAGGAGCGCATCTTGGCCACGACTATCCGCCGTTATCAATTTTTTGACAATCGCTGACGCGCCAGACGCCCCTCGGCACTGATCACAGATCCCGCAGGGAATCCGCTTGTCATCTCGATCTCCAAAGTGATCCACCAAAAGCAACATGCGACAAGACCGGTTTTGTGCTAACGCAAAAACCTTTGCAAGCTGATCTTTACGGTGTCGACGCTGGGTCAGGTAACTTCGCCTCCAATCATCTTTACCGAGCGACACGCCACCATCTTCTCCAACAATGACCCCGCCGTGGATCCAAAGCTTCTCAAGTGCCGACCGCACAATATCGGGACTTATACCAATACGTGCTGATATCTCATCGCGATCTCTAGATCCACAAGCAATGGCGGCTAAAACCATTTCAAGGGTTTCAGCCTCCGGATAATTTAGATCAAGAAAGTATTCATGAGTTTTGCGGTCAATAGGCGCATGAAGCAAAACAGCTGAGCTTGGCTGACCATCACGACCCGCTCGGCCAATCTCCTGATAATACCCCTCCACTGAACCTGGCATCGATAGATGAACCACAGTACGAATGTTAGGCTTATCAACACCCATACCAAATGCAATGGTAGCAACCATGATATCCAAACGATCAGCTAAAAAATCTTGTTGTACGGCGTAACGATCTCCAGGGGACATGCCCGCATGAAAGACACCTGCTTTGAAGTGTTGCTGTAAGTCAGCAGCAACTGTTTCGGCTAGTTTTCGAGTCGGCGCATAAACAATCGCAGGTAGACGACCAGTTTGGCGCAAAATAGCGATCACGGACTCCGTCCTAGCACCAGGTGTCAACTCAACAAAGTCGATGGCAATGTTTTCCCGTCTAAATCCATGGATAAAAATCTCGGGACGCTCTAGTCCCAACTGTGCAACGATATCTCGCTGCACATCAGGCGTCGCCGTAGCTGTAAGAGCAACAATATTCGCCGGTCTTAACCGCGCCAGTCTTGGTCCAAGCTGCCGGTAGTCTGCTCGAAAATCATGACCCCACATTGAGATACAATGAGCTTCATCAACGGCTACAAGAGCTGGCTTATGCGCTACTAAAAAATCAAGAAAACCGCTTACACCAAGCCTTTCCGGAGCCACAAACAAAAACTGAAGCTTTCCGTCACGCCAACTCCGACAAACATCCTGAGACTCCTGTCGCGAACGACCCGAGTGAATGCGATCGGCAGGAACGCCAAGACTTCTTAATTTTCCTACCTGATCCTCGATCAGAGCAATCAACGGACTAACCACCAAAGCACGCCCTTCTACCCGGGCCAACGTTGGCAACTGATAGCATAATGATTTTCCTGCTCCTGTTGGCATAACAAGCAACACATCGCGCCCCCGCCACGCCGCCAAACAGACATCCCGTTGACGCGGTCTGAAGTCAGAAAAGCCGAAAACTTCACGCATAACGTGATCTAGTGGATTAGAAGTAGGCGTTTGATCTCTACTCATAACGCTTCAAAACCCGCTTCAGAACATTGGGAGTGGGGAACTGAGTGAACTCAAAGCCATATTTTGCAAACCAAGGATCTGACTCACACAATGCCTTGAGATCTTTATCTTTCAAAAGAGATCGTTCAATTCCAATGAGAAGTCCGCGAGCGGACAGACTCGATGCTGTTTGTATTCTGTGTCGCGCTTGTCCCTTATGCCACGCATGAAACAACTCAATACCAAAATCAAATGATTTAGACTTTACCTTGAAATCAGGGAAGCAATAACTTTGTTTGCCGATATGAACAAAATCCTCTCCAGCCATGAGACTAAATTCTCCATCATCCTTAAAGGACTGTAAGACAGCTTGAAACTCCTCTGGGATATATCCTCCGTGAGTACGATTGGAATGAGCCTGAACCCCGCATGTCTCATCGAGGTTAAGCGTTACTTTCTTCGTCTTCCAAGTTAAAGTTGCATCTAGAGTCCATTCAGGCAAGGACGCTACGAACGGAAAAAAACTAGCAATCCTCAACGAATATCCTTGTGCCTTTCCAAAAATTTTAAGAGGTCCGCTAAGATCTAGTCGTAATGTCTTCGAGTCGACATCAACCTCTACCTCGCTCATCAATCGTTGAAACTTCAGCCTACGCATCACTTGCCGTTTCTGCTGAATTGATAGGTTTTTTAGCGTCACACAGACATCCTGCGCCATACACAGCGGTGTTGTGACATGAGACAAATTATACCGATCAATCAAATCCTGAGGACTCAGAGTGATTGCAGATTCAATAACCCTGGCACTTGGAAGATCCGCAAACATTTTTTGACTTAAATCATCCGCATTTACCTGGATTGTCTCTGCAACCTTCCGCCGAAAATCTTCAAGATTTGGCGAACCCTCTAGTCTAGTTTTCTCTGCGGCTACAAAAATCCTCCAGCGTAGGTCTGCGACTTCATCTCCTGGATCAGCAATTGAGCATTCATCCATCAAAAGCTTTGCAAAAGCCTTTTGCTGAGCTGTTTGAGCACACGCTTGCACTTCGTCTTCAAACTCACCGACAATACGGCCTCTTGCATCAGAAAATAGTCGACATATGTCTTCCGCGTCGGCTCTGGCCTTAACGTCATCCGGCTTAATAAATTTTGGGAATAGTCTACCACTACGAACCGTAGCTTGAACCAGATCCTTGGTAAGCATAGTGTTGCCTTCGTCGTTGGTTTACGTAAGTTTCAGATGTGCCTCGCGCGATTATCTCGTACAAAAAAGCACTTTTCCCTTCCTTGTGGCGCAAAATTCTCCCAAGCCTCTGGACGTGTTCTCGCACTGTACCACTACCAGACAGAACCACCCCGACACTTGCCTCCGGCACATCAACCCCTTCATTGAGCACTTTAGAGGTCGCAATGATCGATATATGACCAGCACGAAAATCTTCAAGTATCCTTGTGCGCTCTTTAGCCTTGGTGTGGTGAGTCAAAACTGGCACGAAAAACTCCTTGCCAATCTGATATGCAAGACTATTTTCGTCAGTGAAGACGATCAAACGCTCGCCACGATGAATCTGCAAGATTTTCCAAAGCTCGGTCAACTTCCCTGAGGCTGCTTGTGCCAGCCGCTTTTGTTCGCGGAAGGCCTTCATGGCGAGACGCCCCGCCTGAGATCTTGAGGAAAGTATGATGAACTGGGACCAGCCGTTTACATCAGACAAATTAATCCGTTGCTGCTTTAAAAAATTTTTATAGACCGTCCGAGCCTCATTATAGCGATCTAACTCATCTGTTGTCATATCAACCAGAATCTGGATCACCTTATAAGGCGCGAGTGTTTTGGCTTCTAGCTCGTTGAATCGTCCCTCGAAAACAATATCACCAACGAGATCAAACAGAATTTCTTCGCCCCCATCAGCGCGCTCAACGGTAGCAGACAGCCCGAGACGAAACGGTGCGATTAGGGATCTCGCAATCATTGCATAGCCTGGAGCTGGGAGATGATGACACTCATCAAAAATGACTAGACCAAATTTCGGACCAAGTCTTTCTGCATGCATCGCAGCAGAATCATAGGTGGCAATGGTAATAGCCTCAATCTCATGGTATCCGCCACCCAAAAGGCCAAGTGGAGCATCAAAGTATTTTTTTATCACTGCATGCCATTGATGCATCAGATCAATGGTAGGAACACAAACCAAAGAGGGACGACCCACCGCACTCATGCAAAGGATCGCCAGTATGGTTTTTCCAGCACCTGTGGGCAGATTTACAACCCCACGATAACCAGCCGTCACCCAAGCCTGCTTGGCCTCGGATTGATGAGATCGCGGTTCAATTGTAGATTTGAGCTGAAGTTTTAGTAAGTCATAAGATTTAGCCTGATCCTGCCAACTCACGCCCAAGTCGCGCAAGGTCAATGCTATCTCTCGGTAGTGTCGCCCCTCTGCACGCCACTCCAAGGTTCTTTGATCACGTTTAACCCATTCGGATAGTTTTGACATGACAACCCCATCAAAGCCCTCCACGAGGATGGTTCCTTGCTCATAGCGAATGACGTGCGGCGCATGATGTATCACAAGCTAAACCTACCGAATATTTAGAGAATCACTTCGGAGCAAAGCATATCTCGTCATGTCTTTCGTGAAAACTCAAAAACACGCACGTTGCAGCTATAATCTGCATAAAACCTATGGTGACAGATCGTCCTGCTATGGTGAGCATCACTGATTAACCTTGCTCAATCCCGCAGCACGCGGGCTGATCATAAGCCTCAGGATTCCTAAATCCATGCGCAAGCACCCATTCTGATTGGAGTTACTGTCATCGGCCTCTGATCAATAACCGCCATTAGATGACATCAACCTGGGTGAATAATAAATTAATGATTATTTTTTGAACCAGATTGCTTAAAAATTTGCCAAACTGCCACCACTCGCGGAGAAAAACCGGAGTTTGCAATACAGAGTCGGTTTGATCATCACAGGTTTGCTGTTAGCTTGCCTAATGTGACACATTCCAGCGATCGGGGTTACGCCCAATGATCACGGCTGCCATAAATTTTGGAACATACTCAGCTGTTTCGGTTGGTAATGCGCTGCGAATCTGCCAAAAGTCACTCGAGCGCTCTTTAATCACCGTTGATTCGATCTGTTTACGTTTCACACGGTTTTGGCCCGTGTTATAGGAGGCAATCGCAAGCAGATAGCGTTCAGTACCAAACATGCGGAGTAAATCAGAGAAATACTTTGCAGCCGCCACGGTCGACAGCCTTAAGTCGACCCGCTGATCTCTCGATGCACTCACCTCCAGACCGTACTCTTTAGCCGTCTCAGGCATAAACTGCCAAGGACCTGCCGCCCCAACCGGACTGACTGCATCCAAACGAAAATTAGACTCGATCCATACGATGTATCCCAGCTCAGTTGGCATGTTGTTGGCTATCAAGTTTTTCTCGATAATAGGCCAGAACCCAGCTTTGCGCTCAAGTAAGACTTTATGACCACGACCTTTCAAAAATCGTTTCAGATGCTTCTCGACTTCCCGGACAAACCCAGGATCCATTGCCGAAGGTGGTGGATCTCCAAAACGTTGTGATATTGCAACAATCTCATCCCAAATGAACCGTCGCTCGGGCGTCATTTGGAAAGTCTTTTGAGCCACACGCTTGGGTTTCGCCGAAAACAGCTTAGCACTCAGCTGTCCGCTAAAAATACCCCGATCTGGATCGCTTAACGATTTACCGGCTTCGACAGAATGTTTGCTATTATCACGATCTCCAACAACCAGCGTCGTCGCACTCTGATCCGTCTGCCCTTTAAATGTAGCGTTCATTAAGAACCCAACTAAAGCCAGTAAAACGATCAGCCCGGCTACACCTTCAGGACGGCGATACCAGGCACTTTGCGATGCTACCTTCGGTTGCATTCCTCGAATCATGCTGAATCTTGTTAGATGAGTCACCTGCAACGCATTCCACCAGCTACTTTGGAATGTTGTTGTGTGCCCAAGTGTGATCCGATCACCCGGCCTTAACTCAATTGATTTACCGATTCGCTTGCCATTTCTGAAGGTTCCATATTGACTTCCCATGTCTTTAAAGCGAATCAATCCCGATGGATCGTGGTAGATACAAGCGTGAGTCGGACTAATGGTGGGATCGTCCAATATTCGTATAGCGCAAGTTTCAGCGGAACCAATGAAGAAATATTCCCCTGGACCCACCGAAAAAGCCTGACCGGCTATGGGGCCTGTTTTAAACTTCATTGAAAACCTACGACTCATAAACATCCCACTTTATGTGTGAACACTTGGCTTTACCTCAAGCCGAAGCTTTTGGTCTCCAATACTCAACAGACTTCCAACCCCAAGAAGTCTCGGCTCATGAACAATCCATCCGTTGATACGATCTCGTCCAGATTTTCTCGGAGAATACAGAGCTTTCTGGCCATCGATTCTGATGGTTCCATGATTAAACCACGAGATATTCTTTCCCTTGATCCTCGCCCCTGACTTGGGAAATCTTCCAATCGACGTTTCGCCCTTCATGATCGGAATGGTCTGTCCTGCATTCTTTCCACCGATGACAACTAACCTAGCAATCGCTTCTGACTTCCGAAACGGGCAATCGGAATGGTCTCGTTTGACACGCACCGCACAGGTTGAACAAAGGACGGAGTCCATGCGCGATCTTAAGATCTTCGACACCAAAAAACCGATCAACATTAAGAACAGTAAAATTGGCAATACGAAAAGCGCTACGAGCCATAAGCTCCAATCATCACCACGATCCGACGATCCCTCATCTGACTGTGATTGTCCAAAGTCTCGGTTCGCAAACACTCTTGATAAATCAGGTATGACAAATCCAACTCCAAAATTCTGACTTTCAAACACCTCGTCATGATAAGAAATCTTCAGCTTCAGATCTAATGGCTGATCCTCAATAGGAATATCAGGAGCATCTACATCGATTACATATTCGTTATGCAAGATCGCCATCACATTCTTCACCGCCGCATACATATCACTCATTCCATTTACACGATGGTAGTGTCCTCCACTTTCAAGAGCTACTGGCGACAACTCGGCTGGATCTCTACCAAAGCCTTTTCCAAACGTAACGATAAAGACCCGGACTCCTTGGTCAATGAGACTTCGCCAACAATTCTCCGTTCGATAGCGCTCAGTTGACGGAGCATCGCCAGGACTCGACAGGACGATAAGAGCTTTTTGATCCCCTTTTTTGAAATGATTGAGACCCCACGCATGAAATCGCTCCGCTGCCACGCACAGAGTGTTCGTCAAAGCAGGTCCTTCACCTTCGGCATCCAGATTCTGTAGTTGCTGAATGATACGATTGATATTATCGCCATTTTCCGGCGTCACATCTGCTATGACGCGAGCGCTGTCTTGAGCAATTGCCGCAACTGTTAGATAGTCTGCTGGCAAAGACTTTATGAGATCCCCAATTTGTGTTTTCAGTTCTGCGATGGAGGCTTGAGGTAGGTGACGATGCATACCAAAACCAACGTACAAAGCTCGTCGGACCTCAGCACCACCCATTCCGTGCAGCAGCAGCGACTTGGGATCAGCTGGAGCCGAGGAAACATTAGTGAACTCCACTTTGACCATCGAGCGATCTATCGTTGTGATGGGGAAGCGCAAACTTCCATCACGCTCTTGAGCATTGAAGATGATCCGCAAGCGATTATCACCAAGGTGACTCACTTCACTAATCTCGATCGTACGCGATACGGATTTATTTTTAGCAAGCGACGCGTCAGAAACAATGGCTTGCTTTGTTCTCCGCGGAGTGAGCGATTTTTCATTCGCAAAGGCAACATGACAGAGCGTTGTAGAGGTCGTCAAAATGATCAACAATGTTCGCGCACTATTCAGTAGCGAAACCATTTTATATACCCCTCAATTGGACCAATTTGAACTCGGTCAGATTCTCGCAGCGACGAATTCACTTCGGCACGCGATCCATTTACCAGGAAATTTGTCTTTGTATGAATATTTGTGATCTTACAATCACTGCCAGACACTTGGAGACTTGCTGCAACAGACGCAAGATTATGATCTGCGATTGTGACCTCAAGTCCAACCTCGGAGCCTATACGACAGCGACCATTCACCAAACGATAATCTTGACCCATCGCAGCTCCGTTGGAGATCACGAGCCAACCACACACTGTTTCCCGATGACTCGCCTGATTTGGCATATTTGTTGGCCGAGGGGCCTCGGAGACGCGGTAACCTGGAGTTTGACAATCAGATAATCGAAAAACAAGATGGACTTCCCCCACCGATAGAAGGCAACCGTCTTCAAGCTTATGCTCAGATTTGACCACGATATTATTTATCTTGACTGACTTATCCTCGGCTACAGGGATGATCCAAGCTTCTCCAAGTCCCATACGAATTTTTGCATGCTGGCTACCGACGCCGATACCCGTTAAAACCAAGTCACTCAACCAAGATGACCCCAACTTCGTTTCCCCAATTGGAAGGCGCAAATCCTCTCCCCGATGGCAACCGTTGAGGGCAACTAACCAACCACCGACCCGAGGCCCATGAAATCCCACAGGACTCTGTCGAGAACTTAGCGCATGCGTTAATCCCCTCTGGTGAATATGCCCAACGCCCCAATCACTCCGAGCGAGCATGGGACACGTATCCACTGATTTCGGCTGAGGCTTCGTCATGGGCTATCCTTAACTATTACTATTCATTGCCAACTATAGCTTATCGGGGGGATGGACCGCCTGATTTAGGGGAACGAGATCCTTGGCAAGGATTTATCCATAATTACAAATATTTGCAAAAAAAATAGACCTGAAGGTCTTCCCTTTTATTATTTAAGTAATGTTAATCCAACTGATTGGAACCGAGCTTTCTTCCCAACTTTGACTATTCTAACCCCGAGCTCAAACCAATGTTCAGCTCACTAGACCGATACTCTGAAACGTTTCTAAACGTTCAGATATATAACCTCTCACAACTCTGAGTTACCTTGATTACAGACGATGACGACGCTGACGCTTCACTTCAAACGCGAGAATCCCAGCAGCTACTGAAACATTAAGGCTATCACAAACACCCTCCATCGGAATCACAACCTTCCATGGAGCACCCGCAAGAAGTTTTTGCGATAAGCCGTACGCCTCACTACCAAGAAGGATTGCAACTGAACCAGACAGGTTTAATGAGAACACATCAGAACTCTCTTCAACGAGGGACGCTGCGACGACCTTGACATTATTGCTCTGGCAAAATCCGAAGAATTCCCGATCACTCCACTGAACAACAGGAACAGAAAAAATTCCTCCCAGACTGGAACGAATCACGTTGGGGTTCCAAACATCGACACTTCGACCAAGTAGGATAATTCCATGAACTCCAAGAGCATCCGCCGTACGAAGGACTGCCCCGAGATTTCCTGGCTTTTCAACATTTTCCATCGCAATCAAAAACAGGTCCTCTGTTTTGGCTCGTTGTCGTATGGAGGCAGCATCGTGATGTCGCGACGCGAAAACCGCCAATAGGCCGTCCGATCCATCTCTTGTGGCAACCTTGCTAAACGCTTGCTCCGATAATTCTGCCATCTTAGTCGCGTTAAGTTGCGCTAAAAGCGTCCGAGACGCCTCATCGACTAACTGCGGGCAATAATACATTTCCTCGATTTGAAACTCACAGGCCAATGCTCGCTCAATCTCGCGCCGCCCCTCGACCACAAAGAGAGCCTTAGCGCGTTCAGACTTCCGATCCTTCAACCGGACTAGCTCCTTAATCGACTGGTTTGTTGGACTAGTAATTTTAATCAGCGAACTCAATAGACCTACCCTCGCGACACGAAGAGGGCACTGGCACCACTTGGTAAAACACGTCCAGAGTTTTGTTCTAAGACGACCATTTCATGAATATCAAACTCACCTTTATTTTTCTCGACAACATCATGCAAAAGGTTCTGCAGCGCCATCGGCGTGTATCCGTTACTGTGTGAGGAAAGCATCACAAAAAGATAATCATCAGCCAGCACTTTCTTTAAGTTATCTAAAAGCCCGACCAGATGGTCCTCAATCTGCCAAACCTCATTATTCGTCCCACGACCAAACGTGGGAGGATCCAAAATAACACCTTGGTACTTACTACCGCGCCGCACCTCGCGCTCGACAAACTTTTGCACATCGTCGACGATCCATCGCACGGGTTTATCCGCCACTCCACTAGCTTCAGCATTTTCTCTTGCCCAAGACACACTGGTCTTTGACGCATCAAGATGGACAACCTTAGCCCCTGCAGTGGCACAAGCAAGCGTTGAACCGCCAGTGTAGGCAAACAAATTTAGAACATTAATCTCGCGTTGACCTTTGTGCGCACTGATCAAGGTGTGGAGCTTAGCCCAATTAGCATCCTGTTCAGGGAATATGCCCAAATGCCCAAAATCGGTGAGTGAAATCACAAGCCGGACGGGTCCCTGTTGAATCACCCACTTCTTCGGCAGACTGCGATTGTGAATCGTCCATTTCCCGTCACCGCCGCTAAACCTTGAAAAAGACGCATCAACTCGTTGCCAGTCATCACTGGACAATCGAGGACGCCAAACGGCTTGAGCCGCGGGTCTCACAAATCGATAGGGCCCAACCTGCTCGAGCTTTTGGAAGTTGCCGCTATCAAGAAGTTTGTATTCGTATTGCATCTAAAACGACTCCTAGACGGTCGGCCTATTAACCATAAAAAACTCCTAAATTCAAGTGATGATTCCAAAAATGGCCCCGGACGGTTGACCGACTTAACCCAAATAAACCATCGACATAGTGGCAAAACCTCCTCGCTCGAGCCACGACCCTAAACACCTTGCAAAAGGACTTATGTCCGCAATATACTTCGACCTTCAGAAGATTCACTGACCCGCCTAAGGATGCTCCCATGAATACGATCGTCCCAAACTTTGCAAACAACAGAATTATCAAATTGTTTGGGATCCAGATGCCCATCATTCAAGCTGGCATGGTTTGGGTATCTGGCGGTAAACTTGCCGCTGCTGCGGCCAACGCTGGAGCACTTGGCCTCATCGGGGCGGGATCAATGAAACCCGACTTGTTAAAGGTTCATATTACTAAGGCTCAAAGCCTTACCAATCAGCCTATTGGGGTCAATCTACCTCTGCTCTACCATGGGATTGAAGAGCAAATTCAAGTCTGTCTTGATGCTGGCATTCGAATTTTTTTCACGTCAGCTGGAAGTCCTAAAAAGTTCACTCCATTTTTGAAGTCACACCAGTGCACGGTCGTTCACGTAACATCCACGCCTGATCTAGCAAAAAAGTGTGAAGACGCAGGAGTCGATGCTGTAGTGGCCGAAGGTTTTGAGGCGGGAGGTCACAATGGCCGCGACGAGCTCACGACAATGGTGCTGATTCCTCAAGTCGTTGATGCCGTTAGGATCCCGGTTATTGCAGCTGGTGGTATTGCCGACGGACGGCAGCTAGCGGCCGCGCTGGCATTAGGCGCCGACGGCGTTCAAATCGGCAGCAGATTTGCTGCAACGATCGAGAGCTCTGCACACGATCGCTTCAAACAAGCCATCTGTGACGCAACGTCGGCGTCAACGATGCTCGTTATGAAAAAATCGGTTCCCGTAAGACTTTTGAAGAATAAATTCTATGAAGAGATCACTAAGCTTGAAGCCTCAGGAGCCTCGGCCGAAGAGTTAGAAAAACATTTAGGAAAAGGGCGAGCAAAAGCAGGAATGCTCGAGGGTAAACTGGACGAGGGCGAGCTGGAAATTGGTCAAGTTGCTGGCATGATTTCAGATATCCCCACCTGTAAAGAATTGGTCGACAGACTAATGGACCAGTATCTGAGGGCTGTTAACAAGATGTCCAACTGAACATAGGAGCATTTGACGCGAGATGGAACAAGTTAACCGCAGGGTAAAACGAGGTTGGATGAATCTCAAAGTTACGAGAATTATCGACGAAACCCATGATACAAAAACATTTGTTCTCGCGGATGCTGACGAGGGTGGACGACCGTGGGATTACTGGGCTGGACAATATCTAACATTTAGATTCGACGACGTCAGTGATAAACCACTTGTTAGAAGCTACACAATGTCGTCTTCTCCAAGACAGCAAGACTTGTGCGCAATTACGGTCAAGCGTGTGGAACGAGGCTTAATTAGTAATTGGCTTTGTGATCGTGTCCAAGAGGGATCAGTGCTGCGCGCGCGTGGGCCCATTGGCCGCTTTATTTACGACCCCCGCGTGGATCAACCTCATTTGGTGATGATCGCTGCTGGTAGCGGTGTTACGCCGTTTGTCAGTATTATGCGAGAATACGCTGATAGACTTGGTCAAGAGGGATGTCCCCAAAAAATGACGCTGCTCGTCTCCTACCGAAGTCGCGACGATCTAATCGCAAATCATGATCTTGAGCTCTTCAAAACTAGAGAGAACTGCCATGTGTTTATAACCCTTTCGCGCGATGCGGATGCACCTGCAGCTTACTGGCAAGGTCGCATCTCTGCAGACACCATCTCAAAGGCCGTCTGTGACGACTTTAGCAACTGTACGCTCATGTCATGCGGCCCCCAAGCCATCATGGATCTTACACGGGAAGTCGCTTTAAATCGCGGGGTCCCACAATCTCAGATTAAAGACGAATCATTTGAAAGCTAGATCAATATAGGGTGGGCATTCTGGGAGCATAAAGCGACGGCCAAAGGTACAATACCTTTGGCCGTCAAAGAGAGAAGGAGAACAATCACCCTAACGAACAGAATGTAGTTCTACATTCTGGATCGAGGCACCAATTAAAAGCCCAACACACGTTTCGTCCACACAGGACCAACCAGTGATCTTACGGCCTCACGGATCGGTTCCGCATCTGGAGCCGTCTGCAAGTTACTAAATTTCTTCCAAGCAGCGGAACCGCGCCAAATATTTTCTTTTTTTGCTTCATTCATCCAACGCACACTTTCCTCCATTTGCAGGGCGAAAACGGCCTTGAACTGCTTGTTCTTGATGAGGTAGTCGGGATCAATTTTTTTGATTGTCAACAATGCTGCCGAGGAAAAATAAATAAAGTCAGCAAGTCCATCGACAGGGTCAGAGTTAAACTCATTATTCCATTGCCCCGCTCTAAAGATTTCTACAGCAGACCTAGTGGTAGCGTTATACGCAGACCATTCATCAAAGACAAACAATGTATTTGACCAACTGAGAGCTTGCCGAGTTAAGTAGATATCAATTCTAAAAGACGCTAATTGTCGGTAGGTTCCACCAATATGATTGCGGATGTCCTTTGAGTTCTCGCGGGGTTCAATCACATAAGCACCCTTGCCATTTCCAAAATAAACGAAATTATCTAAATCTCTCGTTCTACTCCGCATCACACTGTTCAAACCATGTAACGATTCATGAGCATGGGTTGAAGGACCAGACTGGAAATCACGGCTCCCAGCGGGCACATGTGTCATAATATCGCGGTAGTAAGCACTCCCATAATCTCGACCAGAAAAATCGTAGGTTGGAACATCCACGAGCTGAATCTCACGCCGAGGGTCATAGTCACCGACCTCCTGCGGCGGACGATTCCCCGATTGGTCGATGTCGATGGAAATTTCAGCATCAGATAGTGTTTGGGAAGGCACTGGAATCAATTCACCATTGATCTGTAAATCATTTTTTCCAGCCTCTGTAACATAAAGTGTTGCTGTCACCCGGATCTTTGGTGATTTTGTCTGTTCAAGAGGAATCTTTGTTCGTTTACCGTCAGTATCATTAGTTAAATATACCTTTTCAAGTTCAGTTCTTGAACTATTGGCTCGGCCTAAAGACAGCACCAACGTGTACTCACAAGCTTGCCGGATTTTTTCATTTGCAAGGACGAAATTCACGACATCAACTTTGATGGCCTTCCGATTAACGGTTGTTCCAGTGACTCCAAGATCACAGTTACTCGGTACAATGCTAAGGTTCATGGCGTTGATTTTATCCTCGGCAACATGAGCTTTTAGCGCCTCTGGTATCGGCATCGTGATCGATGACATCCTCGATCCACCGCGAATGCCTCGCTCGTTTTGATCCACTTTTGCCGCACACGCACCAAAGGTTGCGACACTGAGCGTCACGGACGCTAATCTACTGATATTTGCAACCATAACCCCTCCCGTCACACCACACGTTCAACCCAAGATGACTTGGATCAAGCAAGTTATTAGCCAACTGCAACCGAGGCTCAAGCTCTCAAAATGAAAGGATTATTTATTAATAAAAAAGGCTTATTAGTTGGTATGGTCGACAGTCTGTCGAAACACTTTACACCCTTATTACATACACTATAGCGGCACAGCTCTTCACAAAACGGGATATGAAGATAAAAAGAGGTCGGGGCTTTTATCTATGCTATATGAGGCAATTTGTCCGAAATACCACTGTGGTCAGGATTGGGCACCCAGTACGGCAAAGCAGGATATGATGTGTGACGGGGAAGATTGAGTTTACTAAAACGATGATATAATTGCCGATTTACAGGAATAGACGCCCAATCAGCGCCACGACCTGGTGCCATGAATACCCCCTTTAAAAACCATTCAGCTTGGGGTTGCAAGCCATGTTCCAGGGACGTTATTTTACGTTATCCAGCCCGGCGATTTTTTGCGCGGCCCGCAGCGACCTCTTCTTCAGCAGCGCGGCGATGGTGCTCGATCAAGGCATCCCGAAGCTCCTCATGACAATCGTCGCAGATCGGTTGACCCACTAATTTTTTGTCCATATCACCCCAAGACACTAATGAGGCGATGGCTTGATCACTGAAGTTGCGAGGCCTCAGGACGGCACTATGTTCACAACGTGGGCAGCTCTTGGTGTTCACAATGATCACTCCATCCCCGCCATTATGACTGCGGGATACACAAAAAACGTTGATATTGCAGGTTATTGCCTGACAAAATGATAACCGACCGTTTGCGCCATGTAAACCCCCCGAGGCCAGGTTCTGACGCAAAATTAAACAAGAGGCCGCTTTGATCAGGCTAAATCCTATCAACCATAGGCTGCTAGCCCCAGAGGCTGAGGAAAGGATTCCAAAGACTTTAAATGGGCAACCGAGGCCCAGATCCCAGATCAACGTTATAAATAAGCTTGCCAAAACGGAGAAATTTGACTACTTTGCGTCCCTATTCTCGAAGGTTCGCCGCATCGAAACGGCCCCCAAAGTTGAGAAGTTACGGAGATACATTATGAAAAAAGACATTCATCCAAATTACCGACCCGTCGTGATTAAAGACGCCTCCAACGGCTGGGCTTTCCTAACCAGGTCGACAGTCGCAACAAATGAAACGACTAAGTGGGAAGACGGTAAAGACTACCCAATGATCATTGTTGAGACGACAAGTGCGTCACATCCATTCTTTACGGGTAAGCATAAAGTTGTTGACACAGCTGGTCGCATTGAGAAATTCAAGCGCAAGTACGAAAAAGCTGGCGTAAAAGCTTAACAACTCGCTACATTCAAAACATTGCAGCCTCAAAGAATCAAGCTGGCTCCTGTTGTCATGAGCCAGACTTGGTTTTTTCGTTTCGCGGCCTAAAGTGTTTGCTCCGATGAGACGATGTCCATTCATTACGCCGTAACTCTTTTCGGTCCGAATGCGACCCGTCAGAACGCTGCGGCTTATAATTTGTGCGGACTGGCGATCAAATAAAGTATTCATATAAATATCAAAGAGTTAGCTGTTGCAGTGGAATTTTGACTGGCAGTTACCTGCTACAATAGGCAGAGTAGGGAGCTTGTTCGCCCCCAAACGCATCTATATATATGAAGATGCGTCTGCTGTTTATTGTTGGCATAGGGACCAGGAGACCAGAGTGGAAAAGCAGTACCTTGTTATCGTGGAATCACCGACTAAGGCTAAAACCATACGTAAATTTCTTCCTAAAAATTTCGTGGTCGAGGCAAGCATGGGACATATTCGTGACTTACCTCAGTCAGCTGCAGACATCCCCGCTAAATACAAAAAAGAGCCATGGGCCAAGGAGATTGGGATCAATTGCGATAACAAGTTCGAGCCTCTGTACATTGTCCCAAAAGACAAAACAAAGATAATTTCGAGTTTGAAAGAAAAATTGAAGGACGTCGATGAATTATACTTAGCGACTGACGAGGACCGCGAGGGTGAAAGTATAAGCTGGCACTTAATGGAGCTACTTAAACCAAAGTGCAAAGTAAAACGCATGGTGTTTCACGAAATTACCAAACCAGCTATCGAAAAAGCCCTAAAGTCGACGCGAAACGTGGATGATAAACTAGTGAGAGCCCAAGAAGCCCGCCGTATCCTCGATCGCATCGTTGGCTATACGCTCTCGCCAGTTTTATGGAAAAAAGTGACTTATGGTTTATCAGCGGGACGAGTGCAATCGGCAGCTCTACGGATGATGGTCGAGCGAGAGCGCGAGAGGATGAGATTTAAGCGAGCCACCTATTTCGATCTTCTCGCAGCCCTAGCCTTTGACGGAAAGCCCTTCGATGCTAAGCTTCTGGCAATTGGCAATAAAAGGATCGCCCAGGGTAAAGACTTTGATGAAACTACAGGCGCACTTGCAGAGTCTAAAGACATGATCGTGCTGTCAGAAGCCGAAGCAAAACAACTTGCAACCGAGCTTAAGACAGCAACTTGGACCGTCCAAAATATAGAAGAAAAACAGAGTTCTTCAAAACCACAACCGCCGTTCATCACATCAACCCTCCAGCAATCAGGAAACCGCAAACTCGGTCTCAGTACGCGTGACGTCATGCGGGTGGCCCAAAGCTTATACGAACAGGGCTTTATCACTTATATGAGAACCGACTCTCCTTCCTTATCACAGGAAGCCATCACTGCGACCCGCGACATCATTACCGCTCAATTCGGAAAAGATTACCTCCCGGACGAACCGAGGCAATACACTGCAAAGGCAAAAGGCGCACAAGAGGCCCACGAAGCCATAAGGCCAGCAGGTACGTTTTTACCGCCCGATCAAACGGGACTATCTGGACGTGAATTGGACCTGTATACGCTCATCTGGCAGAGAACGTTATCATCACAAATGACAGAGGCAAAAAAGAGTTCTATGTCTGTAAGAATCACAGCCGGAAACTCTACATTTAACGCAACGGGAACTAAAATTATATTTCCAGGTTTCATGAAGGCCTACGACGAGGAGCTTGAATCAGGTGATGCATCGTGGGGATCTGAAACATTACTGCCTCCGATGAAAGTGGGAGACAAACTAAGCCTCAAAGATCTAAGTGCCGACGCTCACGAGACAAAGCCACCAGCCAGGTACAACGAAGCCTCCATTGTTCAAGCCATGGAAAAAGCTGGCATCGGCAGACCATCAACTTACGCAAGCGTTATCTCGACACTTTTTGACAAGAAATATGTGACACGAGCCAACAACGCCATTATTCCTACATTTACCGGATTTGCGGTAACACAGCTTTTAGAAAAACATTTCGACAACTTCGTAAATCTCGACTTCACATCAAAAATGGAGGAAGACTTAGACAACATCGCTGAAGGAAAACTCGATCATCTCGACTATCTCGGTAAATTTTGGTTTGGGCCATCGGGCTTAAAGCAACGCATCGAAACAAAAGTCAAACAGATCGACCCAAAAGACAGTCGTGCGATTCAACTCCCGCAGCTAGGAGATAAAATCGAGATCCGGATTGGGCGATTTGGCCCGTATTTGACTCAAAAAGATGTAAAAGAAGAAGAAGGCGTCTTTGCTTCAGTACCAGAAGGCGTTGCTCCAGCCGATCTTACGTTAGATGAGTCACTACAGATTATCGAAACAAAAGCAAAGGGCCCAGAAAGCATCGGTAAATATCCCGCAACGGGCGAAGACATCTACGTCATGACGGGCCGATTCGGCGCCTATGTCCAAGTCGGTAAGCAGGTCGAGGGATCAAAGGAAAAACCGAGACGCGCATCAGTCCCCAGAGATCAAGATCTAAAAACATTGACCCTCGATCAAGCTCTTCGCTACCTTAGCCTGCCGCGAGACTTAGGCAAGTTCCCAGACAATGGCGAGATGATCACAGTCTTTGACGGAAGATTCGGACCTTACGTCAAGTGCGGATCAGACATGCGCTCTTTGAAAAAGACCGATGACAAATACACGATTGGCCTTACGCGCGCCGTCGAACTACTCAAGGAAGAAAAGAAAGGGCGTTTTGGCGCAAAACTACTGAAAGATTTAGGCACCCACCCTGAATCTGGCAAGTCTATGGGCATTTATGAGGGAAAATTTGGACCTTACGTCAAGTGTGGCTCGATTAGTGCATCACTGCCTAAAGATTTAGACCCAGAAACGGTGACGTTAGAGACCGCTTTGCCATTAGTGGCTGCTAAACTAGCCGTTTCAAAAACAAAGATCAAAACTGGTGAAGGCAAAAAGTCAGGAAGCAAAGTTACAAAAAAGAAAAAAGGCGATTAGCCGGTTGGACTTTGACCAAAGAGAGGTCGTCGCGGCGGCTCAAAAAACTAGGGATAATCCACAGAATGGAGCATTGCGTTGAGATAAAGTTGCTTGTGGATAATCACCTCATCAGTTGAAAAAGTAGACCAAGCGAATCATTGTCCAACGTATCGAATTCAAACAAGTGGCTCATAAGGACGACCCTTGAATAAGAAACGGATAGGCCTGACCTTAGTTCTCGCCCTACTCAGCGAAATCGCTAACAAAATTGTGCCTCTCATTAGCCTGCATATCGTTGCCGAACGACTTGGCACTTCTGGATTTGGCATCGCGCAATTTGCCCAGTGGCTCATCGATTGGGGAATCGTTTTTACGGTTTATGGATTCGCCCAGATCGCTCCGATCTTGTTACGTGAAACTGTGTCCACGTCCGATCAAAGGGCTATACATGGCAGCATCGTCTTCTCGCGCCTTATTCTTGCTCTACTGGCCACAGGTTGTATAACGGCGCTCATCTATGGATCCTCCGAATACGAAACCTACAGATGGGCTGTGGTATCTGGCTCGATTGTTTTGTTCACCTCTGCAATTGACGCGAGCTGGATTCTTTTAGCCCGACAAAAAATGGCCCTGTGGAGCATCCTATCTATCACTGCAAAATTCACCTCATTATTCGCTATTATCTACTTTATTCGTTCACCGGATGACGCCTCGTTGTTTGTCTTTCTAACATCTTGTGCCAATGGTTTGATTTCAATTGGATCGGCTCTCATCGCCCGTAGCATGCTTAGGATAGAGAGACCAACCGCACAACATATTCATAAAGTATTTCGATTAGCGACACCATTTGCTATCTCTACAATCTTCGTCACGCTGTTAGAGCGCTATGATCTATATATAGTGGAGCACCATCTCGGTACAGGCGCCACCGGAATCTACGCGGGAGCTTCAAGGATAGCAACAAGTCTATATCCTGTCGTCGCGGCAGTCAGCACAGTCTTTTATTCTGAAATGATCGGCTATCATGATCGAGAGTCGATTGAACGTCTCGTGCGAGCGTCACTGTTTTGGTCCATTTCACTCATAGCGCCTGCCGTTGTCGGGATTTGGTTTGTGGATGAACGCCTCATAACCGTGATCTTTAGCCAGAATTTTTCGTCTGGCGCCCAGGTTTTATCGATTTTGATCGCCTCAGGCGGATTTTACATCCTCACAACCATATTTGGTTTTCAATTGTTAACACTAAAGACTCGCTGGAAGCCCCTGACAATCGCACTCGCCTCGGGAGCTTTTTTTGGTCTTGCCGTTGCTCGATGGTTAATGGATCGTTATGGCATGACAGGTATCGCCATCTCGTCTCTAGTTGCAAAAATGCTGACCGCGCTGATCCTCACTGTTTCAGCAATCCATGTATGGCAGTTAAATCGGTGGAACTTAGCCAAAAGCTGCTTGAAAGCTTTAGCTCCATCACTGCTGATGGGCGGTACACTTTTTGCGCTCTTGTACTTGAACGCGACACAGCTAAACTTAACCGAAACCATCATGCTCGGTGGCGGCATCTATGTGATTACCTTTTTCAGCCTTAATTTTCATGAAACACTCGCGATCTTCAGAAAACTTCGACATCGTGTAAATTCGGTGGAACGCGACCAAACTCAATCGCATTGATTTCGAGGAAAACAAATTCCCGGACGCCTGTATGTCTATCTAAATCAAACCGCGGTTGAGACCTTTGTCGTACCTTCGCGTCTTTGAATCCAGACAGGAACCGCCCGGGTTTACATCCGTGACCAGATTTAACACCCTGTAATTTCTGAAAGACGAAATACTTGGTCGCCCCAAAACTCAGATAAGATCAATATAAATTCTATAATCTGCATAAAATATAAACAATTTATTGCTTTTGTATCCGCCTTGTTATAAACATACCCTGCCTGTTATCAGCAATTCTAAATCTGGATCTAGCGACGGGAAACTAGGGAGCATGGTCAGCTTCGTTAAATTTTTTATCGGCGCAACACTCTTAATTTGTTGGCCATTTTCGATTCTGGCTCAACCTGGTCCCGACATCAAGGTACCGCGTCTCAACAGGACCGAAGACAGTTCTGAGACCAACAAAGCGCGACTGACGTCCTTTGACATCGCATTAGGCGCTAGCCAATACCCAATTCTCGAACTGCCGATGAGTGAGGCTGGGGCCATGCGCATCGATGGGTCTGGCGAAAAAACAGATTTAAAGACAAACCGCGGTGCTATCTTAAACCTCGCCTTATCCCGAAAGTTTCCCACAACATGGGCCAACTATAGCTTAGGCCTTGCCTATCTACGCGCTGGGTCCATGCCGGGCAGGGGAATTCCCAGTCCATCCACGTACGTGCGCATGTGTGCTGAGTTTGAAGCGCAGTTTGACCTCAATACGGTTTGGTGGGGTTTTTTTGTCACCCCAGGCATCGAGGCTAGGCGGTCTGCTTACCGGAATGTGGAATCGGGACACTACGTTGATGCCATACTTTTGAGACTTGCCGTCGAAAAGAGCCTATCAGATAACTGGAACAGTCTATTATCTTTTGGAGGCGCCCCCATCGCCAGAGTCGGTCTAATACAATCACCTTATTCGGGCGGATCAGGCGCCCTCGCTGATACCAAAGCCTCGATGACAGAGTCTAAGGGAACAATTACGTGGTCACCAACGCCACGATCATCATTTCTGATTGCAGCTGCTCAAGAGACGGTCCAGCTCAATTTGGGCAGCACTGAAGGCTACCGCAAATTTGGATTACCAGTGGCTCCCCTTGAAGAAAGTTTTTCAACCTCATCTTTTAAGCTTGTGACACGCTACTTTATGATCGGTTCAACGACCCGCTTTTAGCAAGCGCCAAAATATGTGGTGGCAATCCCAATCATCCGTTTTTTGGAAACCTAGACGGATACGTTCTCCTAAATGCAAGTAAAGAATCTCTCTCAGAAGTTATTCGTATAGCTAGATTCGACCACGAGATTCCCTTGAAAAAGAGCCTTCCCTGGCTCTTGCTTTTAACTACTTAGTTACAATCGTTCCTTTTGTTTCTTCTTTCGCACACTCAGTTTTCACTGTTTCTTGAATCCAGGCAGAGCCTTTGTACCAATTGGTAATTGTTACACCATTTTGATTGCTGTACTTACACCCCAAAGTTCCCGCAGGCACGTCACAACTTGCGCCAGCGTATGTTCCTTTATTATCCTCACATATGGACTTGATATCCGTTGAATTTTCGGACTCTAGACATAATCCAAAATCCGAGTTGCCCACCAAATTGGGAATTGCGCAACTTTGATAAGCAATGTCATTCTTCTTATCGTCTTTTTTGCCGCAGGACCAAAACGCCACTATAGAAAAAGATAATGCTGTCACTAATAAGCCATTCCTCATGCTAACCTCCGACTAGTTTGACTTCGCGTTGATGTTTTTAACATGACGAAATCTACGCTAAGAGCAATTATTGGTCAAATTATTTATGAAGACTCGTTATGACTGTCATCGCAGATTTCACGGTTAGTCACCGCTCATCTACCCGAGTCAATGCACGCATCCCGATGAGTATCGTTGCTGGTATCATGAGATTGCCATAGAAATTTCGTATTAAACTTTGAACCTTTGAGCTACACTACTCATTATGTCAATTGCAAAATCTAGTTTCATCTTTGGTGCTGGAACCCTACTAAGTCGCATAAGCGGAATTGCGCGAGAGTCCGTCATTGGAGCCGTGTTCGGGGCTAGCTTGGCGATGGATGCATTCGTTGTTGCATTTAGGATCCCTAACCTCCTTCGCGAACTTCTAGCCGAGGGAGCTTTGGGATCGAGCTTCACCAAAGTATATTCAAGCCTGTCTGTAAACAACGCTGCGGCAGCCAACAAATTATTGATTCAAACGATTCAGTTCGTGGTTATGGTGAGTATTGCAATTTGTGGCTTGGGAATTCTTTTCGCAGACAACCTTGTACAGCTGATGACATTACTCGATGGAACAAGTAGCGGTTCAGCACAATTTCAGGACATGACAACCGCACTAACTAAAATCCTCTTCCCATTTATCGGATTTATCTCGGTTGGGGCTATCGTGCAAGGAGCACTGTATCAACGCGGAGGATTTTTTCTAGCAGGCGTAGCGCCGATCCTTTTTAACGTATTCAGCATTATCGGCGCACTATGGCTTGCACCATTTGCAAGCATGATCACGCCGACATCTGTCTCCGTATCAATATCAGACCCGGCAATCCTTGGGCTTGCCGTAGGCACGTTGCTTGGGGGCGCCGCCCAAGCTGGAATTCAAGCCTGGGGACTCTGGAAACCACTCATTCAGGGCAACAGTATTTTTTCGGCTGGTGCTTTCCCTTGGTCTTCTGATCTCAAAAAAGTTTTGTGGTTGATGGCACCGATGGTTATCGCCGGAAGTTCTGGTCAAGTGAACACTATTGTGAATACGAACTTCGCTACAAGTCTAGGCGAGGGCGCAGTGACCTGGCTTTATTTTGCTTTCCGTCTCGTGCAGCTTCCTATAGGTATGTTTGGTGTGGCTATCGGGGCCGCAGTCCTGCCGGCCCTTTCAAAATCAATCACTGAAGCCAACGGAAAAGTGAGCCCAAAAGCTAGCCAGGAAATCATCAATGCCATGGACCTTGTGGCCTGGCTACTTGTACCGTGCACGCTGGGACTCATGCTCAGCTCTGTTGACATCACAAGACTACTTTACGAGGGTGGAAGATTCTCAACTGAGGACACAGAGGCCACAGCACGTGCCATCGAGGCCTACAGTTACGGACTGCTAGGTTATGGTGTCCTCAAAGTGATGAATAGCTATTATTACGCAACAGGCAGGACACGGTTCCCGATGGTTGTGGGACTTTTAAGTATCGCTATAAACTATGCCTTGAACTCTGTCCTTGTTAAAAAAGTTGGACACGATGGACTCGCGTTGACCGCATCGATCGTCTTAACACTTAACGCCACATTATTAGTTCTTGGTATGACGAAAGATCAAGTGACAGTCAACTGGCAACAAGTTTGGACCTCATTGTCGTTACTAACGATTGGCTCTGGATGTGTTCTTGCACTTCATAAACTATATGACCCAATGGTTGGATCCGCATCATTTGGCCGGTGGTTACTTCCGTCACAAGGCTTGATCTATCTCAAGATAGACGCCGCAATTCGGGTTGGAATCGATGCGATCTTGATCGGCACGATCTTCGCAACGATCGGTCTACTGCGCATCAAGAAAACACCACGTGAAGCTTTGCAGTTACTACGCCGGCGCAAATCAACTGGATAAACACCAAAGAAAAGGGTTCTTTGATAGTTCTAGATGAAAAAGCCCTGGGATATGCCGTTTAAATGAAAGTCCTAGGTTGCTCTCACCCACAGAGTTCCTACAACAACCCCGCCACCGATCACTGAGAGCGCATTTATTAAGCTAAGGCACTGATAAAATTAATTTATTGTAAGGATGACGACATCCCCTTCGTTTGGTATGCTTTCAGCCTCCAAGTCATCAAAGGGATTGAAGAAATTACTATGTCTACAACTGAACATCGCGGTAGCGTTCTACCGTCCCCAGAAGCAAAAGCACTCCAAGAGTATAAACCAAGAAACAAAATTCGATTTGTCACGGCCACGGCGCTATTTGATGGACACGACGCGTCAATCAACATCATGCGCCGTTTACTTCAGGCCAGAGGGGCTGAAGTTGTTCATCTGGGACACAATCGCTCGGCCAAAGAAATTGTCTCGGCCGCTTTGCAAGAAGATGCCCAGGGTATCGCTATTTCCAGCTACCAGGGCGGGCATATGGAGTTTTTCAAGTATATACGTCAACTCCTCGACGAAGCTGGCGCTCGGGACGTCAAAATATTTGGCGGGGGCGGCGGCGTCATAACAGTCCGGGAGATGACGGAACTCCACGACTCGGGAATCACTAGAATCTATAGCCCGGAAGATGGCACAAAACTTGGGCTTGACGGCATCATTGGTCACATGCTTCGCGAAACCGACTTTGCCTACACGGCTTGGTCTAACCGAAATACATCGGCAAACGAATGGGTGAGCCTTAGTCGGGCCCTTACACTTCTTGAAAATGGCAACGGTAGTATCGCCGAGTTAACAAAACTACTACCACCGGCACCGAATCGCAAAACAACAACTCCAGTGATCGGAATCACAGGCACCGGAGGAGCTGGAAAAAGCTCGATTACCGATGAACTCATTTCTCGGTTTTTGTGGGATAATCCCGAAATCAAAATTGGACTCATCTGTATCGATCCAAGCAAGAAGGCCACCGGAGGAGCTCTCCTAGGAGATCGCATTCGCATAAACACAGCAAGTGACGATCGAGTATTCTTACGAAGCTTCGCGACACGGCAAAGTGGCAAAGAGATTGCGCATGCGACAAAAGATGCACTTGCGCTACTCAAGACTCGCGATTTCAACTTCCTCATCGTCGAGACAAGTGGCATCGGGCAAGGAGACACAGGAATTTTAGATGTCAGTGACGTAAGCCTCTACGTTATGACGTGCGAGTTTGGTGCGCAGACTCAACTCGAAAAAATCGACATGCTAGACTTTGCAGATTTAATCGCGATCAACAAGTTTGAACGCCGACAAGCCCCAGATGCTCTCCGAGACGTTCGCCATCAGCTAAGACGAACAAGGTTTAAGGGGCAGCGCGTTGATGATGCCGCTTATCCCGTCTTTGGAACCATTGCAAGTCGCTTTAATGATGACGGTACCAATGGGCTATATAAAGCCTTGTGCGAAACCATTAATAAGAAACTAAATGAGATTCGTTTCATACCGTCATCAGCCAGGCGCTATGCATTAGAGTCTACAAATCGCGGAGCACTAATTCCTGGAGATCGGATAAACTACCTATCGGACATATCCAGAGCTGTGCGCGGCTACCACAACATGCGGAAATCATGGGTCGAGATGATTCGTAAAGCAGACGCTCTTGAGCGATCCGCTCTCCACATGTCAGAGTGTGGCCACCAGAGTGAAAGTGACGCCCTAAAGCGCGAGGCGATAAAAATTTGGGATCTTGTGCCCCAGCATCTTCGCGACTCCCTTAGGCGCTGGCCCGAGACCTTCAAAAGATACAATAGCGACGAATTCATTTATCAAGTCCGCGGCAAAGACGTCTGTGTAAAAGCTTCATTTACGACTTTGTCTCAGCTCACTCTGCCTAAAGTGGCGCTGCCAAGACAGGAGAGCACAGCCGACATCGCTGACTATCTCCTGCGAGAGAACGTTCCCGGTTCATTCCCGTTTACTGGAGGTGTCTATCCATTCCGGCGCACCGAAGAAGACCCGAAACGCCAATTTGCAGGTGAAGGAGGCCCGGCCCGAACCAATAAAAGATTTCATTACTTATCGCGTAACGATCAAGCAAAACGTCTGTCCACAGCTTTTGATTCTGTGACTCTTTACGGCGCTGAACCTGACCAAAGACCTGACATTTATGGAAAAGTTGGCGAATCAGGAGTATCGATCGCCACGCTTGATGATATGAAAGTTCTGTACAGTGGATTTGATCTTTGCTCGCCAATGACCTCCGTTTCCATGACGATCAACGGTCCTGCACCCATCATTCTGGCTATGTTTTTGACGACAGCCATTGACCAACAAATCAATGAGTTCACCAAGAAACACAGCAGAGCACCCAATCCAGACGAACATAAGCAGCTCTATGATAAGACGCTACAGACAGTGCGAGGCACCGTTCAGGCTGATATTTTGAAAGAAGATCAAGCTCAAAATACCTGCATTTTCTCAACCGAGTTTGCCTTAAAACTCATGGGTGACATCCAAGAGTACTTCATTGAGAAGTCGGTTCGAAATTATTATTCCGTCTCGATTTCTGGCTATCATATCGCTGAGGCTGGGGCTAATCCTATCACTCAACTAGCGTTCACCTTAGCCAATGGATTCACCTACGTTGAGTATTACCTAGCCCGGGGCATGCAGATTGATGACTTTGCACCAAATCTAAGCTTTTTCTTTTCAAACGGTGTTGATGCAGAGTATGCGGTCATTGGTCGTGTCGCACGCCGTATTTGGGCCATCGCCATGCGTGATTTGTACAAAGCCACCGAGAGAAGCCAAATGTTGAAGTATCACATTCAAACCTCGGGCCGATCTCTTCATGCTATGGAGATCGATTTTAACGACATCAGAACAACGCTACAGGCACTTTTGGCGTTATACGATAATTGCAACTCGTTACACACAAATGCCTATGATGAAGCTATCACCACGCCTACGGAAGAGAGCGTAAGGCGTGCTATGGCAATCCAAATGATCATCAATCGCGAATTTGGACCTAATAAGTGCGAAAACGTAAACCAAGGTAGCTACATTTTAGAACTGCTCACGGATGTTGTCGAAGAGGCTGTGCTGCAGGAGTTTGACAGGCTCTCGTCGCGCGGAGGCGTGCTTGGATCAATGGAGACTCAATACCAGCGAAGTAAAATTCAAGAGGAAAGTCTCTATTATGAACACCTTAAACACACAGGCGAACTGCCTATCATAGGTGTCAACACCTACCTGAATCCTAAGGTCATTTCAGGTGAATATGAGCGACCTGACATTGAACTCGCGCGTGCAAGCTACGACGAAAAGGACGACCAGCTTCTCCGGCTCAAGTCCTTTAAGGAAAAAGCAAAATCAAGCAAAGAAGCCGCCCTGGAAAACTTGGCTCATGCAGTGCTTGAAAACAGAAACATCTTCGCAGAACTTATGAACACGGTGCGACATGCAAGCCTAGGGGAGATATCAGATCTATTATACCGCGTTGGTGGACGATACCGTAGGTCTATGTAGTTTGCCATCTTGCTCCTGAAACGGACCGTGCCGACGATTTTCGATTACAATACGGAGGCAACATGTTTGAAAGATTGATCGCTCATCATTGGACGCCAGTGGGCTGGATCACATTGATGGCCAATCATTTGGGTCTGTTTTCTATTTCCTATGGCAAACAATTGGCACCGTTTGGACGATCAGACTTTCTAGATCAGTCCATGAAAGAGATTGATGAATTTTTCACAGGAAAACGCACAAACTTCACTGTTCCGTTGCATCTTGTGGGTAGCCCGTTCCAGAAAGTTGTTTGGTCAGCTCTTAAACATATTCCATACGGGGCTCTGCCAACTTACAGTGATATTGCAGCTGCCATCGGTCGACCTAGTGCTGTTAGAGCTGTAGGCGCTGCACTGAATAAAAATCCGATTCCAATAGTCATCCCCTGTCACCGAGTTATTGGTCGAACCGGAGATCTCACTGGGTATGTGGCTGGTCTAGACGTTAAGCGTCAACTAATCGACTTGGAATTAAGATCCCAGTTCAAACGAGATCGAGCACAAGCCATTCAAACAAACGACTCCATGACCTTAACCCCGTAAAGTAAACTCTAGCCCTCAGCGCGATCTCGACGCTCGGAAGCCTGAAGTAAATACTGATTTATTAAAGTAAATGTATGCTCAACATGATGTAGAACCTCGTCAACGGGAATTCTTACGGTCCAAGCCTTCGTTGCATCTCGGGCGGGCTTACCCCAATCTTCTAACAACACAAATCGAATCGCACCCGTGGGATCCTGATTTTTCTTATCGCTTTGCATTAAGGTTAATATCTCGTCTTTGGGTACCTCAATCAATTCGCGAAGCTCTATCTCTCCTGGAAGAAGACCTGCAGACAGAACATCTTCAATCAAATGTGTAGCATCAAAGCCATATCGCCCGCTAGCGACTGCAAATACATGAATCATCCCCAAGGCAATACAAGCCCCGTGTGATACGTCCCGACCGCGCGCCACAAGGAGTGATTCCACAGCATGACCTAACGTATGACCGAAATTCAAAATCGAGCGCTCACCCTGCTCGAATGGATCTCGCGTCACAATGGCGATTTTTATTCGCAAAACCTCGGCTATAGTTTCATGGAGACCGTACCAATTTTTGTTCTTCACCACCTCAATAAGACGCTCCCATAGACGACGCTGTCCTGAAATAGCGGCATGCTTAAGAGCCTCTGCAGCTCCGCTCTTTAAATTCGCCTCATCAAGGGTCGCGAGCCATGCGGCACAAATACTAACGCTTGCTGGGGGGTAGAACAAACCAAGTTGGTTTTTACCCCAAGGTTCAAAATTCACTCCAACCTTACCCCCCGTCGAGCTATCAACCATCGCCAGCAGGGTCGTCGGTACAAAGTGACAAGGTACATCGATCAAACCACACACAAACCCAACGACATCGCAAGCAACCCCCCCTCCAACGACCACAACATTATGATAGGTACCTTTTCTTGATCTTAAAATCGCTGCAATTGCGGCGCTTGATTCCAGGTTTTTTCCAGCTTCCGATATGTCCAGCGTTAAGAAATGAAAAGGAATAACATGCCACCAAAACTCCGCGACCTTTCGATCTACAAAAATCAGATCGCCTGAATCAAAGGAACTAAAGACATCCCTGATGTCACTAAAGAATTTAATTGTAGACTCCAAACAATCAGATTGAGCGTGATCAACGCCAACGACGCCAACGACGCCAACCCCCCGCTTATAAACCTTCGCTGCCTTTACGTAAGAGCTTTGCGCCTTGGGCTCAATATCGGAGATATCCCATACCATCTCACGCGTTAACTTTCGGGAAAACGCTACCCGTAGGACCGCCATCACAGATTCATCGCCAAACAAGTGGACTGACAAAGACCGCTCATTCTGGGACAACGGTTCGAATAGCCCATGGGTCCAAATAAATCTAGTTTGCTCCGGATTGTATGGCATGAACCTAGGGGTGTTTATGATGAATTTATGAATGAGCAAATTTGAAACCTTTTCTTTGTAATTTTAGCCTAATGAGGACCCGGCTGACCTCCATCATAACACACCAAACTTAAGAGTCAGACCCCACCCTCCGAATCTATCCTATCAGATTCAGGTTTGGACGGCGCCAGGATGGCACCGCAGTAAAGGACTCAAGGATGAGTTTGACCCACAAAATGGCTGGACCCTCGGGAAAACACTTCCGAAAACAGCTGGACAACATCACACGCCGCAAGCTCAATGAGTCAAAAGTCGTTTCGCTATCTGACTACAGAGACATTAAAAAGTCCAAAAGTAAGAAAACTGTGCTCGTCGTAGACGACGAGGAAATCATGCGTAACGCCTTAAAGCGCGTCCTAGAAGGTGAAAGCTATAATGTTCTCCTAGCTGAAGATGGCTATGCACTTAGTCACTTTTTAGAAACAACCATCTTGGATGTCATTTTACTCGACGTGAATCTACCCTGGGTGGATGGTTTTGAGCTCGTGCACCTGATTAAAAGTCATAATGTTTTGAAGGACGTCCCCGTCATCATGGTATCTGGACGCAAATCTACGGAAGACATTCAGCGGGCGATGGCTCTCGGAGCCAACGATTTTATTGCAAAACCTTTTGACGTGGACTTCCTCCTAAACGCCATCCGCAAGAATCTGCAAAGTGCTGTCTAAAAGGTGATAAGTAAGCTAAAAATTTAACCTTTTCAGCATCCCTATCACCTAAAAACTTATTGACACACCCCAACATGGTCAGTTATACCATTTATCCCGCGGTTTATTCCTCAGTAGCTCAGTCGGTAGAGCAAGTGACTGTTAATCACTGGGTCGGCGGTTCAAATCCGTCCTGAGGAGCCATTCCCATCAACTTCACACTTTTTCTTCCTCAAGTTAACAGACCTTAAGGACGGCGGATCGCCATAGAACTCAATACTGAGTTTATTGCATTTCTGGACCGTAATCTTTTTGGCTCTTCCCCAGAATTTGTGGGCGTGAAATCCGCTTAGCGACCTAGTTCAGCTCGCCCATCACCAGTCCATTTCAGCATTGTGCTCGACCGCGTCAAGGTTGCCCTCGCATGCGCTCGGCGGCTCCGCCGACCCTGACGCTGGCCTGCGCGCATTGCTGAAGCTGGACTGTGGGTGATGGGGAGCAGTTGGGTATTGCCTCCGGCGGGGGTTCCGAAGAGCGGTAAAAAAAGGCGTGCATGCCTTACAATTTTCTGCGATGGATATTTTACTAGGAATATTTAACCGCAAAACAGGGCAAGGCATGCACATACGTTCAATCCTAAATCGCGTCGAAAAACTCAAGGGTTTTGTTTACACCTCTGAAAAATATGTTGGCTCTGGTGATCGTCCGAGCCTTGAAGTGACCGTAAGACCGCGAAAAGGTTGCAAAGGCCTCTGCGCTAGCTGCGGTAAGAAAGGTCCTACCTACGACACCGGGGAGCCTCGGAGGTTCAAGTATATACCCATATGGGGGATTATGGTGTTCTTCATATATTGTATGCGACGCATAGATTGCAAGAAATGCGGTGTGACGACCGAGATGATCCCGTGGGCTTGACGGCATCATGACCCACTTCTCAAAGGCTATCGATGAGATCCGAGCTGGCGAGCATAGATCTTTAAAGGACAAAGGGCTTGAGACACTCAAACACTCGCGTTGGTGCCTGCTCAAACGCGAAGAGAACCTAACCGACAAGCAACGCAATCGCCTAGCCGACCTGCTAGCATACAAGGTGACGCCGTAGTTCTTGCCACTGGGGGCCTTTGTCAGGTGGCTGTGCCTTACGCGGCTCAAGTAGGCAGCAAACTTAAAACAGGTCACATTGTCATTGTACTTCAGCCGGCGACAAGCAGTGGCTACAGTATTAAAAGTGCCGTAGAGTTTCCGGGGACAGTCCACTGATCGGCTCTAGCAATTGCGGCCTGCGCCTTAGCCGTCACTAAGCTCTGCAAATCACCCGAATGCCAATACATTCGCCAATGGTTACATCTAAGTCGTTGCTGATAAGCGTGAGCCCATACTGCTTTGCGGTAGCGACGATCCAGGCATCTTGAGAAGTGAGAAACCGTCCGGCCTTCTTTGAGACCGCACGAACGGCTGCATAATGCATCGCGGTCTCATGATCTATCGGCAATACGACATACTCGCTAACAAGTGAATCAATCTTTTGTTGCTTAGGCTTTCCCCAGCCTTTATATTCCGCTCCAAAATAAAGCTCACCGATAGTCTGAGCTGACAAATAGAGCGGTTGATCCGATTCAAGCTCAGGCCGATAGGGAAGTGCTAAAGGATCGCCTCGAAAAATATAGGAAACCAGCATGGTGTCGACAATATACATGGCTGATCAATCAAAAAGACTTTTTGCGAGATTGCATAGCATCTTCTCGTCGCGCTTCAACGATCGCCTGAGCAAGTTCCTCGGCAGCCGCAGGTTCTAAATTTAATCGCAGGTCCTCAAGTTTGCGCCCAAACTTTGCTCCTTGGGCCTTTGCAATTTCTAACGCCTTGCGCTGAGCGGGGGAAAGATTGCTTTCATCAAATGAATTCTTTGACGGCTTCATGGGCTGACGCTGCCTTTCTGTATCTTGCATTCTTTCTCCTTAGTATCGGCTGCAGACTAGATTTCTAAAGCCCGCTTTAGCAAAGTTCGTCGAATTATAGCGAGAACCGAGTGTTTTGACTTCTCAAATAATTGGGTCATACTCTTATGAATATCGGACATTTCGACGCTCTCGCCTCATCTATCAGTCCTAGAGGCCTTCAATATCTTCATCACTGTCGCAGCCTGCCATTTAGCACGCCGCGACTTCGTCGGCACTCCCATGGAATTCAGGATATCGGCAATTTTCCAATAGCTGACACTTTGTCACGGAGATCAGCCATATGCTTCATGGTATCTAATTCACGCTGGCTCACCTCAACCCGCCCCTTGATTACTTTTGATCCATATCCAATCTGCCCAGGCCGATACCACTGCGTCTTGTCCGGTTCACGAAGCGGTATGCCGAACCCCTGTAGTAGCAATAGACATTTTTCACTTTAGAACGCTGAAAATGAAAACAGAGGTAACGCCCTCACGGACCTCCAAAGCCTTCTTGAGTGTATGTATCTACACTTTCGTGATGTCGCAAAGGCCGTCGATTTTGGCGATAACCATGTCGATAAAGGCGTCTCCGGCAAAACCATTGAACGCCCTGCACTTCGAAAGTTGATAGTGGATGTCAAAGCTGGAAAACTCACAACAATAATTACTTTCGAATTGTCGCACCTTAGCCGGAATTTTTTGGACACATTATTTGTTATGCAAACAATCACTGCGGCTGGGGTAGAGGTTGAGTGCCCAGGCGATGGAGTAGTTCAATTCGAAAACACCCTTGAGCAGTTTATGGTTGCTGCATGCAGCCTCTCATCAGCTCAGGAGCGAGAGCGGATTTCCGAACGGACCAAGGCAGGTCTGATGGTGGCAAGAGCCCGGGGCGTCAAACTCGGTGCGAAGTCCGGTTGGACAAGAAAACTTGGGTGGCGAAAAGACTATCACGCAACCGAACCGCAACTTATTGAAAAAATTGTCTCCAAAAGACAACGTGGCAGATCATATGCCGAAAACGCAGGCGATCTCGGCATTTCAGTTAACAAGAGGTTTCGAATAGCGAAGCGTATTGCCATGCAACATCAGCAAGGCCGGATTGTTAACTCTGCAAAGGGGAATTAATCAAAAATTTCAAAATCACGCGCACCCCTTGTTGCGTATTTTCAATGCGGGCCCTTCCGCCGTGAAGTCTTGCAATTTCCTGTACAAAGGCTAACCCTAGACCGCTACTTTTTCGTCCAGTACTTGCCCGGGGCAAGGAGTAAAACCGCTCGAAGACCCTTGGGAGCGCATAATCGGGGATCTGTGATCCGACATCTTCGACCGATAATTCTACGTGTCGTAAATCGGAATTCCGGGCCGTAACTTCAATCGCTGTCCCCTGAGAGGCAAACTCCATAGCATTTTGAAGCAAATTTGAAATCGCCTGCGTTAAAAGGAATTCATCTCCCCAAAAGACGAGATTGGAATCTACATGCGTCTTCAGACTGAGTTGCCGCTGCTTGAGTGTTGCTTCTATTGAATGTGTCAATTCGTCGATTAATGCACCTAGCTCAACCCGTTCGCAATTCACTAGCTCTTTACTTCGCTCGATTTCACTTAAATTTAAAAGACGGTCCGCAATATCCTGTAGCCTGGCTGTCTCTGTTGCGATGTTCTTTAAAAATTTCGTTCGATCCACTTCCGTCATGGTTTCTTGCAACAGTTCGGATGCCGACCGAATACCGGTTAGCGGACCTTTGATTTCATGCGTCAGATTCTGGACATAGTTCTCTATGTATAGCTTTCCCTCCAATGTCTCCCGCATATGCTCAAATGCTTGGGCAAGCTCCGAAAGTTCTCGCGGTGCGAGTACCGGCTTCGGAGGATTTTGTCCTTCAGATATTAAAGAGGCATAGTCTTTCAGCCTTAGAATAGGCTTGGTAATGACGAAAGTTATGAAGATGATCAGCGCAACAAATACCAAAGCCGACGCGACCCCGATCAAAGTAATTCTCTTTTGCGCCGCGTGAATAAAAATATTCATCGTCTCTGGCGGCTTCGCGACCGTCAATACGCCTTTGATCTGTTTATCAACAATGATCGGAGCCGAAACATGCATGACGGAAGTGAAAGGGTCATCGGTATTCGTTCGTGTTGCACGCGCGCCGTATTCGCCTCGTAGTGTTTTTACGATATCATTCCATTGACTAAAATCGGCGCCTACCTCCTTGCCTTTTGAATCGAAAACTACAATGCCATGTGCATCGGTAACGTAAACCCTTAGATCTATATTTGCTTTCACAACATCGTAGATTTTAGCTTCAAATCGCTTCTTGTATGCGTTGTCGAATGATCCCTGCAAAAATATGTTGGGGTTACCACCCTGCTCTTGGGAATTCTCAACCATCGCAGCCAGCACGTTGGCAAAGTCGATGAGCGAATCCTCAATGCCTTCAAGATAACGTGGCCGAAGTTCCGATCTGACCCAGTCGGTTAGATAAAAAAAGAAAAAGCCATTAAGGATCAAAAATCCTAGGATTAGACGAAATCGTATGCTCACCACGATTCCTTTACCGAATAACCTAATCCGCGATGGGTGATTACGGCCTCAATATCGGGTCGGATAGCATTCAGTTTTGTTCGCAAGGTTTTGATATGAGTATCGACGGTACGATCCAAACTTGCTTCTGGCTGCTCCCAGGCCATTTCCATAAGTTTATCTCTGGAATAAACCCAGCCAGGTCTTTTGATGAGTACGCAAAGGATACGGAATTCCTGACGTGAAAGATTGAGAGGGCTGTCAAAATAAGTGATGGAGCAACGGTCCTCATCAACTCGGAAAGGAAAATTCTTTGGTGTGGTAGTTTTTGGTGCTGAATGATTATATGCACCTTCAGTCGCCGTCTGCTGGCGCAGCTCTTCTGTAAACCGAAGTATTGCGCGGACCCGCGCAGTTAATTCTCGGGGACTAAATGGTTTAGTAAGATAATCGTTTGCCCCAATCTCCAAACCGACGACACGATCAATTTCGCCGTCTCTTGCAGTTAGAAAAATTATTGGGATAGCCCTGGTAGCTAATTTCAGTTGGCGACACAGATCAAAGCCGCTCATGTCCGGCAAGCCTACGTCGAGAACAATTAGATGGAAAGGTTCCTTGTCAACGCGAGCCAAAGCTTCGGTTCCAGTCGTAACGTGGACTGCTGAAAACCCTTCGGATGAGAGCGCATAGAGCACGCTGTCCGCAATTGATTGTTCATCTTCGATAATAAGTATATGTGTTTTCAAACCCTTACCGTTCCCGCGCTCTGAATCTTGTCCGCTCCAAAAAGTTTGAGTTTACACCGATTTCACATCGATTTCACGCTCTTTTCAAATAATTCCCACAACCAAATCCGATAGTTAGTGTTAGGCCACAGCTGAAGAGAGGAACGGATGCTAAACGAACCCAAACAAAACGCGACCGAGAAGGCCCACGTTCATACCAAGTATGCTTCGGCCATCCTCGGAGCTGGAGTGCTTATACTATGGATGTGGCATGTAGCGCCGAGTTTCTCCTGGTATCTGAAAAACTTGTTTGCCGGTCACGCTACGTTCAGCCTTCTGGCCTTTTCACTAGCATCCGTTTTCTGGTTCCGCGATTTCAGAATTAAAAAAGAACTACCAATCTTTGAATTCAAAGATAGCAAATTGGCGCTCGTGTTAGTGGCGATTGCGCTCACTATCATGGTGAGTAATCGCTACTACCTCCATTTAAATACCCTACGGGCATTTTCATCGTCGCTCCTTACGCTAGGCGTTGTTGGTCTTGTCACTGACCGCTACCGCTATTCTCGATCCCTTCCTCTTGGGATTTTCATTTGTGCGCTGGTGCCCTTGGAAAAACACATCGAAACCTTTGTTGGTTTTCCTCTGAGGTTACTCACCGCAGAAGCCACAACATATCTGCTCGGCTCACTTGGAATGAATATTCAAGGGATGTCGACCATTTTGGTTGTCGAGAATGCCGCATCATCGGTCGATTCAGTTTGTAGCGGAGTAAAGACCATATGGGCGGGGATGCTTTTTTTCATGTTGGCTAGTTATACTTCGCAGCAAAAATTCAACGTGAAATGGATTACGAAAGCATTTCTGATTCTAATTTTGTTGGTATTGGCAAACTTCCTACGTGTCCTTTTACTGTCGGTGATCGCCCTCGCCATCCAAAGCAAGGAAATTTTTAATCTTTTACATTTACCATTAGGCGCTTTCGCTTTTGCCGCTGTTTGTCTTTATGCCAGCCAGATTCTCCCGAGAAACGGTGGCACAACTGAAATCGACAACCTAAAGTGTCGCAATGGATCACTCAAATCTCCGATAGCAGCATTTAGCTTACTTATTTTTTCAGTACTACTCACACCAATGAGTATCGAAGGATCGATAGCTTCTGAGCGTAAGTTTGATAAGGGCCTTAACATCAATTTCACGGCAAATATGATCACAACACCAATACCACTTACCGATCAAGAAAAAGCATTCTTCATCCAGAATCAGGGTGCAAGTGTTTCTAAATGGAGATTTACCCACAACAATGACTCCAGAATGACTGGCACGTTGATCATTAGCCTTTCACGCTCCGGAATTGCTCAACACGACCCACTTCAATGTCTCCTTGGAAGTGGCAATGAAGTTCAGTCGCTAAATACGATATTAGTCAGCCGGGATTTTCCGGCAAAAGTAGCAACCATTAATCGTGGACATTCGCAGGTCTTCTATTGGTTTCAAAGTGAACAAGGATTGACCGACGAATTTTCCCACAGATTCTGGGCGGGTCTGTTTAATAACCGCCCTTGGGTAATGGTATCCGTTTTATTCGACAGCGCGGCCAACAACAGTCCAAACGACATCCTAAATTTTCTGAAAAAAATTCGTATCGATATCGCACACATTTTTTCTGACGAGGAGATTAATCATGACGTACGCCGCATCTAAACGCTCCATACCTTCCGTGATAACAATGGGGTCATTCTGGACCTTCAACTTACTTGCGGGATTTGTTGGGCTTTTGGTCTTGCTTCCTGCCTTTGTGACGCTTCTGGGGGCCTTCATCTCATCTGGCCAGGCTTCTATTGAATACCCCTTCATGCTACTTCTGCTTAGTATTTTACCGCTACTTAGCATTTACGTCGCATTACGACACGTCCCGACCGGAGATTGGCGTCGGCTCCTCACCTTTTTTTGCACTATCGAGTACCCGCTAATTATCTTGTTTCTTTGTCGATGTGTCCTGTTTCAGGATTTATCGTGGGGTCTAATCGCGAATCAGATTGTTTTGGTGTTAGGAGTCATTACCCAAGGCTGCCTCATGATTACGGGGCAAGAACGTCTCAAAAAATCAGCCCAGGCACTCACTTTCTGCGTCCAGATAATTTACCTAATATTTCTGTTCAAAATCGCGCTGATTGTATTGATCCCAGTGCTACCCGGTATTGTTGGGCTTATGAAATCAGTTCCTACTTTTCTTCTAGACTCACGTATGATTGCGAGCTTACTCATGATTGTTGTAGTCCTTGGCCCAATCGCCTTGCTCGTATTTTTCCTAACGGTATTTCCGACGTTTGCATTGACATGCACAAGTCTTCTCCAGTTGAAAGAATCGTTCCACACGGTGAAATCTCGGATTGGAGTAGCGCAATCCACCGGAATAATCGGTCTCGCAATCTTGGCTTTTGTAGGAATCAGGCAAATTGCGTTAATTCAGCCGCAAGAAGGCGTTTTTGAGCTGTTGGACAAAGACTTCAATGAACCGAGTGGCAAGCGCTTACTTTCTGATCAGGAAGGACATATTAGACGAGGTTTGCTCAATGCGTACTTATCCTCTTATAGATACCTTACTGATCAGACCCGTCCTCCGAATGTTGGTCAAACGTACAGCAGGTATATAGAAACCGTTGGGCGCAAGTCAGAAGAGCGAATCAATCACTTTTACAATGGCCTAATAGCGGAATTCATCTATCAAGGTGATCGCAATGCGGATTCCGCATTGGCAGAACAGTGGTATTTGCGCTTCTTTGACAAAGATATGCAAGAAGCTGAACGCTCGGCTATTAATACCGCACTTAGGTCGTCATTGTTTAGCGGGGAGAGTGCGGGCGGTCTCATTGACATTGATGCCGAGAACGTCTTGCTCCGAAAGCAGCAAATTGAAATTACGGAAGCGGATGATTTGGCGGAAATCACGGTCCACGAAAGTTACTCGTCCGAATCTGTTCGCATTGAGGAAGTGGTTTATCATTTTGCACTTCCTGAAGATACCGCTCTGACCGGACTCTGGCTTAGTGATGGTAGCAATCCCGAGAAAAAGTTTGCCTTCCGAATCAGCCCACGTGGAGCAGCTCAAAGCGTCTACAACAGCATTGTTGCTGAGCGGCAGGATCCAGCACTCCTGGAACAGGTTGGTCCCAATATTTATCGTTTACGCGTGTTTCCAATTACTCAAACAAATGTGGGCCGCGCGGCAGAACGTGTCGATATGCATATGTGGTTTTCCTATGTTGCAGCTCCTGATGCTACGGGTAATTGGCCGGTCCCGCAGCTAATCGAAAGGCGAAACGTATACTGGGACGATAGAACAGAGCGCACGGTTAATGGGCAAACAGTCAAAAATTCTGACGATTGGTTTACAAAATTTTCGGTGAAACCCAGTCATAAAGCGAGCGAACTCGAATTTCTTTGGAATCGCTATAAAGTGAGCAGGAGTTTACTGACGGACGAAAACAGTTTGGCAGCGGGGAAAATCGGTCCAGTGGCAGTTATCATTGATACGTCGCGCAGTATGAAAGAATATCTTCCTGGTATTCGCGATCAATTGCCCAGATATTCACAATATAATCTTGAGTTTTTTACGTTAGATAACGGCAAGCTGGTGCTCCATGGTTCACCTAAGTCTGGCGAGTTGCAGCTGTCGGCTTTTGGGCGGTCTTCCATAAATCAGCTCATCGATGCCTATCAAGAGAATAATAAAAACTATAGTGCGCTCCTTATCTTAACAGATGAGGGTAACTACGATGAGAAATGGCTCTTACGCGGAAATCTTCCACCAACTTTCATCATCCATTATGGGCAGAAACATCCACGAGATTATGGCGACGATTTGAGCGTTTTTCTAATGACCAGTGGTAACGGAATAGCATTTTCAATCGATGAAGCACTAAAGCGACTCACTGTGATTGAGCGACTGTCAGAAACGAACGACTCGTCGTATTTTCGGATTACCGAAAACTCAATCTGGCGCTTTGCGGAACAAAAGGAAGGCGTTGATCCTCGTCAGAAGACCTTAAAGCCAAGCGCACCTATGCAAGCATTGGCAGCGAAGGAGCTTATTCCTTACTTGGCGCATTCTAGGAAGGAAGTGGACAGTAAAGTCAAAGTAGAAGCGTTGAATCGGGTCCACGAGCAAGCCATTCAGAATGGAATCGTGACTTTATTTTCGTCTATGATCGTTCTGGTAAACGACCGACAACAAAAGGCTTTGGACGAGGCTGAGACCAAGAGCAATAAATTTGAGCGTAAGACAGAAACGGGCATTGAAGCTTTGCAAGGAATGGTTGGTAGCATTTCAGCAACCCCTGAACCGCATGAATGGGTTCTATTCGGTCTTGTCATGATCGCACTCCTGGTCTTTCTCAAGAAACAGGATTTAAGACCGGTGTTGGCTTTGTACAAACGGAAGTAATTGAAATGCCATTCACAGTTTCCCATATTGCGGCAGTACTACCCCTAAAACGGTTGCCGTTATGTTTTCCCGCTCTGGTTATTGGGGCGATGAGTCCCGACTTTACTTACGTTATCGAAGTTTTCGGTCCGAGCATCGAAGCTCATTCCATTTATGGAATCTTGTATTTTTGTCTGCCAGTTTCATGGTTGGTTTTATTTGTCTACAAATCCTTTCTTAGATACGCCTGGGAAAAATTGTTCCCGTGGCTCAACGGTGAGAGTCGCCCATATGGGTGGTATGTAATTCCACTCTCCATCATCCTAGGAGCCGCAACACACGTAGTTTGGGATAGTTTCACCCACCGCCACGGGTACGCCGTCATTCATATAAATGCCCTACAGTGGATGCTCTTCAGAGTCGGAACGTATCCCGTGACGGTCTTTAAGATTCTCCAACATGGAAGCACTGTAGGTGGGGGATTTGCAGTTGCCGTGGGAATTTATCGAGCCGCAAGACGCTCGGACCAAAGAAAATTTGTGACGTCGAAGCCAACTCTGGCTGCGTTAGTGATTGCAACTTTCTTCGTTACCCTGCTTATCAGTTTTCAATTTTTATTAAGTCTGGAAGCGCAATTTCACATGCCGCATGGGCTATTAGTTATGCGAATGGCGATTCGATTGCTTGCAGCATTGGTGGTTGTCACGATTACCTACCCATTTTCTGTCTGGGTTCAGAGAAAGACCGGAGGAAACCCATGCAGATAGAGGTGAGTCGCATTGTTCGCAAGACTATTCGGTTTATGTTTTGGGTTGTTTTTGCCCCGGTCATTCCGTTAGTCGCTACCCTTTTAGTCTCCATTGTGGGGTCTATCTATGAAGATTTTCGTCTCCGAAACATCAAGACACCTGGTTTTTTCAACGTCTGCTTTGATGTGACTTATCCAGGCGCGGGTGACCGATATAGAGAATATTTTGTAGTAGACTGCAAGGACAGGGACAAAAATTTCGCCGCTCAAAGTATCGGTGCCAACTGGGGTGAACTTTCGTATGACGACCTGGACGGCGATGGTGTAGCCGAAGTGATACTTACTTCCGAACGAGGGATATTCGATGGGTCTTGTGCCGACGAGACGAAAACTGTTTACAAGCTACATGTCGGACCTCCTGCTGTGATTTCCGAAATCAGTGTTCGGAAACGAACCGGTCCTAGATATGACGTATAAATTTTACGAAGCGCATCTAAAGTTCCACCCCATAAGACTGAAGCGTGTTTGGATTAGAAGTATTTTCGGTTCACCGGCTGAGGCCCCCAATTGGGTAGTTTAGCCGTTCGCAAATCGCGGCAGATTGCCCGGTATAGACACTCCCGTCGATCTTAATGTTCTCAAAGGAACGTTGGAGGACCTTTCGTCATTTTGACGGTGTTAGGCGGTCAGTTGATTTGTAAGTGATGACGTCATGCGGAGATTTGAAAGAACCAAAAAAGTGCTGGCCAGTCTTGCTTGGATCACATTTGTCTTTTTTCACGTGATCACGATTTTCCTTTATGTCACTATGGGTCTTCCAGAGTACCTTTGGTTTTGTTCTGTAGAAGGGATGCATTTATGCTCTTTGCATCCTATGAGTTGCCCAATTGAAGGAGGAGAGGAAATCGTTCCTACACAACCATTTACAGCAAGCGAATTAGCGGCGGTTGAAGCCGGAGGCGGGTTGGACCCTCACTCTTTCGGCATTTTACATACAGTGATTGTTTTGGCAATAATAATTTACATCGGAAAGAAGGTGTACACTCGCCATGTGAGGAGCTAGCTAGGTTGGATGTTACCCTTTATGATCTTCATTACGGTCGCTGGCTGCGACTTGGTCGGCACTCCCATTGAATTTGGGATTTCAGCGATCTTCCAATAGCTGTAGCCCTGGTCCCGAAGAGCCACCATCCGTTCGACAGCCTCAATCTCCCGTTGGTTCACCACCAGTCGCCCGTTTACGACGCGCTTGCCATACCCAAATTGGTGTCCGCTGTGATATAAGATTGACTGAAGCACTTGACCATGAATACTTTCACAGGAACCTGACCCATGAAACCAGTCGCGGTTCGGCTGCTGCACTAGAACTATAAAACGTTTAGGTTTGATTTCGATGAAGCATAAGAAATTACGAGGGCACTACTGCTGGGTGTGCGATAGAATGCTGGCCAATGAGCGATTCAGTGGCGGTGGTCACAGCCGCCATATCTGTAAAGACTGCAGCAAGCTTGGTTCAGAAGAACTATCATACCGGCAAGATGTTCGTAACATTGATCGATGCATTGGTTTCGATGGCGGCATTAGACGGAAACAACGCAAAACTTTTGATCGTTTTCTAACCCACGAAAATCCACGAGTAAGGGAATACACATTGAAAATAAAAGAGGACATGGAAAGAAGGCGTAACACGTGGAACGAGAATGAGGATGAGGATGATTCTTACTGCGATTTTGAGATAGCCTTTATGGACGACCTGTACCGTTAGCAGGCGATATCTCTGTCACCTATGATACCTTCAAAATCTTCATGACTGTTGCAGGCTGCCATTTTGCTCGCCAAGACTTCGTCGGCACGCCCATGGAATTGAGGATATCGGTAATTTTCCATTAGCTGACACTTTGTCACGGAGATCAGCCATATGCTTCATGGTATCTAATTCACGCTGGCTCACCTCAACCCGCCCCTTGATTACTTTTGATCCATATCCAATCTGCCCAGGCCGATACCACCCTCGACCAGACCCACCATGATCATAAACCTTGGCCGAGGAACCATTCCGAAATCAAAAGATTTAACTTAATAGACAAACAATACCCCCGCAAACCAGCTCAGAACATTCCCTGTGATAGCCAAATCTTTACCAGCTGATGTGCGCTCCGTGTCAAGCCACGCCCACTCACCGCGCCCGCCCGCCGTCAATCCAAAATTTGAACCAAGCCCCACGCGGACTCCGACATCCATCAGCAACTCAGGACGTATACTGGACTCGTCAATCCCTAGCTCCGGAATTTTTACATTCGTTAAAACCCATGATAAACCCGGTTTGAAGTAGAAAAAACCCAATGACAAGGGCAAATGAAACCAATCCCACGTAAAACGACGATAATGTCCTGCGGCATCTCCTTTTAGAGCATGATCTGAGTAGGTAAAGTCCCAGCCCAGACCAACGGCGCCGATATATTTAACATCAACCTTGGCGCCACCGAAAATATTCAAATGATAAGCATTGGCTGGCTTCAGATAATCACGAAGCTTTCCTTGGGGAGATGCTTTACCTGCCTCCAGAAGAAGTTGTGCCGTGGCCTTGGGAGCCTCTGCGGTTGCAGTCGTCGCCAATGAAAAGCAGAATATTAGTTGAATGATGCGAACAAAGTAAGAGCGTGTCATTGCAAGTTTCTCCAAATTACATGTTATGCCTAATTTTACACAACCTCTTTGATGATACATATCTAACAATGAAATTTCCATCGTTGCCTCTGAAGCCAGACCTTCAACTGGACCCCTGATAAGCAACTCGATCGACTCACAAGCGGAAAGAGCACTTAGATTGATTGATCTTTTTCACTCAAATGTTTTATGTGAGCCAAAACACGCAAATGAATCCTGTGAATAAACCAACGTCCATAAACCTGCCAATACCAGCCTGGCTGCATGTCAACTTGATACCACGTGCGTCCTTCAAGGCGAGTTTTACCATCCGCAGTTGGCACCAAACGAAACTCACCGCGTATAGATCTAAAGTAACCATCAAGGTGGGGGGCATCGATATGATCGTAAAACGACAGTTCCTTCATCGGCTGCGGCTGATACATAACATCAAACGCGAGTCTATTGGGCTCATCCCAAATCGTAATTGGCTCAACGAAGGCACCGGTGGAAAATTCACAGTGCCGTATCGCTCCAACTCCTTGTCCCTCAATTCGAGCACGGAGCGGATGAGCAACACCCAACTTAAATAGCCAGTCATCAGTAGGCGGCAAATCAGAAAAGCTTACGACGTTCGGCCACACTCTTGTTGTAGGAGCTTCAATCTCTATAGTTGAGAGAACAACATCTTGATGGGGACTAGTTATTTTCGACTCAAGAACTGGCATTAATGGAAGTGCTAACATCATCATTACCGGTGGAGACCTGCTAGGTTTACCATAACTTGCAATCCCAGAACCAAAGATCGCTCCAATTACCCCCAAAACAAAGCTAATCGGAAACGACATTGCGAGACAAATGACACCCTCGAGCGCAAAAAACAGCAAGAGAAGGTGAATCATCATTATAGTCATCGCAACCACCCCCACGGTTTTCCTAAATGTCCAGGATCTTTGGTAATTAAGTAAGTACCCTTGTACAAGACCAAGAATAAATGGACTACCGACGAACAGCGAACTCGCATAAAGTTTGAGAAAATTCGTATTGAACCAAGCCAACAACACCCCGACTAGTGCAAAGACAACCGACAGCAAAAGAGGCGACATCACTAAGGATTTCGAATCTCTCTCATCATCAAGCCTCCAGAGAGCCCTTTCTGATGACTTCACAATTGACAACCCTAAAATCAATACATAATTCAAACCAGGTACAAAAAACAAAACTCCTAACCATGGCGATAAATTGGCATCAGCGGCACGTCTAATACTCATACCCACGCCAATCCAGATAAATGGCAGACTCCACAACACAATTGCTGGTGTAAACCAATCTGGTAAAGTTCCAAAGCCAGGATACCTCGACAACACAAGCGGAGATAAGAAATTTATCGGCGTTAAAATTTTTTCTGTGGCTAAATAGTAAAGGACCAATTCACCTAGATATTTTAGCGTCACAAGGAGCAATCCCCAGGTCAGGTATTGAACTCTGATCACACGCTGGCTTAATCCAAAAAGAAATCGCAGTTTACTCATCTTCGTTCCTCACAATTAAGCGCTGTAAAATCACTGAACACGCTTCCAAATCGTTGACTAGACCGCTGCCGAGATGTTACACCGAAAACGCGAGTCTGAAAATAGTGCCTCATCCCACTCGTCAGCGACCTCCTATCAGGCCGCTGCGAGTCCATTGTATTTCGAGTTTGTAAGGTGCCCCCGAAAGTCTTGCTGCAACTTCATTCAGCAATCGTTTTTGCTTTCCACGATGCTAGCCAACCATGTAGCAGCACAATCACCCCTGACATGAATGCTCCAAGCATAAGAATAGATAGAGGCTCACTTAAACCAGCTTTCGCTACGCTATCTGAGATTAGTCCGTCTGACCACTTCGAAAAAACAATGCGATAACCAGCCGCTGCCGCGACAACACCGACCAAAAAAACTCCCGCAGCAAGATACAGTGGACCATTGGTAAACCCGCGCAATGATTCAAGAGAGTGATCTCTGAGTAAAAACCATCGGAAAACGTGCTTAAAATTGATGAGAACACCCAAGAGACCCAAACCCAATACCGTCACAACACCTGGCCATCCTCCTTCTCGCAAAAACTCGAACATAAAACCCTCCCTTAGTACATAAAAATTAAATATGACCAGCGGCACCACACCGCTAAAGTCCACTAAGACCTGGCGCATTCCGGATGGAAGCTTGTTCAAAGTCTTTATCAGACCACTTTCATGTAAAGCATTCAGTGACTGGATATCATCCGCCTTTAGCTCTAACTGTTCAAGCGCCCTAACTTTAGCTTCAGATTCAGAATAGCCCTCGGCACAAAACTCTTCATAGGCGCGTTCCAAATCAGACGCAACCTCTGCGATAAAAGCGCTTCGCTCTGGGTATGGGATATTTAGACGGTGCTCTAAACATCGCAATTCAGCGTCAAATCTCATATCGAAAGCTCCATCAAGCCGACCATGACACTGACGAACTCCTTGTACTGGGAAACTTCCAACTCAAGACCCTTGCGCCCTTTCGCGGTGAGGCTGTACACTTTTTTTGTTTTAGCATTTCCAACGTCTTTCCAAGCCCCCTTGATCAACCCATCCTTTTCTAGCTTGTGAAGAACCGGATATAGAGAGCCAAACGATATTGAGAAGAATCCTTTGCCTTTTTCCTTCACGTAGGTCGCAATCTCATACCCATGTTTCGTCCCATCTCTTAAACTCAAGAGCACCAAAAAAGAGCTCCTTGCGCGCAGCGTTTCTGTCATACTGACCACCTATGTTTAGAATAGATATATCGTCTTCCGATATATCATATCTCAATATAAATTCGAACGCAACATTGCGAAGATTAATGCGTATTCGCTGAGCGGCACCCCCTCTCTGAGAGCCACTCATTAGCAAATCCAAAAAAAACGGCACAGACCACAAGGGTGACTGTGCCGTCATGAATGCGGATATTTGACTCTTAGAAACCTCTCCATGTGTAAGAGGCGGTGAGCTCTAGACCCCATTTTGCAGGTGGATAATCTTCAAAAATCTTATGCTTTGGCTGACTTGTATGAACGTAGTACGGACCGAAACCCAACTGGGCACCTTGTAAGGATCCCATTAACAGATGAATTCTCGGACGAACGAAGAACAAAGACTCGTTTTGATCGTAGGTATTTTTTTCTGACTTATCATCCGGCTTTGATTGAGCTTCTTTGGCTGCCTGCACATCACGAATACGGTAGGTTAATCCACCGACAGCGGCACCCGTCATGAGGCGCCAGCGATCTGAAAGATCCCATTCAAGATCATTAGACAAACCAAACGCAGCGGACGAAACCTCATATTTCTTGCCAAGATAGGTAAATTTTGGCGCATTTAAATTAAAAAACACGTCAGCACCTACACGGTATAGGTTATAAATACGAGACGATACATTCACATGCAGCCGACCAACAATTTCTTTGCCTATCTGTGACCCACTTGCACCAAGTTGAAACCGATGGTTGGAAAAATGCTCGTATTCAATCAAATTGGCTTCCGATGGATTAAGCGGGAGCGTCATCGCAAAATCGTCGAAAGACCCCGAAAATGAGGGCTCACGATCGGGGAATCCTGGAAAACGGGACCCGTGACGCTCACGCTCAAAACTAAAACTCGACGGGTTTACAAAATCAAAAGCATCAGGAACATCTAATTTGATATTCTGATCCTCTTTCGGGATTTTCCCGAAAAAACCCGGCTTTTTAAATCGCATGATATTGGAGTTCGTAGGCCTTAACTCCTTTTCGCCTATCCACACCGTCTTTGCCTCTTTTGCGTCCCACAAAGCCAACTTTACGGTCATATTACGGGTTGAATGATATACCTTTTCAACATAATGCTTCTTCTCTGGTCGACGATACTCGTAGGCAAATGTTAGTGACTCCTTGGCAAAGACAAAGAAGAACACAAACCGAATATCTTGATTTGCGGCTCTGATTTGCTGCACATCCTCGGGGGGCAACGTCTCCTTCCGAAGCACCTTGGCTCCAATGTCTTTAAGATTTTGGATTTTGCTGATTTTCTCAAAAGCTCCCCCCGCTCCAAATACCCGAATGTCTTTTCGACGCTTGAAGAACGCTTGTTTGAAAGACTCCGGGTAATCTAGTGACTCTTTCTCAGAAAACGCCCCGACGGACTGGTCAAATCCTGGCGGTGTCTCAACATTTTGACGAAGATCAAGTAAGGGCGTCATCACAATTTGATCACGCTTTAGCGCATTCCAATCAAATCCCTGATCTGCGTCAACCTTCGAGAGATTCGCTGATACACAAGATAACAAAAAAATTAATGGGAAGACGACGACGTTAATCAAAGGAACCAAGGGCGACCGTGGCTGATGTCTCAAATGAACCATTGAGTTTTCTCTCTTGTTATACGTTGATGAACAATCATGATAAAACCTCCAAATGCTACCATCAAAATATCAACCTGGGAATATCTGCGATCACAAATCAGCCATCTCAAATCCACGATAGTCTTTCGATAATTTTAACAAGTCATAGGCTGAAGCGTTTGCGCATTGCCTTTCATCGAGGTTCTAGGAAAAAGCTGCGTGATAATTAAGCAAAGGAATCGCAAAAACAGGGGCTTCTCGTTTATCACATCATAAGAACTATAGTGATATTTGCCCGATTTGAACCAAATGGCTATACTTTCGGCTGGAAACTTTATTTTTAAGGAAGTGGATCTTTTGATGCCTCATTTAGTTCTTATTTTAGCCCGACACGCCGAGGCCTCCCTTGATTCAGACACCGACCATGGTCGGATGCTGACAAGCCATGGACGTACACAGTCCCATCAGGTAGGGATTGCTCTCGCCATGCGCCAGACAAACTGTGACCTTGCCATCATTAGCTCAGCAACCCGCGCACAGCAGACGTTTGAAGGAATCTCACGTTCATATCCGACAGCGCGTCAGGATATTGTTGATGAACTATACACCGTAAAAACAGTCCAAGATTTTACGCTAGCACTAAAGTCACGTGTTGAAGATCCTGTCATGACCCTACTGGTCGTAGGGCATAACCCGATCATCAGCGCAGCCGCCTCAGTTTACACGGGAGCATCCGTTCAGTTTGCTCCGAGCGAATTCATAGTCTTAACACAAAATGCACCGTCTTGGACAGAAGCGTTCGATTTAGATGGTTGCTGGTCGATCACACCGTGATGACTCATTCATTAACCCTCAGTAGACAACGAATCCAACATGAAGGAGCGACTTGATATGCTACCAAAGAGCTGGGATGTTCCGCACGAGTCAGGCGCAACGCTGCGCTATTTTCGACTATCCAGTGAATGCCTAAAAGCCACCACTCGCTCTGGACTAGATTCAACCAGAACTCACGTGGCGTTCATACCGGCGAACCTGGACGAACAGACCAGACTACCTGCAGTGTACATCTTTGCCCCATGGACCAGTGCAGGCCGTAATATGTTTAATTGGGAACCATTTCGAGAGGATCTACCGACGAGACTTAGCCGACTGATGCAGGAACGATCGATCCCGCCTTGTATCATGATTGCTCCAGATCTTTATACAGATTACGGAGGAAGCCAGTATATCAATAGTTCTCTGGTTGGACACCATGCTGATCATATCATGCATGAGTTGATTCCTTGGGTTGAGGATCATCTTCCAGTTAAGCGCGGATGGAATCATCGAGCCGCACTAGGAAGGTCATCCGGTGGTTACGGAGCCTTACGGTTGGCCATGGACTTTGATCAAGCCTTTGCTGCAATCGCTTGTCATGCGGGTGATATTGGGTTTGAGCTGACATACAGAAGAAGCCTTGTTGATATTTGCACAGGACTATACAAATTCCGAGATCCTGTTTTGTGGATTAGTGAACTCAAGAAGCAGAAGAAGATATCTGGATTTGACACACATGTTTTGATGATGCTTGGCATGGCTGCGTTTTACAGCCCCAATCCGTCGTCGCCAGCGGGATTTGACCTCCCCATCACCCTTCGCAATGGGGAGGTGATAGAGTCAGTTTGGCAGCGCTGGCGGGAACACGATCCTCTCTACATAATCGAAAAAGGCGTAGCCCAACTGCGCCTGTCAAAGCTTAAATGTCTTTTCTTGGATTGTGGGAATAAGGATCAATATTACCTTCAATACGGGGCACGTCAGTTTTCTGAGAAACTTCAAAATTTTGAAATTAGTCACACTTATACGGAGTTCGATGATAATCATAACGGCACATCGTATCGCTTCGATGTCAGTCTTCCCCAGCTGCTATCGGAGATTAGTTAATCAAAACTCTGACCAAAGGTTCAATCAAGTTTAGCCCCGATGCCCGCTTATCGGACTGTGAGAACTATTGGGCTTCGACTGTTTGCTGAGCGGTAAGCTTTTGGACACAATCACGAATCCTAAATCTCACCATTTCTCGACCAATCAGCCCCATACTTTCAAAAAGCGGCGGCGAATCCTTACGACCCGTTACAACGAGGCGCAACGTCATAAAGACATCCTTTGGCTTCCAACCAATCTCATCTTTGTAGGCTTCGACAACCGCCTTAATTTTTTCATGATCCCAATCATAAAGATCGTCTAGCTTTTCAACTAGTCCGGTTAGCATCTGAATCAATTCGACAATCGTTTTACCCTTCGGCAGAACATCGACGCCACTATACTCCAATGCCCCGTTAAAAAAGAAAGAATTGTTATCAACAAACTGCTCAAACCGAGTCATTCGCTCCAACACGAAAGGCTTCAATGCCTTCAGATAATCGTCAGGGAAAACTTCATCTTTAACAAACCGAATAAATTCTTGCTCCGACATTTTATGCATGTAGTGGGCGTTCATCCACGTCAACTTCACCATATCGAAGACAGGCCCGCCGAGATGAATGTCCTTGAACTCAAACTTCTTCATCATTTCATCAATCGTAAAAAACTCTACGTCGTTGCCAAAGCTCCAGCCCATATTCGCCAAAAAGTTCAAGAGCGGTTTAGGCAAAATTCCAGCCCGCTGGTAGTAGGTTAAAGCTACAGGGTTCTTCCGTTTTGAAATCTTTGACTTATCGGCATTTCGCAGCAAGGGAAGATGGGCGAATTTTGGCTTTTCCCAGCCAAATGCATCGTATAGGACCACATGCTTAGGCGTTGAGTTGATCCATTCTTCGGCGCGGATCACATGGGAGATTTTCATGAGATGATCATCAACCACATTGGCCAAGTGGTAGGTTGGATACCCGTCACTCTTTAACAAGACTTGATCATCGAGCCGAGAATTGTCGATCTCTACATTTCCACGAATTTCATCCACAAAACTTGTGGAACCAGACAACGGCATTTTAAGACGGATCACAAACGGCACACTTTGGGCCAGCTGAGATGCAACATCCTCGGGTGATAGGTCACGGCAATGACGATCGTAGGCTGTTGTTATACCAGCCTCCCGTTGTTTCGCACGAACGCCTTCGAGCCGCTCAGCCGTGCAGAAACAGCGGTAGGCGTGACCAGACTTAACCAACAATTCAGTATGCTCTTGGTAGATCGCCGTTCGTTCAGACTGACGGTACGGGCCAAAGCTACCGCCTTTATCCGGCCCCTCGTCCCACTCAAGACCGAGCCAACGCAAGCTTTTCATGATCATAGCCTCTGAACTAGACTTAGCTCGAACCTGATCTGTATCCTCAATGCGAAGCAAGAAGTCTCCGCCGTGCTTCTTAGCAAAAACGTAATTGAAAAGAGCAACATACGCTGTCCCAACATGAGGGTCCCCAGTTGGGGATGGCGCGATACGAACCCGGATTTTGTCGAAATAGCTCATAACAGGTAAACCTTCGATTTCTTAGTCTTGAATCCTGCCGCAAGTCACTGTATACAAGCGGTCCGAAACTAACGTTTTATGCCCACCCCGAGCCACAGTACTGGCTTTTCACGGTGCGGAACATCACTTTCTCGAGGGTTTCTTTTAAATGAATGGTCCAAATTCCTCAACAGATACCTTAGGACAAAATCCTTCGATCGATGCTTCGCCGGACGAGCATAAAAGCACCCTGTTCGTGCGGGACGTAGGCAAGATCGATAGCGCATTGTTTGACCCTGGTCTCGGAATTATAGGTCAAAGCTGGTATGTCGACGTTTGGCTGACCGGAACACTGGATGAAAATGGCTTTGTGTTTGACTTCAGCCCGCTCAAAGCACTGATTCGTCAGACTTTATTGAGCACCCTCGACCACGCTTTGATCATCCCCGTAGGCAGCCAAACGGTCCAATTTAGTGAATTCGGCAGCGGAGAGCGCTGGACGTTGCGCAGCAAAGCCCGGGGAGACAACCGCGAGGCCAAGTGGGAGTATTCGTCCCCGAAAGGCGCAGTATTCCCGGTGCATACGGTTGCACTAAAAACAACCAATATTGAACAGGAGTTCGGAAGAATTCTTCGTCACAGGCTACCGCCGAGTGTCCATCATCTTGCGGTGAAGCTTCGCGAGGAGCAGATTGCCCCCACAGAGGCGAGCTTTCGCTATACCCATGGCATCAGAGGTCACAATGGACTGTGTCAAAGGCTTTTCCATGGGCATCGTAGCCGCATAGAAATATATATCGGCGAGGAACGTCGCCCCGACCTCGAACACTTTGTGGTTCGTGAGATTTTTGGCACCAATGTCCACATCGCCACCCTTGAACAGATCAAGTCGGGTAACGGTGAAGTTGGCCAAAGAGGAAAAACAGATGCGCCGATAACTTTGGCATTCACAGGCTCTTTGGGCACTTATGAGGCCACTCTTCCAGCTAATCGTGTCTTTTTTATTGAAGGCGAAACCAGTATTGAGTCCATGGCACGCGAAGTAGCCAGATTGATTAAACGCGAGGAAAACCCTACTGAGAAAATTCGAGCCGTCTGTTACGAAGGTATCGATAAAGGCTCGGAGTTTGTGTTGTAACGCCAAGTCAAGTCGACGAAGCTAAGGATCTCGGCGTTAAATGCCCAGGGATATCTTGGCGCTGTAGGTTGCCACGTCACGATCCATCTGAGAATACTCAAAAGCCATGATCCAAAATGGTGGAAGTAACTGATACTGCAAACCAACTGATCTAGCGCGGCGTAGAAAAACGGCAGACTGGCGACCTTCGGCCTCATCCGACAACAACAGGGTTGTCCCATAGTTTGCGCCAAACCGCATCTGCAGATCGTTGCGACTGACACCGTAAGAGCCGTATAGTGTAAAAAATCTAAGAAATCCATAACTACCAAAAGCACCGAGCCCCACCGTCGACACATCTGATGTTGCTAGGCCCCAAAGTCGACTATACTGCACCCTTAGTCCAATCGCGGGACGCGCAAACGCCTCATAAACAGCCCAGTGCACGTAACCTGAGACACTTTGCGCCTCCGATTGCCGATCACGCCCATAGCCTCCACCAATATCGAGTGACCAAGGCAAACCTTTAAGCACATGAATCTGCGGTATCACCAGGCGCCCGTTTGGCACCTTATTGGACCTCGGATCTTGCCCAGGCCTACGCCAATGCTCGCGCCAAGTATCAACTCCATTTGGAGGGCGCACACTGATCAGACCGACACCAACGCTCGCCCCTAAGGTTCCATGACTACCAGCGTGCTCTAGTGGTGAATAATGATTTACCCTGGTTAAAAATGCAAAATATTCATCAACATCTGTCTCAGTCAGCTGTGCATGCACAAGACTGCACCCAGCCAACCAAACAATTAAACCTAAAAACATCCTAGACGCCGTCACGTAAACCATGGTTGTATTCGACTCCAGACTTGTTCATGAAGCACGCAGGAATAAGCATGAAAATAGCATTCATTGATCATTATGACAGTTTCAGCTTCAACGTTCTAGACTGGCTACAATCTGCCGCAGGAGGTCGCCTTGACATTCAAAGGATTCTCACCGACGACATGCTCTCTTTGGCAAGATTGAAACAATCACCAGCTCCCCTAGTCATTTCACCAGGTCCTGGTCATCCACATCAGTATCCTCAAACATTGGAAGTAATCCGTCACCTTTTACCCACAGTGCCAATTCTTGGCGTTTGCTTGGGTCATCAAATGATTGGAGCTATTGCAGGGTACCCCATTGTAAGGGCTGAAAACCCCTGGCATGGGAAAACCACCACGATTGAAATCAAACACCCTCATTGGTTCACCCAATCACTGCCTGAGCGCTTTCAAGCCGTTTGCTATAACTCGTTGGTTTTAGACACTACTGCGGTTCCATCTACCAATTGGCTCACACTGGCAACAAACCCGATGGGAGAGGCAATGATGCTAGCCCACACATCACTGCCGATCGTATCTGTGCAATTTCACCCCGAATCATTTGCCTCTGAATACGGCCCACAACTGGCAGAAAACTTTATCAAAAACCTTCTGAGATGATGAAATCAGACCGTTGCCCTCCAAAAGTAGATTGAAAGCTAATATCAATGCGCCCAACGAATTCAAAACTATCTGAGTTTTTAAGGCTATAGGAAGCCATGCTAATATAGTCCGTAAATCTAGAGATCGCTAAAGTAACATAATAAACGATGGCTTTTTCATTGGATCAAAAGTTCTTGATCTCACCAGCCACCCCTGCCCTCGCCAAGGAGCGTTTCATGAAGCAACTCATTGCAAAGCTCTCAAAACTCACACGACTCATATTACTCCTCATTTGTTTCGAATCAGCGTTTGACTCCGCATATGCCGCAACAAATCAATCGTCAAGATCGACGGCTAAGCCTTGGCTTGGTATTGCGATCGACAAAGGAAAAACAGGAGTATTGGTCAAAGGCATTATGCCAGACACACCGGCTGCATTAGCTGGACTTAAGGAAAATGATGAAATCATAAGAATCGACGGACGCAAAGTGGCAGAGCCAAAGGAACTTATTCATGTGGTTCAAGCATCAGGGATCGGCCAAACCGTGAAGCTCGATATCCTGAGAGACGGGGCGATCCTTCAGAAAAATCTTAAACTCGCTTTAAAGCCAGATGAGATTAAACTACTGAAACAGCGTCTTGAGGGCAAGCCCGCCTCAACGTTCGATCTCCCAGTGATCATTGGGAAGGAACCGGGAAACCTTAAGAAAGTCCTCGGCCGTGTGGTGGTCGTTGAATTTTGGGCAACATGGTGCGCTGCTTGCCGTGCGACCCATAAGCGTCTTTCAGAATTTGCAAAAACCAACCCCTCTATTGTCGTCTATGCTATAAGCGACGAAGATGATGACACTTTAAAGAACTATGCTCGCAAACAGAGTCCTGATTTTACAATTCTACGAGACGACAAAGGAAAGACCCAAGCCGACTGGCTTGTATCAGCAATACCGATGATTGCCGTGCTCGACAAGGATGGAAGAACTGCCTTTGTTACAGTAGGCGCGGGAGATGCGGTCGAAGATGCTCTAAATACGGCGAGGTCACTTGCTAGGACCTCAAAGCCATAAGCCACCTGCAAGAGACTCTAAACTGAATTCCTACAAGACTAACGCAGCGGTAGAACAGAAAGAATCTCACCGACAATTTTTGCTGGTACCGTGTCGGCCTTTACAAGTGATTGAGCCATAATCATTGCTGACTTAGAATCTTCAAGCTTTGAGATCGCTTGATAAAAAGTTTCTGACGTCAACGCTGCTTCACTCAGTTGATGAGCCCAACCATTGGCCTGAAAGCTACGAGCATTTAAAATCTGATCACCACGGCTTCCAATCTCTAATGGAATCAGTAACATCGGCTTTCTGAGCGCCAATAATTCAAAAATACTATTTGCACCCGCACGACTCACCACAAGATCAGCAGCAGCAAACACATCCTTCAACTGCTCGCCTAAAAACTCAAACGAGCGATAGCCCGGATCGACAAAGGAGATCGACTTGCCCTTCCCCGTTAGATGGATAACGTTATACGTTTTGAGCAGCCTAGGTAAAATGTCACGCAAAGCATCATTAATCCGCTGCGCACCTTGACTACCACCCATAACTAAAATACTTGGCTTTTTTTCCGTAAACGCACACAACTCGTGGGCTTTATCGGCACTTCCTAAAAACAACTCTGGCCTGACAGGAGATCCCACCAATACTGACTTAGAAGGCTTAAGAAATCTCGCTGTTTCTGGGAAGGTAAACAATATCTTCCTTGAAAACGGCGCGATAAGCTTATTGGCCAAACCAGGCGAATAATCGGACTCATGAGTCACAACAGGAACCCTCCACATCCATGCTGCAACCGTCACAGGAACCGCCACAAATCCACCTTTACTAAAGACGACATCTGGCCTCAAACGAATCATTAAGTTTAAAGATTGCAAAAATCCATAAATAATCCGAAAGACGTCCAAAAAATTATCGATACTAAAATAGCGTCTCAGCTTACCCGTTGAGATTTGGAAGAATGGCACATCATACTTCCGAGCAATATCTTTCTCGATGCCCCCTGAGCCAATATAAATTGGGTTAAATCCATTACGTCTTAGCTCGGGTAAAATCGCCATATGCGGCATGACGTGACCTGCCGTACCACCACCGGTAAGAATAATCTTTCTTGCTATCGTCACGCCTCATGCCCTCCACCACCATCAAAAGCAGCCAATAAACTCGGCAACTGCATGTTTAAAGGATAATGCCTTTGAATCGCAGCGACGATCTCCGATCGTTCACCAACTACAAGCTCAACAGACTTTCCCGTGAGCTCTGATAGATCCTTTCGCAACAAAATGCTAGTAGGATCAGCCACGGCAACTTTCAATTTATTCCTTTCAAGATCAATATCAAATGGATACACCAACTGTTCGAGGGCATAGTTGTAGGGCACTAACTTTAAAGCTTCATCCCTGACAACCTTTGCCACCAATCCCTGGACCCTTTCTAATTTAAGAAAGTCAGATAAAATATCGGCCATCTTTGACTCCTGGATGATGTTTGTCTCAAGACAGGCACGAAATTGGTCAATCTTCCACTGGTTCATAAAATTTTGTAATACACGCAAACTCGAACCAGACAGCACTCCTCTGGCTCTCAAAATTTCAAATACACTCGTCGATCTATCACTGTTCACTTTGGACCATCCATTCAACAACATAATCCTTTAAGCCGGTAATTGTTAGCAACCGACCATTCTTTGTCTGCTCCCGACAAATTAGCATCTTATTCTTAAAAAAACCTAAAAAGCCCCCCCAGCGCAATGTTGCGCAACTTTGAATATCATCTTGTCTTTCTGAGTTTTGCGTCTGGGTCACCTTCATGGAGACTTCAATCCCTCTCAGTTCGTCCGAACCCATTAACAGAAAAGAGCCGTCACTCTGACGACTCAAAGATAAAAATCGCAACCAAGTAACAGGCCACGTCCCAGAAAGAAGGCAGCCGATCTCATTAGCGAAGATCGGCAGCTCAATCTTATTCACTTTAATAACTCGGTTTTTTGCTTCAGAAATTACGAGTCCATCAGATCCGGTAATCTTCCACTCCGGCTGCGAGCGCGATAACTGAAAGATCGTATCGCCCAAGACAGAATTAAACTGAAGATCTGCTGATCGATCATCAGGGATGTTCCAAACGACTTCCGAACTAAAAATTCTCGTTCCGTTCATTGAAACATTTAGCGAGGCATCACGATCACTGGGAGTGCAGTTCAAAAAAAGCGGCTGAAAGACAACAGGCAAAACAGTGGGTTGAGAGGGCTTTGAAACCGTCACGCACGAAACCAGAAACCAAGTCGCAGATCCTAAGGCTAGTGCATAAGTAATTATTGAATTGCCTCGAAACAATCTCATCCCCCGACTTTGAGTTCTTTGGTAAGGGATTCATACTTTTTTTGAATTCTATCTTGATCTCGTCGATCGTTCTTACATTTGACTGCCTTTGTAAAGGCATCCAAAGCCTTTTGTTTGTCTCCAAGTGCAAGATGCACATCACCCACATGCTCCCAAATCACGCCCTCTTCCGGCTCATTGGCAACAGCTTTTTCAAGAATCTCTAGAGCTCTTTTGTATTGCTTCTTCTGGTAGTAAAGCCAACCGAGTGAGTCCAAATAGGCACCATTTTCTGGTTGAATTTTCAAAGCCCTCTTTACCAATTCCTCAGCCTCATCTAGGTTCTCATTGATTTCAATCAGCATATAGCCTAAAAAATTCAAAGCAGCCGCATGGTTTGGAGATATCGCAATCAGCTCTCGCATGACAGACTCCGCTTCTTTCCGGTCACCGTTTCTTTCGAGAAAAGCACCCTTCGCAAACAAAATCCTGTCATTTTTAGGGAACTTTTTAAGACCATCATTTGCGACTTCAATAGCTTCCTTTACCTGATCGTCTTCCACCAATATTTCACCCAAGATGAGGAACGCAAGTGGCTGCACCTCTGCTCGCTTACAAAGCTGACGAAGAATCTCAATTGCCTCTCTTTTCTTCCCGCGTTCTACCAGCAATAGTGCTTGCAGACGTAAAGCATCACTTTTAAGAGGAGATTCATTTTGGATCTTGGCAAATTTTTCCAATGCCTCGTCTATTTTACCAATCCGCTGCAATGCCACCGCATATAGAAACATGGTTCTATCAGAGTCTGGTAATGAGGAGACTAAAGCCTGAGCCTCCTTAAACGCATCATCATTGCGATTCATCTCCCACAAAATGATCACCCGCTGCATCCTTAGTCCTGGGACTTCGTCTTTAGCGTTTTCAATCATATCATCCAAAAGAGTCAAGGCGTCATCAAGATTCCCAAGCTCTTTATAGAGAGAAACCATACGCTCAACCAATTCAGAATTACTTGGATTAAAGCGATACAACTGCTCATAAAGCTTGACGGCTTCTCCACTACGTTTGTTCAAATCAAGCGATAACGCATAGATGAGGGCAAGCTCAGGATTATTTTCTTGCAGCTCCCAGGCTCGCCTGGCTGGTTCAAGACTCTCCTTAACTCGCTTTGAGGATAAAAAAATCCTGCTTAACATCGACCAAGACTGTGGACTCTGCGGATTAGCTTTGACCATCTTTTTAGCAGCATCAATCGCAGCATCAGTCTTAGATTGATCTTGATAGCCACGTATCAAAAACAAGTAGGCACTCTCTAGACGCGGATTCAACTCAATCGCTTTTTTGAGTTGGACCTCAGCCTCCCTAAAGTCACGCGCAATCATCAAAGACTGACCAAAAAGAAGTCTAATATCCGCATCCTGCGGGTACAGCAAAGCCATCCGCCGAGCCTCTGTGAGGGCTTCTGAGTCCTTGGGGTTAACAAGAATTTTCGACCGCACCAGCTGCGATCCTGTAAAGGAGTTGGGATCAAGATTGTACGAAGACTCGAAGTGCTCACCAGCCGTAAATGCATCGCCAGCGAGTAAACTCTTTTCAGCGACTAAAAAATGATAGATTGCGTTAGCACGACGATTCCCAGGAGACCACATGTTGGCCGTGTCTAATCCAAGGGTATCATCCATTCCTGGAATGTTTTTAGTACCGTCTCTACTCTCCACGTCACTACCATCTAACACATCACTTGATGTTCGCGGCGACGTTGTTCGACAGTTGCTACATAAAAAAACTAACGTGACGACCAAAGATTTTCTGATTGAATTTATCAAAACATCATCCTTTTCGACTGCTCGAAAATCACATCCATTCGCCCGCTAATGACATATTATACCCGTTCTTAGCATCCTGAACCAAAGACTCTGTCGTCGTTTCATCACCATAGAACACTTTAGCTAGACTTAGCCCATTCGCCGGTGCCGTTGCAGGTGCAAGCTCACGGTTTTTTGCGGCGAGAATCTGTCTGAGATCATCTGTCGAAATCTTACCTTTACCGATGGCTACCAAGGCTCCGACCATATTTCTTACCATCTGTTTCAAAAAACCATCACCCAAAACCCATACTTCAAGCATGGCACATTTATCCAAAATCAAAATCTCACGGACAGTTCTAATTTTTGATCGCGCTGAACTGTCAACAGCGCAAAAGCTCGTAAAGTCATGGGTTCCAATAAAAACACGAGACGCCTTTTGCATAGCTTTTACGTCCAAAGGAATAGTCTGAATCCAACAATAAGGGGTCACAATTGGACTCTCACCGGTCACCCTCCAAATTGAATAGCGGTAAGCTTTACAGGTGGCATTTATAATGGGGTGAAACCGCTCGTCAGTAGTGGTGGCATTTTTAATACGGATATCAGCCGGCAGCAGAGCATTCAAAGATCTCACAATTCGAGCTAAATTAAGTCCAGCTGAACTTTTGAACGTGACCACCTGCCCCTCGGCGTGGACACCAGCATCAGTGCGACTAGCAGCGGTGATTCTTACTGGGTGGCGGCAAAACGTCGCGAGTGCTCGCTCTAAATAATCTTGGATACCCATCCCGCTAGGCTGACTTTGGAATCCCTGATATCTAGTTCCAAGATAAGAAACGTCTAGCCGGTATAAACTCTGCGTGACAAGACTCTTACTAAGCAGATCGGTCGATGAATTATCATTTGTAGGTTTCAAAAGTGAATCCTAATCCATAAACCTGCCGGCCAAAGGTTAATCCTTTGTCAGACAGAGGCGATACGCGTTCGGCAAAACCAGTCAAATAAACATAGCCAATACCCATAGAATCAACCATCGACCTAACCGTTGACTCATCAATGTAATTCAATAACAAATGCACCGAGACTCCAGTACTAAGTCCCAACTTTCGACCAGTGCTTGTATAAACCTTATTCTTTTGAGTCTTAGACTCGTCACCGGCTAAAGCGGTCTCTGAGGATGTCTCTGCATCCCTTGTCTCTTGCCACCAACCGAGCTCTCCTGCGGCCCAAACATCGAGCACCAACCATTTGCGACTAAAGGGAGTTATCTGAATTTTAGTCCCAACCTGGATTGGTAAAAATAAGAGTGTTGTCTTACTGGATTCATCTACCTGGAGCTGGTCACAAGACGTAGTTTCAGACTGACGCACTGTACCCTTCACCGTTCGACCTCTAGCCGTGAGTGAACCAATTCGCATAGTAATACCAGGATTCACCCACCAGTCCGCTGGAAACCAATCACCCGAGAGCGAAAAATACGGTTCGGGGGAGCCATAAAACTTATCAAAACAATTTTTTTTAATGTCAAAGGTTGGCTTATTTCCAGACAGCTGCATCTTATATCGCCCAAACACTCGGCCTCCATAGGTACCGACAACGGGCTGATCTGACTCCACTACATCCTGTTTTACAGCTCTGAAGTCCGAGGACCCAGCATTGCCACCATCATTCGTCACGGCGGAAGAATCCGGGGGAGACTGTTGGCGATCTTCTGATGGAGGAGTGACTTCTGGCTCTGAGTTCTCTGAGACCTCATCAGCGGATACAGTTTCCGACTGTGATCCAGACTCACCCGGCGCAGTGCCAGTTAGCGGCACTGAATCACTAGGCGTGGTCGAGGATTCAACTGAAGGTTCGCTTGAACCGTCTAGGGTCGCATCTTCGATAGGAGACAGAGGCTCCACTGGGATGTCGTCTTGAGCTACAAGGCCTTGGGCTAAACTCAAGCAAAGGAGAATCGATGAACCAATAAATTGAATCAGTGACAAATGCATAATCAGCCTCCATCCTTTAATGGTAACTGATCGCCTCTAGAATTTGAACCGCGTTAGTCGCTGCACCCTTTTTAAGGTTATCAGCTACAATCCACATTTGCAGCCAAGGACTATTTAGGACATCGATAGGAGTCCTAATCCTAGCCACATGCACCGCCCGGTCACCAGCAATGGCACGAGGAGTGGGGAATGCAGCATGAGAATCGTCCAAATGCAGCTTCAAGCCTGCAAACCCAGACATTGCTTTGATGGCTTCCTCTCTAGTTACGGCTTTACCGAGCTTAACACTCACAGCCTCGCTATGGGCTTGATATACAGGAACCCGGACGGTGGTGGCCAAAACGGATAAGTCAGGCTTCCCGAAAATCTTCCGAGTTTCACGAACCATTTTCTCTTCTTCAAAGCAGTGCCCTTGACTATCCACAACATCAATCCCCGGTAGAACGTTGAACGCTATCGGCTGGGCATAGACCTCGCACTTTGGCTCTTGGAAACGAAATAGCGACTCCACCTGGTGAGCAAGCTCTTTAATCCCCCTTTGACCCGTGCCTGAAACCGATTGATAAGTGGATACATGAATTTGCTCAATTCCAAACGCATCGAGTAACGGCTTTAGCGCCACGACCATCTGAATTGTGGAGCAATTGGGGTTCGCAATTATTGTGCCTTTTTTAATACCGCGCAAAGCCTCCGGATTAACCTCCGGAACAACCAGAGGAACCCCTTCAACCATGCGCCAGGCTGAACTGTTATCAATCACCGTTACGCCCATATCTGCAATAGCTTTGGCTGACTGTCGGGAGAAGGCTCCTCCTGCACTCATCAGGCACGCGTCCATTCCTTGCATCTTATCCAGCGAAAATGCCTTCACCTCCATCGACTTGCCGCGAAAAGGCAGCGACTCCCCAGCACTTCGCTGAGATGCGAACAAGGAAAGACTGATCTCTGGAATTTTTGAGTCCTCAAGATCGGCAAGCATCTCACGACCGACAGCTCCTGTAGCACCAACGATTGCAATCTTCATTAGTGGTCCTCATCACCCGTAGGTGTCGCAAAAATCTCATCTTCACTTGTCAACTTGGTCCAACCAAACGCCCATGAAATAGGCCCAGTGAGCACGTAGACAAATATCAGGACAAATCCCACAACCTCAGGGGCATAAGCGACCAAGGAAATCAGCATTACAAGTAAGACAAGCAATTGAAACGGCTTAATGGCACTGAATTTCAAAACCTTGTGGGATTTATAAACAATATTACTCACCATCAGTAAAGCCAAAAGAGGACCCATGACGACAAGGAAGATCTTTCTAAAATCCGTATCTAACAACACTGACATAAGAGGGATATCCACCAAATTATCCACCGCTTGCCTCTGATCTAAGTCAACCATCAAAGAGATAAAACTCGCCACCGTGATTGCAGCCATCGGAATCGGCAAACCCGTGAAGTCTCCTGAAGCTTTTCCTATTGAACTCAAAACATTAAATCGCGCTAAACGCAAAGCCCCACAGGCCATAAACATGAAGCAAGCCACCCAACCAATCCGCCCAAGCTCCAATAAGCCAAACTGATACATCAAAAATGCTGGAGCGACTCCGAAGGACACGCAGTCACACAATGAATCATACTGCACACCAAACTCACTCGTGCCTTTTGTAAGCCTCGCTACTCTTCCATCCAGAACATCAAATATTGCTGCCAAAAAAATTGCTGCCGCCGCCCAACCAAACTGACCATTCAAACTCTTGATGATTGAAAAGAAACCAAAAAACAGGTTACCAGTTGTAATCAAGTTTGGGAGGATGTACACGGCTCCGCCCAATCGACCTCGACCTTCGGATAGATTTTGAATATTCATAGCTACTTAAGTCCTCACCACAGTATTATGGCTCAACACATTGCATCGCCTCAGCTAACACAGTTGACTTCAGTCGTAAGTTTTGCACGACCGCCAGCCGCACTACCTCATCCTCAAACCCTGACCCCTACCTTCACCGACCCTGCGTATTTGTAACACCAAGGGCCTTTGGGGTGACCATCTATAGATCTAGCCACCAGCATCCGCTTTTTCCTCAACGGTTGACTTCCGTAAATAAAGCGCTGTCGGCATCTCATTTGACCAGGGAAAGTCATCAGTGAGGCCCAGTCTATCACTTATTACCTGCAAAGCCAGCTGCGCATTTTCCCGGGGATCTAAATTTTCGCAAGTGCCCCCCCATTGGGAACGCTTCAGATCAGCTAAAGAATCCCACGATCCCAAAACAATCCAATCGAGTGACGCAAAATGATCCGCCAACCCCTTTCCCACATCCACGGCCTCAAGACCAGTGGTCACACCGTTTGCGTAGGCAACAAACCCCGTAGTCTTGGTGGAGGGCAAAAACAAGGCGACCCCTTTTTGGCGTTGCCTTGCAACGTGATCTGCTAAAAGACTTAGAGACGACACTCCTGAAATCTTTACAAACTCTCGGTCGGAGGCAGTTAAGCCTGCAAAAAAACCAAAAGCGTAAGCAATTCCCACCCGTATTCCTGTGAACGATCCAGGACCTCGCGCAACGATGATCCGACTGACTTGATTAGACGAAATGTGTAGCTCTTTAAATGCACGATCTACAACAAGTGGTAACTGTTTGGCACTGCTTTGGACGTCTGGCGTTACCGAAGACCATAGCAATTTTGCAGCAGCACCAGACGCTTGGCTCGGCTCATAGGAAGAAACTCCAACAGCTGCTCCAAAGATGGATGTATCAATCAGTAATACATAATGACCCATGTCAGTTTAAGATACTCCCAATCATTGAACTCCAAAACCGGCTCAGGTCATTGTATAGTGCTAAAACAATAAGCGACATTACTATGACAAATCCGATCTTTTGAAAATTTTCGATGGTCGATTCCTCGATCGGCGCACCTTTTGCACCCTCTGCTGCCAGAAGCAGAAGCTGCCCCCCATCTAAAACGGGAATCGGAAAAAGATTAACAAGCCCAAGGTTGATAGAAATAATAGCCATACTTGCAAAGAAGGCCATCCAGCCCGCTTTAGCAGAGTCGCCAGCTACTTTTGCAATCATGACCGGACCACCCAGAGCCTTAACCGGCATTGCACCACTGATAATCATCCATAAACTTGTAACCATCATCGATGTCTGCGTGTAGCCTTCCTGAATTGCAAGACTCGCCGCTTTAAAGGGATTACGCTCCTGATGAACCACAGGATCTGGAAGAACTGTCTGACCAAGCATACCGACGTCGAGTACATAGGCCGTGACCGCACCCTCGGGAAGCTGCATCTCTACTGGTTTCAGCGGAACGGACAATGTTAATGATTTAAACTCACGCACAATTTCAAGGTCAACGGTTGGTTTGCGCCACTCTTCCATCAACTCCTGGAGATTAAAAATCGTTTGAACTCGCTTGCCATCCCAAGAAACAAGACGATCACCAGGCCTTAGAGTATTGACCAATTGTCCCCTAGCCACTCCGACCGTCAAGTGGCTGTCCACCGCACCTAGCTGCATGGCATAAGAACGATCCGATTCCGTGTTTATTTTAGGCCACTGGCCCACATTGAGGCGTATCACACGAGCCTCACCAACGACCTTCTCAACGAGTTTTCGAGAATCATCCTCTACAACACTAACGGGTTGAACCGATACCTGCACAGATGACAGCCCCATACGTGACCAACGTGCAAATAAGTGGAACGTTTCATGTAAGCCATTGATCTTGTGCGACGAGCCACCCTCGTCAATCCAAGATTCAAACCGATCACCGGTTTTTAAACCGTCTTTAGCCAGGATAGATTCCTGGGAAACAATAGTAACAACTGCACTGGGATATCCAAGGGCCACCCCAACTCGCCCTATTTTTGAGGTGGAGCCAAAAATGCTTCGACCTGTCACAGCCTCAGGGGTGACCTCTCTATCAATCCTGGACCCGTCCCGCTCAATCACAACTCGTAAAGTTTGATCTGGACTCTTTTGAAAAGCCCTCTCAATATCCGCCCAACCTTTAACCTTTTTTCCCTCGACCTCTAAAAATTTGTCGCCAGGAAAAATGCCAGCCTGCTGCGCACGGCTGCCTTCGATCACATCACCCACAGCTGCGGGAGGATGCTCAATCCCGTACATGACCATCCCCCAAAAAATTGCAAATGCTAGCAAGAAATTAGCCAAAGGCCCTGCAACAATGATAAGGGCCCGCTTCCAAACCGGAGCCTTCCAAAACAAAACCCCTTCAACAGAGTCCGGTACGTCTTCGTTGCGATAGCTACCGTAAAATTTGACGTATCCACCCAAGGGAATCCAACCAATCAAGAAATCGGTTTGCCCCCGACGAAAAGCAGCAAGTCTGTGACCAAATCCAATGGCAAACTTTTCTATGGCTACGCCACACCAACGTCCCACAAGGTAATGACCAAGCTCGTGAAACAAAATTAAAGAACCTAGCATAACCAACATGGCTATAATCGGATGCGAAAATATATTTTGCATAAACTCTCCAAACGCTTTGGCTCAAAGGAACCAACATCGGATCTCTAAAGGGCCGACGCCACATACAGGATAAACCAAATCACGGGCGCAGCAAATAAAACTCCATCAATACGATCAAGTAATCCACCATGACCCGGCAAAAGAGATCCTGAATCCTTTACCCCTGTAAACCTCTTGATCACTGACTCGACAAGGTCACCCAACTGCCCGGCGATCCCACCAAATAATCCGCAAAGCAGGGCTATTAGGACACCACCTTTCAATTCCTTATAAAAATAGGTATGCCACACCACAGCTCCAAGCATGCTCACAAGCAATCCAGCAACCGCACCTTCCCAGGTTTTTTTTGGACTTTTATGCGGAGCTAACTTGGTTTTTCCAAAGAACCGGCCTCCGAAGTATCCGCCCGTATCTCCCAACCACACAACGACCAATACAAGCAACAACTGACGGCTATGTGGTTCACTCGTGTGCAAATCCCAAACCACGAGCCAAGGAAAGCCAGCGTAGGCCAAGCTCAGTGTGAAACCGAGAACGCGTGCCATTTCTGCCTCGATACCACGTGTTGCAAAAACAGCCACCATCATCGAAAGCATCAAACCAAACACAACAATACCGCGATCTGCGGGCATATTATAGAATGCCGAAACAACAAAAATCAGAGCCATAACAGCACTACAAAACAGAGCTAAGATTCGGTAATGCGGGGTTCGACTAGCAGCAACGTAAATTTCCGACGTTTCTGACCGGCCCGCACCGACGACAGAGTAGTTCCGGAGCATTTCATCAAGCCGAGGCTGAATCATCATAGACATCTCAAATACTGAGAGACAGATGGCAGATAAAATCAGGAGAGCGGCCGCCCAAACCGGTCCATCAATAAGGGACCACAAAACAAGCGGCAATAGTGCTGCCGCAGTCAAGACACGAGTTATCAGCATTGACGACGTTCCTCAGAACCAGGCACAACTGGGGCCTCAGAACTCAAAATCTGGGCTGACGTCAAGCCGAACCTTCGTTCTCGACCAGAAAAGGCCTCCAACGCCTTTGCAAACTCTTCCTTGGTGAAGTCAGGCCACATGACAGGAGAAAAATAGAACTCTGCGTATGCTGACTGCCAGAGAAGAAAATTACTTATTCTCATCTCCCCGCTCGTCCGGATGACCAAGTCAGGATCAGGCAATCCAGACGTATCGAGAAAAGACGATATGAGATTTTGGTCTACTTGATCAGGACGTAGCACACCCAGCTCCACCTGCGCCGCAATCGCTGCAACGGCCCGCGCTATCTCTGATCTGGCGCCATAACTCACCGCAATATTTAATATAAGTCCGGTGTTACCTTGAAGCATAGATTTGGTTTCCATGATCAAAGAACGTAGAGATGACGATAATCGACTTAAATCACCGATGACCCGAAACTGAACATTTTTCTTGTTTAGCTCAAGGCGCTCCTTACGAAGATAATGCTCCAAAAGATGCATGATCACGCCGACCTCATCGCTGGGCCGATTCCAATTTTCTTCACTGAATGCATACAGCGTCAGGACTTCAATGCCCCATTGTCCAGCCTGCTCCACAATGTCACGGACTCGTTCGGCCCCATGCTTATGTCCGAAAACACGGGGGCGACCTCGCTGCTTTGCCCAGCGGCCATTACCATCCATGATCATCGCGACGTGGCGAGGGCGTGAAGCATTCCCAAAACTTGTAGGTTTCGATGTACCGATGAGCGGCATCCACAGGTCCTAAACAACAACCAATTCACTCTTTTAGTGCAAACGACGAAGCTTGAGATTTAACACATTGACCCGGCAGCGTCTAGGATATTGACGCAACCATAAATAAGCATCCTAAAAAATCACTTAGAACAATGAATTCAGGTTGTTGCAATAATTGTCAGAGCCCCCATGAGCAAGATCGATCACCCACTGTGACCCAACCCTTCGCTTTAGCTAAAGTTGATTGACATTTAAGCGTTTTCTAGCGAGCTTAGGCGGCTCCGAACAAATCTAACCACCGGACATCAAATGCCTCATCAAACACAACGTCCACAACTTGGAACCCTCTGGATTGCAGCTACTTCTTTGGGCGATCCAAGAGATATCCCTTCAAGATCCCTAGATTTATTACGGAGCTGTCCATTTCTCGTTTTTGAAGAGGATAAACAAGCGCGGCAATTTTTAAAGGCAGCTGGGGTCCAACGGCAATGGATGCGTTACACGGAACAACGGGAGACGTTCACCCTAGAGGAGCTCGAAAAGGAGTTAAGAGCTGGCCATGATGCCGTTTATATGAGCGACCAAGGGACACCCGGCCTAGCGGATCCGGGCCGCGATCTTGTCGAAGTCGCCGTTCGGATCGGAGCGAAAGTTAGACCGGTACCTGGACCAAGCTCTTTGACAGCGGCAATCTCTGTCTGCCCCATCGACTGCAGACGATTTCAATTTGCAGGCTTCCCACCTCGCGATGAAAACGAGCGAGAAGCATTTTTAAAAAGCCATCTAAACCATCCATGGCCCACGGTCGTCTTTGATACGCCGTACCGTATGAAACAATTTTTTGAGACCCTCGATAAAGTGCTCCGTGGGAGTGGCCGTAAAGTGTTTGTCGGTGTTGATATTAGCAGTGAGAACGAGGACTACTGGTGGGACACAAGTGAGCTGATTTTAAAGCAGGTCATGGCCCAAACTGAAAAGCGAAACTATGTTGTGATCGTGGCAGGAAACGGGAAATCGCCAACACAACCTCCGCGGCAACAGAACAATTCACAACGCAAGCATCCATTTCAAACCAAGTCTAAACCCAACAAGGGACCGTCGTCTAGACATAGGTAAATCTCTCCCTTAGTGAGCTCACAGTAACAACAGTTTTGTCTGCTTATCACCCATTATTGCGTAGTCCCTCTCGCAAACCCGTCGTTCCCTATCTTTAACTTTGACACTACGCCTTACGGTACGGGGAGGCTCGCCATAACGTGCACGCCTTCGTAAAAGCCTTCTTTGATTTTTGAGGTCCTATTTATCGAACGCGACGAGCTGACGAGACAAAACCCATTCATGTGCTGTTATCATTCAACGGGCGGCCAAATTTTTGGTGCCCAACCTTTTTCAACTGCGCGAATCGGGTCCACGCTGCCGCCGGGAGCTCCTTCCAAAGAAGCGAGAAATCCGAAGCAATACACCCGTCCTTTTGATAGTGCGCAGAGGCCACCGTAGTCAGAGTTTATGACCCCGCGAGCCATTGTGGAAAAGAAGATGATATCTTCAACATCACTTAGCTCCTCAGGATAGCTTGGCGCATCTACGGATTGTGACTCCACCCACCGCGCATGCTCGGAAAACAAGCGCCGGTGATTACTCCAACACGTGACGCGACGATCTATGGTGATACCGCAATGATGATATTGCGTCGTTATAATCTTGGTCATGGGCGGCAGTCCAACAGGGAAGCGCCAGGGTTCTTCGCCGGGAATCGCGTGAGCCTGGATGACAGTTGATCGGCCATCAGCAGGGCGTAGTCCAAATGACCAACAGATAGGAATTTTGCCGGGCTTCATCGCACAAAAATTATCAAAAGAAGACGCTCGTCCAACTAGATTTGCGTTTGATAACGATACGACCCCGCTACTTAAATCAGATTGCAGTTGCCTCGTCTTGCTCGATGCACTCCATTCTTCCCCAAACGCAACCTCTACAATCGGATCGTGAGGACCAGACCACAGCGTACTGGGTAATTGATGCCGATAACAACGAACTCGACCGGACGTTAACGTGCAGTAGTGTCGACCACCTACCGATATCTGATCAAATGGCTCAGACGGCAGCGTTCGCGATACCCGATACAATTCATCCCATGAGATCAGGCAAGAGTCACTTGTCCGAAACTGTGGTACACAGGTCTTAGCAGCTTCTACCTGAAGACTACGAAGATAAAAACAGACTTTTCCTCTTGGTCCTACAAGACATTGGTTGTTAGGGTCAATGTCAGACAAACCAATTTTCGCATTAAGTACGACTTTCTTGTCAACTAACTGAACATGGAGAAGGTGAAAAATTAAATTACCATCAGTGGTTAAAGCCATTTGCCCATCATATGAGGTGCGCAGATAAGCGATTTTTTTTTGATCTGCTAGGCTCTGGAGAATCGTCGGCAGTTTAAAACGATAGTGCGATTCATTTAAGTTTCCAGGCTCCCCTGTAAAACCAGTATCATCACCGTTCGGATTACCGAAGCACTCCACCTTGCCAGATAGGCGCTGAACGCAGTAGTTAGTTCCATTATTTGCGTGGAGCTTCACAACCGGATCTAGAGGAATTGACAATGGGACCCTTGGATTTACCGGGAAACCGGGATGTTCAATCGGTATTTCCCGATCTTTGGATAGTCCCCGCTGAGCAACTCCTAGACCGACAACCAGCATCAGAAGGGCCACAGTCTTTTGGCGTATTTGACTCATAAATATGATCCTTTCGGTGTTTGAGGATTGACGATTCGATGGGAAGCGTCGTGTTCGTAGACTATCTGGTGTCCAAACTCGCCTCAATGTAAAGCATCGTAAATTCATGATGGCTAATGACGGGATTTGGCGTGATGGAGATCTAAAATCTCGGGCCATTCGAAATCTTCAAGGACCCAGTAATATCCCGTAAAAAGGAAATAAAAATATCCTATTCACACCATCGAAGGCAGGGAAATTAAAGACTCTAATGCATGGACGTCTTTGCAAAAAATCGTCAATGAGGCTAGCGAACACCAGTAAACCAACTTGAATCGCGGTAGATGGGAAGAATCTCTTTGTAGAGGGCCTTAATGACAGCTGCACCCGGGATTGCCAAAATCACTCCCCAAAAACCAAACTGGGAACTTGCGGCAATCACCGTCAAAATGACCACTAACGGATGAAGCCCCACCCGCTCTCCGATGAGCTTAGGCGTGATAAGAGCGCCGTCAAGAATCTGCACAGTGCCAATAACACCCGTTAGATAAAACACCTGCACCAATGGCAGCTGCTGCGTAAAGATATAAGTCACACCTAAAGTCATTCCTACAACAACATCGAGATAAGGGATGACCCGACAGACCCCGGACGCAATCCCAATCGCAACCCCAGCACTAAGTCCTATGGCAGAAAATCCAATCGAATAGAGACAAGACAAAGCAAGAGCTACTTTAAGATGCCCGCGAACAACGTTCACAAGAGCAACGTCAATGATTGCTGCAAGCTTAATCCCATATGGCCTCAAATCTCTCGGTGTGATGCTTCTCAATGCCTGAACCAGGCGAGCCTTTTCAATCAAAAAATAAAACGTCAAAATTGGAATCAACACAAGACTGACCAAGGACCCCATAAAGCCTGCCCCAAAGCCCAAAACCCTTTCAGCCGCCCCCTGAATATTCGCAACAGCTTTATCGACAACATTAAATCCACGAAGCGCGCGACTAACGGCACCTCGGTCATTGATGCCATAGTCATCTAATTTACTACGAATAAATGTACCAGCATTCTGAGAGATATTCTCTAAAAGAGACGGGATCTGCTGGATAAGTCCCATCAATTGATCATAAAGGAAGGGAAATAACTTTATCAAAATCCAACCAAGCCCACCGAGGATAAGACCCATCATGACTAGGGATGCAATGGTCCGATTGACTCGTCGACGCTCCAAAACGTTAACCAGGGGATTCAATAAGTACGCAAGAAAACCTGATATAAAAATTGGAACGATGACCTTCTGATAAAACATGCTAGCAAGGTATAGCGTAGTCACGAGTAATAGAATAAAGATTGCGAAACGCTTGATGGCTTGCCAATCATGCCGATGACCTGGGATTTCTTGCTTTTCAGCCATCATTCACCGCTGGAGAGAGAGGTGCTTGACCTTTCGGCGGAGATAACTCTATCGTGGCCGGACAGATCTTTAGCTACTTTTATTTTCTCCCATCCGGCTGCAGCAAACAAATGGGCAACTTTTGCACTCTGAGAAAACCCCACCTCAAGGAAGATTTTTCCGCCCGGCCTAAGAATTCTATGATAGTTGGAGGCATAGTGCCGATAGAAGCCTAACCCCTCTGGATCGGTCGCAAACAGCGCTGTTCTTGGCTCATAGTCTAAAACGCTACGCCCCATCAACCCTGTCTCAGACGCGGCAATATACGGAGGATTTGAAACAATCAAATCAAACGAACTATCTTCAATAGCATCAATGCAAAGAGCATCTTGACTCACAAAATTAATGTTATGAACTTCATTGTCGACAGCGTTCTTACGGGCCAAGTCTAAAGCATCATCATTCACGTCCCAACCAACAACGGACGCTGAGGGCAACTCACTGCCGATTGATACTGCAATACATCCAGAACCGGTACCTACATCTAAAATCTTTGGACTAGATAAGGCCTGAACTGCGCGAGAGGCCAGCTCAACCAAAAGTTCAGTTTCAGGTCGCGGGATTAGAACATGACGATTGACCTGAAAACGATGCCGATAAAAGTCTCGATAGCCGAGGATATAAGCAACTGGCTCAAACTCATAGCGACGCTTCAAAAAAATCTTAAAACTATTGCGTTCTTCTTTTGTGAGTGGTCTATCAAGTTGAAGAAAGAGATTCACCCTGTCAAATCCCAAGGTTGCGGCCAAGAGAATCTCTACATCGAGCCTCGCCGTCAACTTTAACTCGGGGTCACGGTTGGTTAAATACTCACAAGACCAGGCTAGAACACGCCGCACCGTCCACAGATCTGGATGGCTCTTTGCTTCAGACTCTTGATCATAATCACTGCTCACAGTGCTTTCTCTAACTGCTCTTTGAGCAACTCGGCCTGATGATGGGTTCCTAACTTATCAAGAACGTCATCGAGATCACCATTGATAACTTCTGGTAAATTATACACGGTATAATTTATGCGATGATCGGTCATCCGCCCTTGTGGAAAGTTGTAAGTTCGAATCCTCTCGCTTCGATCCCCGGATCCTACGAGACTCTTGCGCGTGGCTGAGATCGCTGCATCCTGCTCTGCCTGGGCTTTTTCAAGGATTCTTGCCTTCAAAATCTTTAGCGCACGTTCCTTGTTTTTAAGCTGGCTACGCTCATCTTGGCACTCGACAACTATTCCCGTAGGAATATGCACCATGCGAACCGCAGAGTCCGATGTGTTGACATGCTGGCCACCAGCTCCTGATGATCGACAAACGGTTATATCTAAATCTTGAGGTCTTATATTTACCTCAACTTCATCAGCCTCGGCCAAAACCGCTACCGTGCACGCTGACGTGTGAATCCTTCCTTGGGCTTCGGTTTCAGGAACCCTTTGTACACGATGCACACCACTTTCAAACTTCATACGACTATAAACACGGTCGCCTTCCACCATAACCACAACTTCTTTAATACCGCCCCGTTCTGCCGTCGTACTCGACAATATCTCAGTCCGCCAACCAACCTTCGAGGCATAACGCGTATACATACGAAGTAGATCACCAGCAAACAATGCCGCTTCCTCACCACCCGTTCCCGCGCGGATTTCAAGCATTACATTTTTTTGATCATTTGGATCTTTTGGCAGCATCAGGATTGTGAGTTGACGTTCTGCTGCTTCTAGCTTACCGGATACGTCGTCAAGCTCATCCTTGGCCATTGCGCGCACATCGGAGTCACTATCATTAAGCATAAGCTTAGCGTCATCACGAGCCTTCAAAAGATGCTTATAGGCACGAAACGCCACAACGATATCCTCAATCATGGCGCGCTCTTTCGATAAACGCGTCAACTCTCGAGAATCCAATCCATCCTGCGACAACGCCGCCTCGATCTCATCGAAGCGGCGCTCAACTGTTTCCAATCTCGTAAACATCAGACTCTACTTATATCCAATTCAGCCGTTCATAGATGCAATAAACTCTGCATTCGTCTTTGTCTTTTCCATTTTTTCCAACAAAAACTCCATCGCATCGACAGTGCTACGCGGTGCCAACAACTTCCGAAGAATCCACATACGATTCAGGATATCACGAGGTAGCAACAAATCCTCTTTCCTCGTTCCAGACTTGTTGATGTCGATCGCAGGGAATACTCGCTTCTCGGCCAGTTTCCGATCTAAATTCAACTCCATGTTGCCAGTACCCTTGAATTCCTCGAAAATCACTTCGTCCATTCGAGAGCCTGTTTCAATTAGCGCCGTCGCAATGATGGTCAATGAGCCACCATTTTCAATGTTTCGAGCGGCTCCAAAAAAGCGCTTGGGCTTATCAAGAGCGTTAGAATCCACACCACCGGAAAGAATCTTACCCGAGGGAGGAACAACCGAGTTATAGGCACGTGCTAAACGAGTGATTGAGTCCAGAAGAATAACCACATCGTTTCCGTGTTCAACAAGACGCTTCGCCTTTTCAATTACCATCTCAGCAACCTGGACGTGACGTTGCGCAGGCTCATCAAACGTCGAACTGATGACCTCGCCTCTCACACTACGCTGCATATCGGTGACCTCTTCCGGGCGCTCATCGATCAGCAACACAATCAAAATCACTTCAGGGTGGTTTTTCGCAATCGCAGCTGCGATGTTTTGAAGGAGAACGGTCTTACCAGTCCGTGGCGGCGCCACAATGAGAGATCGCTGGCCTTTACCGATTGGCGCTAAAAGATCGATGATACGAGTGGCAAGATTCTGCGGCTCGTACTCCATCTTGAATTTCTCCATCGGATAGAGTGGCGTTAAGTTATCAAAGATAATCTTCTCAGCACTTTGGTCCGGAGATGTCCCATTAACTTTTTCAACCTTCAATAGCGCAAAATAGCGCTCTCCGTCCTTCGGTGGACGAATTTGACCCGAGACCGTGTCACCGGTTCGAAGATTAAACCTACGAATTTGACTCGGCGACACGTAAATATCGTCTGGACCCCAAAGGTAGTTATAATCAGGGGCGCGGAGGAAACCAAATCCATCAGGAAGCGTCTCCAAAACGCCCTCACCATAGACGACACCGCCTCGTTCCGAGAGGTTTTTAAGAATCGCAAACATGAGTTCATTCTTGCGCAAGTTGCTTGCGCCCTCGATCTCTAACTCACGAGCAATCTTGTTGAGGTCGTTGATGTGTCGATCTTTAAGCTGCTTAAGATTGATCTCACCTGCGATGGCATCCGCCAATGTTTTAGGCAGAGGTTTGGCTACGCCACCTGGAGCAACGGGTGCTGCCGCCTTGTCAACTGGCAATGTTTTTGCTTGACCCGCGACGACCGCCGGCTCTGGTTCAGCCACGGCTACTGCAGTCGCGGGCGGATCCTTGTGCATCTGGTGATGGGGGCGGGCTGGTCTCGACGGTCGCTTTTTAGGAGCTGAATCGTCGCCGTTGTTGCCTTGCGTCATGGGCAATCTTCCTCTTAATGAATGTTTTTATAGGTGTTGATGTTTTGAATCTATGGAATGACTTGGAGGAATCTTGAAGATATTATGTTTTGTTGGGAATCGATCTCAATTTTTTGAGCGGTGCAACAGTATATAAATTTCTTTTTAAATTTGTGCAAGAGAGAAATTTGGTTAGCTCCGCAACCACTCCGGCACTATGCATTTGGCAAAAGATTCAGGGACCTAGCTCGTTTAGGCCCCCAAAAAAACTGTAGTGGAAGCTCTAAATTTAGAGGCTCTTACAACTGAAACGTGGGTACGATTCTTTTAATAACGGTAGAAAGTCTTTGGGAAGTTTGACCTCCCCGCAAAGGGCGTAGCCTTAATCTTAAGACCATGGCATGATGAAAAGCGCAGTCACCTTGGGGAGTTGAAGAAGGCTATGACCTATTTACGAGTTCGTTTCATTGGATTCATCTTGTGCCTCGCCTGGCTCAAGCCACCATCGGCTTTAGCAGATTCTGAAATGGAAGAAAAATTTCAAGATATGTTTATAACCGCTGGCTACTCCGCCGCTGCCGGAGCCGCAATCGGTGCGGCCATTTTAGTCTTCCATGACGATCCTAAAAGAAATTTACACTATATCTCCATGGGGGCCTCGGTTGGCTTTCTGGCAGGCACCGCCGTCGGTGGTTGGATGGCGTTTTCTCCAGCATTTACGGAAAACTCAGCGCCTCGACCGTCACTCTATGTTGAGCAGACAAGGCAAGAGCGCATTGTTTTACGCCCCTGGATTAATATCGATCGTTTAAACATTCAGGGGTTTGAGGCTGCTGCGGTCTTGGCCCGATTTTGACCTACAAAGGCACGCGGACGATCCTTCATCATGGCAGGACAACTACTCATTATCGGTGCAGGCTACCTTGGGCAACGGATCGCACACTTTGCGACGCAGCAGGGCGCTACTGTATGGACTGCAAGAAGAAGCTCGGTTACCGAAGATGTAAACCAGAGAATTATCCCCATAAAAATGGATGTCAACGTCAGTTCTTCGGTACGGGAGCGACTCAGTGAACTAGCGAATAAAGCCGACCTTGACGCTGTGGTTTACTGCGTCTCAGCCGGATCAGGCACGGAAAGTGCTTATCAGCTCGCTTATGACGTAGGTGTTCGTAACGTCATTGAACACTTACCTCAAAGCACACCTCTTATTTTTGTTTCAAGCACCGGGGTCTATCACCAAAACGATGGCAAATCTGTAGACGAAAACTCGCTAACTGATGCCGCTCGTCTATCAAGCACTCAACGTTTCTTACTATCCGGAGAGTCCTCGGTGATGGCTCGTCCAAACTCCTGGATCGCGAGATTTTCGGGTATTTACGGACCAGGCCGAACGCGACTCATCGCGATGGCTAGGGCTTTACAAGACCCATTTATTGTTCGCGAGCGTGCCTACACAAATCGTATTCATGTAGACGATGGTGCACGGGCCGTACTTTATTTACTGAGCCAGAAACCTGAGGACAAGGTTTTTTGTATCACAGACAGCAACCCCGCCTTGCAACACGAAGTCATGACCTGGCTTCGGCTTGTGCTTGGTCTCCCAGAAATCACCCCGAGATTTCAATCCGACACCGGGTTTCATGAAGGACCTGAATTTTTGCCTGCTTCAAACAAACAAATTAGCAATCAACGGTTGACGAGTCTTGGCTTCAAATTCTGCTATCCATCCTACCAAGACGGATACGCAGTACTTATTTAGTTAAAAACGAGGAAACGCCTCGCTCTGCCAATACGAACGTGGCTTTCAGCAACCACTTTTTGATACCCTTTATAAGCTCAAGACGCTTGCACACGTTGATGGACGGGTTCAGCCAGGCCAAGATTCGCTAACATAATAAAATTACTGATTTTATTTTTTTCGAATCAAGCACAACCAAGACTATACCGACTCGACCCCCAAAGCCGCTGCCTGACGGTAGCTTTAAAGTTTAACTTTTTTTGGAGGATCCCCTATGACGCGCTACCCAACGAAAATGAAGACGATATGTACGGCGATTTTGTTAGTTTCTGGAACAGCCACAATGGCCTTAGACCTTGACCTTGAGCTCAGAGTCACCGGTACAATCTCTGGCTCGCCACAGTGGCGTGATCAAAGTGATCAAGTTATTAACTTCACCGAGCTTAGTTTTGCCTCAGGTTTACCCAAAGAACCGGATACCCACCGCGATTCAGCCGCGAACACGGTGAAGCTCGTGAACATGCGGACTGGTTACGCCAGTGTTGAAGTTACCGTTCCTAGCGGTTGCAAAATCGGCGAAACCAATGTCGACGGCCAACACGTCAAAGTACTTGTTGCAGGAGCACCGAAGTCCAACTCCGAAATCATCTCCTTTAGTGAAGGAGTCCAATATCCCGTTGCGCTACGATTTGATGCCGCGGGTCGCTACGGAGACAAGATTGGTGACGTCCGTTGTACTCCCGGAAAACTTCGTTACAACTACATGTGACAGTTCGATAGTTTCTGCAAAGACTTTGTCGACAACCACTGTATGATCACTTCAAAGCAGGCATTGCTTGTGTCTTTAGGCGGGGCATAGCCTGCTTCTAGCGTCACGGTCTTGCGATATGGATCAATAATTTTATCACTCGCCAACCGAACAAAGCGCATCATCTTTTTGCTATCTTTGTCCATAATCTTTGCGGAAATTGACGCCACAGCAGGCATAGTCATGGTCTGCAAATCCAAATCAAAAACCGCAATTTTTTCTGTATCTGTCACGCGGGTTGAGAACTTTGGTGTAGCAATACTTACGGGATCTGCATTCAAGATATACAAGATCCCAGGCTGATAACTAAAATCAAAGGCCACACTGTTGGATCTCGAGTCTCCCGCTACAATCGGCGAAAATACAGGCTTAAATAGCGCATAACGTTTGGCGGCCTGTATCATCTGCACATAAGCTTCAACGCTTCCAGAACTTTGGATCTCAAATTTTTTCGGGTTTATCTCATTGGAAATCTTCAGATTGAAGTACCGTGTGCACTCGTCACTCTTAATAGCTACGCCATCAACTTCGCACTCATAAGCCACGTCCATCGTCATTGGGTTCTTTAACTGGTTATGCACATTGAATGAAGCCGTCTTTTCCTGCTTCATTAAATACTGCGACATTGGCATAATCACAGCCGAGCCTTGGGCTACTGCCCGTGTTTCAAAGCCTAGAAGGATATAATACATTAAAAGACTAAGACTGCCCGATAAGCGCATTGCGACATCTCCTCTAATATGAATAGGTTAATGAACCCCTGCTATCACACCGAATCAAACCAAACTTATCTCCCATGCGCGCCTCAGACTTAATCCGAAGTGCCAACGTCACAGAGGATGCGTGCGCTATACTTAGAGTCCCACCATCAGGAATGATCAGTGAGCCCGACTTCAAAACAAGAGCACCGCGACTAATCGCATGCCCTCCGATTTTACAACCGTCCGGAGCTAAATACATGGTTGATGCGGGATAAGAAACAGCATCAACCAATCGCACCGTCACCGCACGCGAGTCTACATCCACATCAGCCTTTTTACCTGCGATCAAATCATCAAATGAAAAGTAAACCTGCGATAGCTCTTGGCCCTGGGATGATTGCCATTTAGGTAGCCGACGGACGTAGCCGACCACTTGAAATTCAACGATAACGGTACCCGTATTGAGTTCACGTAGCTCTGCGCTTGTGCAACTCAAAACACCTTCCGTGTCCGATGGAGTGCGAATACTCACGTCGACAGGAAATCCAGACTGGAGAAGATCAACTGAAGAAAACATACTCTTTCCAGCGATCTTAAGTTCCAACCGATCCATGCGACGCCCAGACACTAAGCAACTCGGCATCTCTAAAACAAAATTTGCACTCGTGGACTCACCCCGAAACGAATACTCAAGATTAAAACGTCTAGACGTAGTCTGACCCGCAAAGACGTCTTGAATATCAAGACTGACTTTATCGATCGACGCACCCGTCGATGTGACCATCTTAGTGACGCCAACGGCTCGATTCGCCAAGCTCATCATAAGCACAGCCATCAATAATGTTGTTAACGTTTCAGCTCGCATCACGTCACTGACCTCGACCACGCAATATCACTTTGATCCGCCCTCGATCCTTAATTGCACCATCCACAGCCTCATGGTCAAAACCACCAAACTGATAAGAAAAGGGCAACAGACTTTCATTAATTAATAGTTTAACATTAGAACGTCTTGATACATAAACATAATTATTTGCATATCGACAGCCATCACAACTCACTATAGACTCACTTAACTCACTAATATGATTATTCAACGCAACAGCCTCGAACGAGCCATTGGGAGCTTGGACGACGAAGTCAACAAGCATCTCACGATGATCACTCAACGTTAACGTGACGGATTTTTCCTGCCATACTTCAGACACAAACACCCCTTGTCGCACCTCTTCAGTCCCGTTTACAAAGCGTAGCTCATAGTCTCCGCAGCATTTGGCTTCAAAAAATTCTGTAACGCCATCACCCTGGAGCTGTCTACTTACCAACAACTGTCCGTTTTGTAACAGCTCCATATTGCCATCAACCACTGCGGCTCCTGGGGCATTAGATCGCACATTAACTTTGATCAGACGCTTGACCAGTTTCTGCGATATCGACCTCAAGTTGTCGGAGAAAAAATACCGTAGATTACCAATAAAGGAAGATTGTCGAACTTTTTTACCCTCGAATGAAGCACCAACCCCAGCCACGATCTGATCGCCGTCATAGCGAACGCCCAAGGTATTAGACCATAATTTTCGTTGTAAGATACTTGCTGACTGATCCCAAAAATAAGTCCATCGATCACCCCTCACCTCGATATGCCCACCCGTTGACTCAGAAAACGTATCGGGCAAACCATCCTTTGCAAACTGACGAAAACGACTAACAAAAGACTTCCGCTGTAACGTTCGACTTATCTTCACCGACAGGCGCTGACGACCAAAGGCTTCCGCGTTGAATCCTGTTGTAATCATATGCGGCAATAAGCCATACTCCAAGGATAACTCGGTACGCGCGTACGTGAAAAAAGACTTAAGAATCCATTGATCGATGAGACAGCCTTTATGGTGAGGACAGCTGAGACTATTAAAGTTTGCCAAGCGCAAGACGTTAAACGGTCGAAACGTTCCTTCAGCTCGAACGTTATAACGACCCTCCGTGGATCCCAATTCATCCTTCCTCCATTGATACCTAGTTACAATCCCTAGGCCGAACGACCCTGCACTGACTGACATGTATCGGTCAAACGTGTGTGAGACCTTCCCAGTCGATGCCTCCTCACGACCATATCCAAGGCCAAGGGGCTGCGGCGTCCGAAACCATGTGATGTCTTGCCATCCGTCTCGATCCATGTAAATGGACCGGGAGTGACTCAAACTAAATCCAAGCAAGCCGCCGTTAAATCGAAACAACATGTCATTCTGCTTCGGACCAATGGTGCGTTGATGTCCGTATCCTAAATAGTGCTCCCCAAATTGATGTAGGACATCAGCCGAGTCAGAGGCAATAATGGCACCAAAATTATTCTGATGGGACTTCCTTACGGTTAACTGCAATTGGTCCAGACTCCGATCACTAATCTCAACGTCATAAGACCTGACGTCTGCACCTCGATGAAACACTGACAATCCTACGGATGAATTTGGCCGTAACACTTTGGACCCTATGTCGCTTAGGGAGTGACGGGATCGACTTTTAAACTCCAAAGAATACACAAGCGATCGATCCGGGCAGTCAATCAGCAGTGTGGCTGATCGATCCGAAACACCAAGTGCTATAACCCGCAGTTGGCTATTTGGCTCGATCTCAAATTTATAGTTCGACGTATCATCAAGAAACGCAAGACACGACGAATCCGGCAAAGAAACGTTTTGTTCGGTGTCATCTGTGTAAAACGTAAGAGTCTTAAAATCCTCAGCCAGTAGGGCAATGGGGACTAAAAGAAGCCCAATTGAGAAAACTAGCCTCATAGGCGGTCCTAAAATCGACCAATCAATCGTAGGTATACCGCAAACGACCGGGGGTCTGGCAGACCACCGCACCACTGAGATGTGCATAGCCTCCTATGGCCGAAAAACGGATATAAAAGTCGTGTAAAACCCCAGTTCTGAGGGGAATCATTCCATCTGTATAATACTGAAGTCCGTGAACAAAGTAAACATGTCCATCTGCAACGCGTTGATCGCCAATGAAGCACTCCTTCGGTCTACGCATCTCAATTGAAACATTCGTAATGACACCATTTATATCCAACATTGCCTTGCGGATATCAGAATCCACATTCCTAAACCGATCGATCGTATTTGAGATCCGATTGAAGTTAAAACTAAGATTGTCGATCACGTCTTTATTCTCGTTACGCCAGACAGGCGCTGGACGAATCATACCGCCGACATCAAGACGCAAGTCGATACTGTCAGCCCATGCAGCAGAATTAATAAAAAGCGTAATCGACGCGAGGACACCGATAGGGATCTGTTTAAATTTACTCACCATGATCTTGCCCCCTAGAAGATACCTTCAAGCACAGGCACGCGACGCATTTAAAAGATCAAGGAACTCATGTAGTGTTTGCAAAGGAAGCTGACTAAATTCAAGCCCCAATTGGACTCTCCCCACTCCCTCATCTGCATTTTGCTTCTCGGTCCAGCGTAAGCGACCATAGCCATCTAAATGGAGTGTCTTGTCGCTTTTCTTCGGAATAGAAAAACGAATCTCATCCCCTGCCGTCCAGTCCTCACATGAGCGTTCTAAAACAATCTTCATCCCCTTTGGGCTTAGGTCGCAAATATTTCCATGTAGTAACCCAGATGTACCGAGCTTTTTCAGTAAACAAGGTACTTGTACCGTATTCCGGATGCGCCCAGGACCATATCCCTGCTTTCTTGCATCCAGAAATTTATCAAGGGCTGTGATGATTCTAGCTACATTTGGCAAACCTGAAATCACAGCGTAAACAAGCTCTTCAACCATCAAATCCACATGATCAACATGACTAGCATTCACCAAAAAAACGGGGCGCGCTTTGGCAACACTACGAATCTTCTGTAATAAAAATACCGCCTTCATTTTCCTTTGCTCGCAATACTGTCCATCGATCAGTATTGCCACTGGCTTTGATGAAATGATGTCGTCAATCAAACGAGCCTTGTTCTTGGAGTAAACAATGTTATAACCGCTAGACTTCGCCTTCTCCGACTCTTCGCTTGAAAACTCGGTATTGGAGTAAAAAAGTATATTTTGAACATTCTCGATGGAAGACACTGGTGCACCCCCCCGGTTCGCCCGCGCCGCTTCCAGGCGACACTCACATAAGAATTATTCCTACTCATCATCATGAAATGCTGCATCAATCGGGTCAACCCCCAGCCAATCAACCTGACTAACTATGAAAAAATCTCTCGCTACGTAGGCGCCAGAGACTGGTGAATTGGCGATGCCTAAGAGTCAGCAACATTTGATTTTATGCCTCTGAATAATAATTTTACAAAGGGCAAGAAAATTCTCATCATGACCGCTGGGTCACACATAATTTATCTTTATGAATATCAAGACAAACTCGCCGCACTAGGTAAAATCGATCCAGGAATAAAGACAAGTTTCTACATTTTCACGTGTGAATCTAGCCATTCAGAGCCCACTGCCAGTGTTTTCTTTGGAAAATCCAAAAGAATTCCATTGCGTGTAAACGCTATCGTCATCGCATTGACGTGAACGATACCTAATGAGGTGACAACTTTCGCCGATAAAGCCTGTACTTGAAAAGGAGTCAGTCTATGCGCTCTGAAATACAACATCAGAAAGACGACAACATCATGACTGAGGATCGTCTCCGTAGGCATCTATTTTCAAAACCTAAAGCAAAATTTTGGGGCTTTGATGAAGCGAACCTGACCATTGGGTTGGAAGTCGAATACTTTATCGCAAAAATTTCAGGGTCAAAATTTCGACTTGCGACGAAGGATGACTATATTCAAGTCACAAGCATTCTAAAGGAGCGTTTTAACTACATCGACCAAAACCTGCTTGATCAGCCAGGGCGTCTAAGTAAAGATACAGAGTCTGGCTTTATTGCAATTAAGCCAGATTTTGCATGGCACATTCTAGAGATTTCGTTTCCACCAAGACAGAATTTGGACCAATTACGTGACATCATCACAACCGTTTTCACGGAGGTTGACACCGCACTATCAGAGCTTCATTTGGAAAGACTAGATCTAAGCTGCTTACCCAATACCCCCAATGACATTGATTTCGTTGCCCTTGATCGACTCAGGGATATATCGACAACATTTCGACCAAAGTCTCTTACAAATCCCACTCAAGATCCAAATTTCCCTGCTTATATCGCCGCCACGCATATTCACCTCAACGCTGGCTCTGAAGATATACTAAAGCACATGCCTCAACTATTCGCACTAGACCCTTTGATTAGTAAGAAGTTTACAAGAGCCAACGAATTTAACGGCCGATTTTATGAAAATGCCCGTACACGGATGTATCGCGATACGTTGGGAGACGACTACCTCCTCCACACTTATCCCAAGGATCCGGCATACGATTTGGCCTCATTGGTTAAGCTGATGAATAATTCTCCCAAGCTCTTTCCATCCGATCCTTTTTTTCCAGTTAGAGATATGTCGTACATAAGGATAACGCGGTTTGGAACGCTCGAATTCAGATCATGTTGCTCATTTAAATCGGTCAATACACTATTAAAAATCGCAGAGTGTCGCATTGCGCAGCTTCTTGCCGCTACGGCCATTGACACACATAGACTAGTTACACTACTTGGTGATGATTATCAGGAGAAGCCTGCGTGAATGTCGCGGCCGAGAAAAATGTAAGAAATGTATGTACTGCCATCTTTCTATTTTCGGCGGTTCTATACATCCTTTCTGGCTTAATAACACATTTAAAGCTAACCACACTTGAAGCTTCCAAGATTAATTTAAGACAAATTGAAACTAACTGCACAAGCGACATATGTTCGGCTCGGTGGACCTTCATTCCAGATTCGCGATTTATTCTACTCGGGCAAATTCTTCGAACACATGAACTAATCGATACAACTTCTGGAACATCTTTGGCCCCGGTTAACCGGGTCAAAGGCACCATTTCAGACAGTTGGCTCCGGCTACAGGTGTACGAGGTTAAACCCGGTAACGTGTATGAGGTGCGCGCCTCCAAACCATCAAGCGCGAAACTTGGATTTTTTGTCGGCATACTTCCTCGTCAAACCAATAATATGGGGATTCTTAGTGTACCAGAGCTCGGCCAAACGATAACAAGCCTTTGCCTACTATTAACCCTAACAACATTATGCATCATTATTTCAGCCAATCTTCTGTCACTCAGCCGCCAATTCGCATTGACGCCAGAAAAGAGAAGTCAGATTGTAGCGGCTATTATAGCATCCTTGTTAATTGCACTCTCAGCTCAAATCAGCTCTGGAGTCTTCGATTCACTATTCCCTGAGGGTGACTCTCGAAATCGGCTGCTTCGAACCTTCTTCCTTGCAGGGTCGATTGTATTTGCAGCCCGAAACAGACTGCATTTGCTTGGAAAGACAAGCAGAGCGCCAATGTTTTTTTACGTATCGATAATTTTTTTGGGATCCTACCTAGCATGGCCATTATTACGACAAGGAACATACTGGGCCTTCACAGTCGGGACCGTCTCGGTGCTCGGTGCGATCCAGCTATTTCGGAATCGTGAGATATTTCTTGGAATATTTTGGCTTTCAGGCATCATTGACGCTTTACGAATTCTGGGACACCTCTCGATTGGAGACTATCCACCAATATATGTCAACATTATTTTTGCGCTAGTTACACTTGGCATGGCTGCGGGCAAAGCAGGTGGATTCACAACCATCGCTCTCGCAGGTGGTATGTTCCACCGCCTGAGAAGAGACGTTCTTATTGAGTCTATTAAACGACGACTAAGTGAAACGAAAAACATCGATAGTTCAGCAAAGATCTTTGCGCTAAAACCGGTAATGCCAATGATAGCAGACTTTCTTCAGGCACAACGAATAGCCCTGACCATTAACCTCCCGCTCGGGCGACCTATTACACAGATTCATGATAACCATTTGGAGTCCGACATCTGTTTTGATGACGGGACCATTCCGGGCGCCGTTACAATGCGCACAATTCTCTATGGTGATAATATTTTTTTTGAATCTTTTTCAGACTACGCAACACGACTTGGCCTTGATTCAAACCCAAATTTGATATCAGCAAAATATTTCTGCACAATCCCAATACGAGTCAACAAAAGCGTAGTCGGAACTCTGATGCTTACAAAATTTTGCGATTCAGTTATTGAAAAAAAATTAGCTTCAGGTGACCGGTTAAATGAAGAACGGCAAAATATTGACGCTGTAGTAGTTGCACTGGAAAGTTGTATTTCTGATCTAATTGTTCAAAACCTCGACACATCCGTAAATTTATCAAAAACGTTACACAAAAGACTTCACGAGGGATTATCAAAATGTAGTAGCTTCTCAGACTTCGTCGCAATGTATGCTCAGCGGATCGGTGAAATCTGTGATAGTGGCGTGATAATACATACTCGTGTCGAAAACTTGGGAGTAGCCGTGACACATTTCGGCCTGCCCAACAGCGCATGGGATTTCTTGTGCCATAATCCACTCAATCTAGATCCACTATCCGCATCACCAGTTGGTCCAACTATCGTGGCATTCGTTGAGTCTCGAAGTAGCTATGTAAAAAAAGTTCGCGAAATTTCACATCAGCTTCACCATAAAACGATTGCCTTGTTTGATATGATCGGAGCCGAAAGTCTTGCAGCGATACCCTTAGTCTCTGATTCAAGAGTATTCGTGGTCACATTATTCAGGTCTGGTGACACAGGCGCTACGGATCCAGCCGTTGTTCAGATAGTCGAGTCCACAGAAGCACTTTTTATAGCGGCTCTAGAAATCATGAGCCAACGAACCTCCGTTGTTGCTCTCGGTGAACTCACAAGTAGACTTATTGGTGACGCGGAAATAAGAACAAAAATTGTTGAGGCGGCAAAAACTAAAACCTTACCTACAACGATAGGAAGCCCCAGGTCATCGCTATTACTCCTGTTCGATTTGGTCGGGAGTTCTGACCTGACTAAAGATACCGAACTCAAGGCACGGGCATACGGAGTTTTCTACGACTCTGTAAACCGGATGGCCCAGGATTTGTTTCAAGGAACAATTCGGAAGACCATTGGTGACGCTGTCATTATTACATGGGACGGTCACATCACTGGTCCCTCAACCGATCCAAAATTCCTGCCTAAGCTATTCTCTTTAGCTAACTATGCAGACCAGATTGCAAATGAAATTGGTTGCCGGGGGGCACGAGCACTTCTGCATCATGGTAACTATTTTCTTGGTTTAGTTGGTACCGAGACTTTTGGTCAAATCGATGTCATCGGAACAGGAATAGATGAGGTATGCAAAATGGAAGGGCTTATGAAGCACCTTGATATTGACGGTAAACCAGCAAAAATAGCAATCTCCGAAAGGGCTGTCCAATATTTGGAGCCCGTGTTTACGTTAGATTCCAGTCTGAAGTATTTTATCGATTTACAAGATAAAGGTTTGTCAAAATCCAAAATTAGATTTGCATCTGCAACGTTAAAAACCCTAAAGGCGGACTCTAATGTCGCATGATTCGATAAAATTACAGTTCAATCCAAAACCGCGCGTGATCTGCAAATCACGCGTGATCGCTGGAATTCTTAGCGAAATGGAGGCCGCTGAGGCTACAATATTGATTCGATCGTCAAACACAAATAATAGCATACCTTTCAAAATGAATTGTGATTTTAGACTACCATTTGAAGAATCAACTATCCGCCTCTCTGGAGAGGCGATTAAGGCGGGCACCTATCAAGCAACAGTATTGTTTGCAGGCCAGAGAATCCTTTTCGAAATTCATGTAAATGATCAATCAGGCATCTGCCAATTCCCGAGAAAAATAGATATTATTGATCTTAGACAGAGTAAGCGCAGAACGTTCGGTCCAGAGTCCCAAACCGCCGAGATTTTTTCAAACCATGTGGTAATTTTTGCCGTGCCGGTTGATCTCAGTCTAAATTCACTTGCGTTAGTGTCAGCTGTCTCGGATCCGCCATTGCGCATTGGGGAGCAAGTAGCTGTAAGAATTCGCGGAGGAGTCGATTCTAAGGATGTATTTTCCTCAGAAATGGAAGTGAAAGATGTTGATCGTTCTTCCGCAACAACCCGAATACTTCTTGGAATGATCCAACCAAAATCTCGCGACGTCGAGGCAAACTATAGGAGACTGGAGCGAAAGGCATTAGCCAACATATCCTTACAAATTGTGCCTATGGATCATAGTATTGGCGAACCGTTGACAGTTCAAGTAAAAGACATTTCACTAACGGGTCTAATGATTGAGTGCGATGATAGTCCAAAAGTAGCCTGGCTGACCCCAGGACTGCACATAAAGTTAGATACCGGCGTCGTTCACGCAACTGTAATGTGGCGTGATGGACAAAAAGCGGGGTTGAGGCTTGATGCGTTGGATGAATCCAGAACGTTATCAAGCTGGTTTGATGTTCTTACGCGCCTGATCCCAGCGAACTCAATCCATCACTCTCAGGTGGATGATCTAGTTAATTTGTTCACGGAGTCTGGATTACTCAAGGGATCCAGACGAAAGGTTTACGGGACACGACCGGGAAAGTTTCTGCCGCCGGAGACGGTTACTGGAAACCCTCTTTTATATCATCGATTTGCCTCTCATATAGAGGGCGGCATAATCGCAAGTCAGCTAAGCATGGTTCGTTTAACAGATGAGTTTTGGTGCATCCAAGAAGGAAGTCATAACGGGGAAACTTCAGCGCTTTCGTATGATGAAATTGCTATAAGAATATTCAAGATTGCTGAAAACCTAGCAAAGGGATCCCTTTTAGCTCCTCGTTTTTTTGGAGGGTTAATACATGGATCCGTTAAGTCATCTGTAAACATCATGGAAAAAATGCTTCTAAAAACCTCAAATTATAGATACGAGGCGTTTCATTTATCATTGACAGCGCAATCCTTTGTTCAAGAGCGAAAACTTTCTGATCTTAGACTAGCTGATATAAGAATGATGCCTGCTGAGAAACGAAGACAGGTTGCTAACTCATTTGACGCGACGCTTTTTGAGATCTTCTCAGGATTAAATGGATCACACCCGAGATTAAATTCAGAACTTAGTAAGCTTGGCCCATCGCATCACGCCAAAACCTTTGCTATTTCTCTGAACAATTCTTTTTTGGGACTGGCTTACAGGCTTTCTAGTTATTACACGCTTAGCAGCACGGGCGTTATAAATAGCCTGTTTTTTGTAATTAAAGAAGGAATTGATCCAGATGTAGTTTACTGTGGTATCAATCAGCTTCAAGAAAGCGGGCTGATGCGCGGTACAGACGATATTGTTTTGATAATGGATAAAACTTCAGAGACGATAGGATGTACCAATGATACATGGTCCAAAGAACTCAACTCATCATTTAAAAATTTGAAACCGTTTGCGTTATACGTTATCGATGCGCTGCTAGGTGTCTAATGGGAGGGTCATAGTCTTCACCTCTGAAAATCTTAAATATATGCTTGATAATTACTAGCACCTCATCCAAAAAGTTTTTCCCTGTCCTGATTTCGGATGATCTGCGCTGATTTGTCTTTTTGCCACAAAGATTGGGCGAATGATGAAAGCGCTGACATTGAATATGAAGAGCCCCGTGTCATCCGACGTGCCGATATCCTAAGCTTCTTGCACAACAGAATGAGCTCGGGACTCATTACCAAGGTGTTGCACGTTGACCCGAAGACTGTTCGGAATGTGGCACATGTGCACCTCGAAGACGGCACGGATGCGGCTCTGTAATAGGACGAAAGATCTGGTCGCCCGATTGATTTTGATGATCATGAACGTTCTCGGATTGTTACTATTGTTTGTAGTGACCCACCCAAGTGCAGCTATAGTTGGACGCTTGATCTCAATGTAGAAGAGACAAATAAGCGTTGTTTGACGGACGGTACTATAAGTAGGGAATAAGTGTGTATTATCTTGGAATAGCATGAAGTCAAGCCTTGGCAAGAAAAAATGTAGCGTGTTCCAGAGCTAACTACGGGGTTTATTGATAGAATGGAAGACGTGCTTGATATTTATTCGGGGCCCTACAACCCTGAATACACTGTTGTTTGCGTAGATGAAAAGCCAGTGCCTCTTGTGGGGGATACAAGGGATCAGGTGCCCATGAAAGAGGGATCCGTCAGAAAAGTTGACTATGAATACGGAAGAAACTGCTCAGTACACGTATTCGTAGGGGTTGAGCCTAAAATTGGGCGATATTTAAATGAAGTGACGGAGCAGCGCTGCAGTACTGACTTTGCAATGATTCTGTATACACTTGCAGCTGCGTATTCTGAAGCGAGGAAAATTATTCTAGTCATGGATAACCTATCGACGCACAGTAAGATGCCGCTGACAGAGTCCTTGGGAGAGGAACTCGGCACGCAGGTTTGAGAGCGTTTCGAAGTACACCATACGCCCAAGCATGACAGATGGCTGAATCACGCTGAAACAGCCATTGGTAGGTATTCGCACCAATGCTTAGGAAGTGGACGGGTCGGCGATATCAAGTACAGCAAGGCTCTGACGTCGGCTGGGAACAAGTCGATTAATAAAAAGACCACTAAGATTCATTGGCGATTTACAAAGGCAAAAGCTAGAAAAGGCTTCAGATTTGAAACGACGGTATCAGGAAAGGGAAAAAATTTTTGGACGAGGTTCTAGTTCCCAACATATTGGTGGCCAGTCTCTTTTAACGTCACTTTGGTTAATTAATAGAATTTAGCTTTAAAATTCGATAAGATGTTTACTTCAAACCAAACATATCGATGGTTAGAACAGATAAATCATCGGCGTTCCCAGGATCATTCGATTGGCGAATCTGCTCAACAAAATCGATGACTATCTGTTTCAGACGCCTCCGATCATCGGTTGAAAGAGCGACGGGAAGGGTGATAAACCTATCGTTTTCAAGGTTCGTGTTTATACGATCAATAGCTTTTAGACGCCAGTTCATATGAAATCGTCTGGCATCGAGAAACTGACTAGACTCTAACGGGACTGGACTTGCGACAATTCGGTCACCATCGGCTATGACTAAACCCAACTGCACCAAAGTATCGACCGCTTCGTCGATCACTGCCGTTGGTAGGTGCAGATATCTTGCAAGAGCGCTAACGGACTGATACTTAGGTATCTGACACAGCAAACAAACCGCAGGATAAAACCAATTTGAATTCAGGCGCTCCACGTTTGCTTTGTTGCTTGCACTGGGATTATTGGGATTATGGGTTGGGCGTTGACTGGCAACGCTGATGAGGCGATCACGCTTACCCAATAGAAATGACTTCAATTTGGACGTGCCGGCTCTCTCAATGTCAACTAAACACATGAAGTATTCTGTTGCCGCGTCATCCATCCCGAGGAATGCGGCCACATCTCTGGCCTGTTCAGGGCTAAAATCCTTCTGACCTTTAAGGATTTGACTAATAAGGCTTGGATGAACACGCAGGAACTCAGCAATCTTTTTAACACTTCCTCGGCCAAGAGCGGGATCAGACTCGATACGGCTTACCATGTACCTTTTGTAATCGGTGAATTGATAGATGTTCATGGAACTGCACTCCCGCATTAACCGTGGACTAGAAATCACACCGCACCGCTACCGAATGCTTTCATGAAGGCTCGACTCGTATCTCTTACACGTCACCCCCCTAGGTGTACAAAACAACTCTAGGGTTAGTCATGACATGCGACCCCTTCAAGGGTCATCAAATACGCTTAGGGAGGAAGTCGTAACTTAGACCAAGTTATTTAGGCCACACTGATTCACTCAATATTCCAGGGCCTTAGGCATAGGATTTAACTCTGGGGATACTAATTTCTAGCTGGCAAAGCGGTAGGGACATGGCAGTCTAGACCAGGGCCTGCCAAATTGGCGGGTTACTGGATCAGGAGCGCTTTATGAGCAAACGGTCAACTGTCAACGGTAAGGGGCTAGGATTAGGACGTCCAAGCTTACTGAATCACCCGCCCGACTAAATCATATTCATATGAGTCCGTAATCTCAACCAACTGAATCTGACCAGCCTTAACGGGACCATCATTTAGATAAACGATCCCATCAACCTCCGGAGCCTGAACACTCATGCGCCCCTGCCAAACGAGGTCACTTTCTTCGCTAGGACCAGCAACAAGAACAGGGAGCCGTTTGCCAACAAAGCGTCGTAATTTTTCTCGTGAGATGTCTTTCTGAATTTCCATGATTTCAGCCATTCGCTCTTGCTTCGTCTGGTCGTCAATTTGGCCATCCATTCGGCCCGCAACTGTACCCTCTTCTTGGCTGTAGGTGAAACAGCCAAGGTGCTCAAACTTCAGATCTTTCACTAAAGATTTTAGATCGGCAAACTCCTCTTCCGTCTCGCCTGGAAAGCCCACCATGACGGATGTTCGAATGGCAACTGATGGAACCATGGAGCGTAGCTTGGTGACGGACGCAATAAGGTCTTCGCGGGTCACGTCCCGATTCATTCGCTTCAGCACAGCGTTACTTCCGTGCTGCACAGGAATATCCAAGTATTTGACAATTTTCTCTTCCTTAGCGAAAAACTCAAGAAACTCATCACTGATATTTTCCGGATAAACATACAACAACCTAATCCACCTCAAATCCTCTATTTTCACGAGCGCTCGGAGCAGTTCCATCAAATTCGTGTCACCGGTTTCCCTGCCGTAGGCTGCAAGATCTTGGGCGATTAAATTGACTTCTTGGACTCCCTCATCCACAAGCTGCATCACCTCCTTGACAACACTGTGAACTGGTCGGCTACGCAGCTTGCCGCGGATTGCAGGAATAATGCAAAAGGCACAATTGTGCTGACAGCCTTCGGCAACTTTCACGTACGCACTGTGAGCCGACAGCGTGTTAACTCTCGGTATATCTTCGTTGTAGAGATAATTCGTTCGCTTTGCATGAATCTTTGCAAGCGGTTCATTTGAATCCAAAAGCTCACCAATCCGCGAGAACTCGTCTGTTCCGATAAAAAGATCAACCTCTGGTAAACCCTTCACCAGCTGGGATTTGTAACGTTGTGTCAGGCACCCTGCCACGACGAGCTTTAGGCTTGGCTTTGTCTTTTTCAACTCCGCCATGGACAAAATTGTGTCTATACTTTCTTCCTTCGCCGACGCAATAAAACCACATGTATTGACAACGACAGCGTCGGCAGATCCTGCATCATTCACCGAAGTCCAGCCCCCGCGCAGCAATGTACCTATCATGACCTCTGAATCGACGCGGTTACGCGAGCAACCAAGTGAGACGAGATGAATTTTTCGGGTCTTATCAACGAGGGACACCTCTGACATACAGCCACTCCATTTCTTAAAATCAGAACGGTAGTTATCACAGTATTTAATTTATTCAATGATTTTATAGACGCCGCAGAGAATTAAGTTAACACCATGAAATTATTGATTTAATTAAAAATCTCTGGAAGCAAAGGCCTAGAATCTTACCCGGGTGAGCTCGCCATGCAAACAGGCCATCATCGGTCAGCCTGATATGATCCAACGGTTTGACGTCATATTTGATCCTCAAAACATCGCGCCTTGCGTGTCCGCTAGACCATGAGACCAACTTTAGAGATCCAGGTCTGATATAGGCGCGACACATGGGAAAACACACCATTTTTACGTAATGTATGCAGGCGATGAGCCCCTATCTGATTGACTGGAACAAGGCCTGCAATACTGGAGCTCGTAAAAGCTTCATCGAAGCGAGGAACTTCGTCATCTGTTATCACACGCACGGTCACCGGAATCTGTGCATGACCCAGAAGCTCAATGATCCGCCGGCGAGTGATACCCTCAAGGATACCGCTTGAGGGTGGCGGGGTGGCGATCTCGACCAGATCACCTGTTCTTCCGATCAAAAAAATATTACCCCACGTAGCTTCAGCCAGTTCACCATCACCATTTGACCAAAGAATATCGTCAAAGCCGTTTTTCTTTGCACGATTTAGATGAAAACTCCGCACCCCAATGATCCCTGTCTTAATGTGAGCCCCCCTCTGCCACGATGGCTCACGACGAAGGCTCAGCTTTACACCTTGCTGCATCTTGCGCTCTAGGTCATCTCGAGACTCTTTTGATACAGCAATAAGGCGCTGCAGATGCCCAGACTCATTTTCAAACAAAATGACACGCACTCGACTATAGTCCAAGCTAGATGATGCTACGAGACTTTGCTCAATCTCAAATCGAAGAAGATCACTAGATAGGCCTTCCGGCAAACCAAGCTGCGAGCAATGATCCTGTAGACGCAACAAGTGACGCTCTTGATCTATGACATGACGACCGATCGCAAGCATTGAAGTCATAACGCGGACCCCATGAAGAAATCCGTGACCTCCTAAAACCGACCAGCTTAAGGAGTCCACCTCACTGCCATTGAGCCAAAGCTGCGCCACTCAATCAAACTCCACACAAAAAAGCGGCGGAACATAAAATCCCGCCGCTCCGTCTATCTTAGTTGATACCACTATAATTACGTCGAATCTGAAAACATCGCCACTACCAGAGGTAACCATGATCTGCTCGCCCTAAACCGAGAAAACCGCATGTTATAAGGGCACCAAATCCAAGCTCTAGCCATTAGCCTTTCTTGGAGGAAACAGCTGCCTTTGGCATGGGTTCCGTTGCTTGCTCGACCTTTGCCTTCTGTACAACACTTTGCAAAGTTGCGTTCTCATTGCCGGCCGTACGTTTACGAACCTCTTCCATGATGTTGTGTCGAGTCGTGAAAGCACTTGTATTTAAAATCACTTGCTTTCCGCGACGATTCTTTAGATTGAAAATCAAAGGCGCTTTGAGATTTGCGGTCATGTTTTGTGGGTTACTTGGCACCGTTACAATCACCGAGATCACAAGATCTTCTTCTGATTGAACATCAAGCTCTGCCAACTCTGAGTCCGTCACTTCAGCAACATAGTCAGGATTAAATAACAAAGGGTCGATCAAAACAAATGCAATAGCCCCATCTTCGATCGACTGAAACCATTTGAACGGCGAGTCCTTATCATGGTCCAGCAGAACGTACTGCTTAAGTTCAGGAAACCCAATCAATCCCGATGGCAAATGAACGACATCACTCTCGGGAACATCAATTTCGCCGAACCTTGTAGTTTTCACTTTGATCAAGACACGACTCCTTCTACACAGTGTGTAACCGATGGCCTACAACAGAGCTATCCACAATAGCGTCGACAACCCCGTCTACCGCCACCATCCTCTAAAACGCTTGAATGTCCCTTTAAGCTAATCTATAGTTTAAATCAGTTTTTCGCTTCATTGCAAGCATTTTGGATAGTTAAATCGCATTTTTTTTATTCGTCGTGATCATCGGGCTTGGGGTTGCGCACAACTCTCCGTACTCCCGTGGAACGCTTTTCTTGGGGCTGCGGCAACACGAACCCCGCTTCCTTCAAGGCGCCCGCGTCGGAAATTGCTGCCGCTCGGTTCTCCTCAAGGATTCTCTGGTAAACTTCCCCACGATGGACCGTGATGTGCGGACCGGCCTTAATACCGATTCTAACTTGTTTACCCTTGATCTGCATGACGACTACCGTAATGTCGTCTCCGATCGCTATTTCTTCTCTTTCTTTTCTTGTTAAAACCAACACCCCAATACCCTCCTTGGTATCGCCCTCCCTGGCGGGGCAAAAACTTAAACAAAACAAAATATTAAACAATACCAGTCCAACACACCTAACACTCACTACTGCAGAAAGTTAAGAAGCGATGGTTGGAGCACTTTATTAGATGATAGCAAAGTGCTCTGCAAAATCGTTTCTGTTTTCTTAAAATCACTCATCACGGCAAAGGCATCCGCATCCATGATCGTACTCAATCGAGCCTTCGCCGACTCTGTTTCCTTAGCCAGCCTTGTGGCGGTACCATTGATCGAGTTCCACATGCCGCCTATGGATGCTTGATAATTAGTGACCTTATCCAAATGGAACTCTAGCTCACTGAGACCCTTTTGAACCTCAAACTTCTCATTTCCAACAAGTGCGTCATAAAGACGCTGCAGTGAATGAATCATATTAACATGACCCTCTTGCTGTTCCTCTAAAGAAGGAGTGAACAGGTCCCGAGCCGTGAGATTTATCTGAGAAAACTTACCTGGCGCTACCTCTACAAATATTTTTCCATCGTCACCCACGTAATCGCCATCTTGCGTCAACGGGGGGTTTTGATTGCGATAGCCGCCAAACACAAACCGACCATTATAGTTACTATTCGCAAGCATCACGATTTCATCGATGATTTCGCGCACCTCTCGCGCAGCTGCACTTCGACTTTGCGCATTATTGGTGTCATTGGCCATGCCAATGGCTAGTTCCTTTGCGCGAATCAAGTTATCAGTAATACTGGCAACCGCTTGTTCGGAAGTTTCAAGGTAGCCCTTACTCATCTCTATATTTTTCACATGTTGATCTTGCGAACTGATTTGATCGCGATAACGAAGCGCACGCGTCATACCGACGGGGTCGTCTGCAATATCTCGGATAGACTTTAACGTCGACGCTGCGTCCATCGAGCGCGCGTTATTATCCTTCGCTCTAGCGACCTTCTCATTGACTTGCCTATAACGTTGATTTTCTGCGACTCTCATTCAACGTCTCCGCTAGCGCTTCAAGCTCAAAACGGTTTCCATCATCTCATCAACCGTTGTGATGACTTTCGATGATGCCGTAAAGTTAGACTGCCACTTCATTAGATTTACAGCCTCCTCATCTAATGACACGCCAGAGACAGCCTCCCTTTGGGTGTGTAAATCATTGACAACCAGATCGTTAGACTCCTTTAAATGAGACGCTCGATTAATCTCAATACCAAGGTTACCGACATATGTTGAGTAGAATTCAACGAGATCGGAGTTACCTCCATCCATCATTTTCTCATGCTTTAGACCTAGCATTTCGTTAATGACAATATTATCACCACTAGCCAGTGGAGTTCCTGCAACCGAAATGGCTTCAACCGACTCTGCAATATCCGATGAAAGATCCAAGTCGCGCGCAGCCGTTGCGAAGTTGTCGACGGGCTTAAAAAACGTCCTGCCAGCAGTTTCACTAAACCCCTTGAGCCCATAGCCCTTGGTATGGATATCATTGACGCGTCCAACAAATTTCGAAGCCATTTCGTTATTTCGACTAATTAGATCTGTACAAATATTATCTCTGACTTCGATAAGCCCCTTTAGGCGACCTCCGTCGAGCATTCTTGTAATGTTACGCTTATTGCCACCTTCGCCATCTGTGATTAGAATATCTGCAAAACCTTCGTTTTTCTCATTGGATGATATCGTGAATTCACCTACATAATTCCGATCCACGAGCAAAATATCCTGAGGACCTCGTATACAGAAGTTTCCATATTCATCTTCATAGTAATTAATATGAACCTTCTCCGTCAGTTCACGCACCAAAAGATCGCGCTGGTCACGCAAGTCATTTGCAAACGAGCCAGGCGTTGCCTCCATAACCTGAATCTGTTGATTTAAATTCGCAATATTTCGTAAGCGACCGTTTATCTCTGAACACTCTTGCTTGACGATATCATCCAAATCGAGCCGACGCTGCCGAATCTCTGAGTCTACTCGCTTGAAAGACCCTATAAGGTTCCGAGCACTCTCACGGACAGTCGAGCGAACCGACATGTCTTCTGGGCTTAAACTTAAATCCTGCAGCGAATTAAAGAAATTCGTCACTTCATCGGATACACCCGATGCCAATTCGGGACTAAATATCGACTCTAGGGTCTTAAGCCCCTCAAACCGACCGTTGGCTTCGCCCCCTAATTGATTAGCTCTATTGAGCTGTTTTTCGATAAACTGGTTGTGACTTCGAGTTATATCTTTGACGTAAGAACCCGAACCCATATAAAAACCATGGGTATAAAGAGGCATTCTGGCACTAACATTCACCCGTTGCCGGCTAAAGCCCTCTACATTAGCGTTTGAAATATTATGCGAGGCCGTGTCGACACCCTGCCGCGATGTGTGCAGAGATCGCTCACCGATATTAAGAGTGTGAAATAAACCAGCACCCATTAAACTCAAGCCCTCACAAAAATAGTAGACGTCCCAGTCGATGCTTTATTTTGCGTCCCCTGTGAAGAGTACGTTGCCTGAGCCTGCTCACAAAGCTCTACCATCACGCGGGTGCTCTCTTGGTAACTCCGGACTACGCCACTGAGAGCTGACCGATTAAGCTCAATTTTTGGCTTTACAACAGAGGCAACAGCCTTGAACGCCTCTAGCTCCTCGGAAAGTCGCGAAATCTGCAGCTGTAATACATTGGTCGCGAGGTCGGATTTCCTCTCTAACATCGCTTGCTGAATCCCCGTTAACATCTGTATGCTATTCGAAAGATCTCCGGGGAATATCGCGGTGCCTTCGCATTCTTCATCCCGCCAAATCGTGAAAATCTGCTGTGAAAGCTGTTGAAGCTCATCAAACAATACAGAAACCTCGTCTGCAAGAGCTGATTTTGCGAATGCTATCTCTTCCAACCGAGAAGTGTACTGATGAGTTGTAATCATCTTATGTTCTTCGTCAATCAAATCTGGAAACGACGAATACGCCCCACGCATTCTCGCAACCGCTGTAAGCAGCTTCTGTGTGATCTCAATAAGATAGTTAAACCTTGAAGACGTTAACATCGCGCAGTCCTTTCCTCATGTGAGCGGCCGTCCTTGGCTGCCCGGATGAAATCCGGTGTGCAGCGCGTCAATTATCTTTGGATGTTGCAAGATGTTCCATCATCGCTTCACGCAACATTCCATCAGCAATCTTCCCGGAATCAACCTGATATGTCCCAGCTTGAATTTTCGCTTTGATCTCTGCGACTCTGTCCTCACGAACATCGGGCGTATTTTTGGCGATCTCAAAGGCCTTCTTCTGTTCAGCCGCCCTCGTTTTTGCCTTATCACTCAACTCGACACCAAAATTTCGATTCATCGCAGCCGAAGCTTGAGCGGCTTTTGTAGAACCTATGTTTGTCCCAAGCTCTGCTGCAGCAGACGTCGACTTTGACGAATCCGAATCCTTGGCTTTCAACAGATTGGTATTACCCGTGGGCGATGATGCTACGTTTTTAATGGCCATGATCTGTTACTCCCTTATAATTGTCCCGGATGCGGCACCTGGTCCTATTGTGACCTCTTTTTGCTCAGGCCGCAACGGTGCGCCACTAGCTCGCTCATAACTATGAACGGCCGCCCGCTTCATGAGTTTGCTCGAAGGCTCTGATTTAACACCCATACTTTGCAAAAGTTGTCTTTCAATCATATCAGCCAAGCCTGATGATCCTTGTTGAGACATCTGCTTTGCATATTCAGCATCTAACATGGAGGTATATATTTCTTCCGCATTTCCACCGTCAATCAGGCCTGACTTCTGCACAGATGCTCGCATTGACTTAAACATCTGTTCTAAGAAAATTGACTCAAAATCTTTGGCCAAATCTCGGACTTTTGTCACGTCCTGTTGTCGTGCACTTCGGCCGACAAGATCATCCATCTTTGCCGTAGCTGCCTGATCTACTGAGTTCGCCAAGTTCGCCTTAATTTCCACGAGAAAACCGCCAATAAATTTAAATCACATAAATTTAAGCTCACCTTGCAACGCACCTGCTGATTGCAAAGCCTGCATTACTCCAACCAAATCATTGGGCTTCATACCCATTGCATTCATGCCTTCAATCAACTTCGATACTGTCGAGCCACCAAGATTCATAACAGACGCGCCCTTCTTTTTCGCTCCTCCACCACCTCCACCGACACTTATACTCAGATCCCCATGTGAAATTGTAACTGGCGAAATGACCACATCACCACCCATTACAACCGTCCCCGTGCGTTCATTGATCAACACGATAGATTTCTGATCCACCGCAACTTTCAAAGCTTCCAGCTCGGAAATGAACTCGACGGTTCGACCTTCGTAAATTGAGGGTATTTCAACATCAATTCCGTGAATGTCCTTAGATGTAGCAAAAAAACCTTTAAAGTGTCTATTTATCGATTCAACTAGACGCCGATTCGTAGTGAAGTCTGGACGCCTTAAACTCAATGAAATAATTCCTTCTTTATCGATCATGGGGATAAACTCACGCTCTACCACCATACCACTCGGCACGGTTGCTACCGTTTGAACCTGAACCCCGACTCCTGAGGCCTGACCGACTACGACTGGGCCATGCGCCATCCCATACACTTGACCGTCATTGGCCTTCAATGCTGAGCTCATTAGAACACCACCGGCGAGACTCTTGGCATCACCCAGGGTAGAAACGCGAACATCAAGTCTGTCGCCGTTACGGGAAAAAGCTGGAAGATCTGCTGTCACCATCACCAAGGCAGCAACGCCGCCGGTTACCTGCTTATCTGTGATCTTTAAGCCCATCTTTTGCAACATGGCAGTGGCCGTTTGGTTTGTCGCGATGGATGCCCCAGAATCACCCGTCTTATTCAAGCCTACAATCAAACCAAGGCCCATGACCTGGTTCGACCGCACACCTCTAACATTTGCCAGATCCTTGATACGAACTTCTTGAGCTAATCCACTGTCAGTGATAAGCGCGCCCACACACCATAGCGAGACTGCTGCCAAGATATGACTTATGATTCTAACAGACATCATGGCTGGCACTCCTCTATGATTTAGGTTCGGTCGCGGTGGCATTGGGCTTCTTGGGGTCAGGCTTTTTTTGTGCATTTTTCATCTCGCCTGACTTTTTGTTATCGCCTGCTTTTTCTCCGGCGCCATCACCGTCTTTT
>JBIKKO010000346.1:0-4726 GCA_044360315.1 Oligoflexales bacterium
GCAAGGACTAGTTAGACTGGAGCAACTTGTGCAAGAGGCAGGAGTGACAGCCTCTAAAACGATGATAGCAGAGGCTGTGAATGTGATCGTGTACATGGAGAAGGCTGGAGCTAAGAGAGTTGTAAAGGATGTAGTGCAGGTTAGGGGCACTAAAAAGGAGCAGTACGATTTAGCATCATTAGTAGCAGAGCATTAATAAAGATTGGAGGGATATTTATGGGACCAGTACATCCAGCGTATCTGTCGGAGTACGGAATTGAGGCTGAAGACGATGAAGTAGAGAGCTTTGGACTACAACGACCAAAAGCAAAAAGTAAAAGGCAGCTAGTGCTTCGCCGTCCGCTATATAGCTCACTTAGTTTTGACCTTATGCCGTCAAAACGGCTGCCGTTTTTAGCAGGAGTAGGAGTAGGGCTTTTATCGGTGTCACTTGTTTGGTTAGTGAGTAGGGAACCAAGAGAAACCCCGGTTAGTGTTCCTTCTCTGATAGCACCGATAGAGCCGGTAACACCCAAAGAGGAGGAGAGACAGATTCCAGTGAGCGGAGAACTGGGAAATAATAATGTGCCAACTAAGCTTGAAGCAGATGTAGAGTTACTTAAACGAATCGTCTCTGGGCTAGTGGATACCGTTCAGGGTTTATCGCAGAGAAAAGATACAAGCGATGTGACTCCAGATGTGACCGAAGCGTTTCCGTTTCCGGTGCAAGTAACCACTGATAAGGCACATTTACGAAAGAGCGCTGATAGAGCTTCTCCCAGTATCGTAGAGGTAGGCAAGGATACGACATTGATGGCGTTTGATGGCACAGATAAGTGGCTTAAGGTCAGCACGCCTCGCGGAGAAGATGCCTGGATAAGTAGAAGTGTCGTTGTTGCTAAAAGGCTAGGGTAGAGTATGGCACCGGTAGAAGCATTGCTTTCGGCGGTTCTTTACTTAGGCGGCGAGGTAGTGGCAGCTAGGGGAGCTTTGGAGCCGACAGTTAGAGAGGTCAGAGTAAGTAGCGAGTATGGGATACGAGTAGACCCGGTACACGGTAAACATCGCTTCCATGAGGGGATCGATATCGCAGCCCCAGCTGGCAGTCCAGTGCTTGCTGTTGCGTCAGGGCAGGTAATCTTTTCTGGCTCCTATGCGGGCTATGGCCAAGTGGTAGCTGTAAGGCATAGCGAAAAAGTGACAACACTTTATGCTCACTGCTGGGCTACCAAAGTCTCTGTAGGAGATATGGTAAAAGCTGGGTCGGTTCTTGGGTTTGTTGGAGAGAGTGGGCGTGCAACTGGCCCGCACCTTCACTTTGAGGTAAGGGTGCGGGGTAAATCTATTAATCCCAATAAGGTCTTTAAGGCAATCAAGTAAGCCTTCAGGCGGCGCAGGGAACGGGACTTTGAGTTCTATGTCTGTAAGTCTTCTTAAGGCGCAAGTCCTTCCTATTTATAAACTCTGCATGCAGACTCTTAATCAGGCCCTCAAGAGCCTCTATGTTGTTAGAGACATCCTTATCATCAATAAAGACCTTAATTGATTTCTCTGAAAGGTAAGAATTTCTGAGGGTCGCAGTTACCGGTCCCTGCCGCCTACCTCTGGCGTTACCGAGGAGTATCATCTTATTTAGTAAGGGTCGGCCGGTTGAATCAGAGCCAAAAATGTCGTGCAACCAGGAGCGAATGCCCTTACTTAAGAGCTTTCCTAAGGCGCCAGCAGGACTTAAATGATCGCCCTCTAATAGCGGCAGGTGAAGCTGCTGTCCTTTAGCTGCTTTGGTAACAGCGGAAACAAAAAGCAATGAGAGAGCGATGCAGGAGGTACTCCAGATAAAAGGTAAGCTAGGTGACTGAAATACGGGGCCGCGGATAGCGATGATTGGATGGTCGTGACCTGGGGCGTGGAACACAGTGCGGTAGAGACCTGGAGTATCTGAGTTTCCAAAGTATAGGTTCAGTGATGGAGTGGTAAACATATTGGCAAATCCCTTTAACAAATAGGCACTAGGCCGTTAGTTCAGGATTATGAGCATTGGTTGTGCCAAGCCTTGGAGTGGCCTATCTACCTATATTTACTAGAGGCGGTGAATCAGAGGTGCTGCATCATGCAGCACTGGTGGTGGATGATGCAGCAGACTGCCGAGACAAAATCCGTTAAAGAAGGCGGCGTATTCAAATTCCAGCCGGATTACTATGATACGAGTCAAGCATAAGCATCCATAATACTAGCTAAATAGATAGCTTTAATACATAACGCAGCTACTGTTGATTCAGAGACAGAGGATATATGACAGAACTGGACCCTAAGATTTCTCAAGAGCGTATCAATCTATTAAGAGGAACATTCGATGCTGCTGATTGGCGCGAATTTAGCGCAGCCTGTAGGGGGCAATTAACAACCTCTCCTACGCCGAGTGGAAGTCCTGATGCCTTGCGGCCGAAGGGATCAAAAAAAGAGCAGTTGCTGGAATTGATCCTGAGCGATTCACAGTTCAATCGGGAGGCTGCCCCCAGCGGAATGCCGAATAATCCCAGCGCAGTGGCTCGCGGATTTTTTGTTCAAGAAGCATTAAAGGCTGGCATACACTTTACGGCGGATGAGCTTCATCAAATCCTTAACAAGGGCCTAGAGAGGGATGTGCTAGTTCAGCTCTCGTATGCGCATATAAATGAGCAGCCGGCGCAAAAAGCCTTGAGAAAATTCCTAATAGAGTCCGATGTGAAAACTATTGCTCAGAATGGTAGAGGTTATGTAGCTAAAGCATTCGAGCAAGAAGGAGGGGCCTTCTACGACGTGTATCTTGAGCAGCCTAAAAAATTTACACGACCAGTGTTTAAGAATTTGTCCGAGCAGAACCTAGAGGACTGCATCAACCGTATAACAGATGAAAACTATAAATCCGTTGTCCGTATTCTTTTGGATAATATACAGAACCTGACTCCTAATTTACAAAACCAGGCGGCAAACCGATTGGCAGAATGCTTAATCACTGAGGCAGCCTCTTTAGCTATTACCAGCGACGACATCAATTGTCTCGCGAGGCTTACGCAGGGAAACCCAGGGATACTGACAGAGGGCAATAAACACGCCATTGGTGCTGCGATCTTAAGCCGTGTCGAATCAAAAGATTTAATATTGCAGTTCTACAATGATGTTCAGGGCGCCCGTATTGGTCAAGATAACAGATTCCCGCCACCGGGTACTGTGCTACAGGGTCCTACAACAACCTATCTAGTTACTAATTTGCCTGTCGGAGCTTTCTCCGTACAAGGTGGGAGCGATTTGTTTAGTACGGTAAACAAATGTGCAGGTGGAGTCCTAGTTTTTGCGCACAAATCGGATGGGGATTGTTGGTTCTCTGTGCTAACTGAGCGTGGTGCGAAACAGGCTGCTGATTTCCCCAGGTTAACTGACCCCGAGAAATATGATCAGGTGGTGAAAGCTGCGATCGGTCAGCTGGAGAGTGGAGAGCTTGAATTTGATGTTAAGCGGTCGTCAGTTGTCGGCGACATGCCGTACCATATGAATCCTGAAAACATACAAGCCATGAAAGAATACTTTCAGGCAATGATGGCTTAATTGAGTCGGCATCCTAAATTAGCAGGTCTACCTTCGTGTGGTCCGAATGGCGCTTTGATACTCGGTGTTTAGTTCGCCTTACCCTAGTTCAATTCGCCGCAATACTGAAAATGGCACAATAGTTTCAGGGGAAGTCCTCGTGATTGGTCTATACGAGTATACTTGGTAAACTAAGTCCTTCAGATAAAGCTTTCGAAATATACAAACATTTGCGATAGAATGGACTCATGTCAGAGAACTACCTGATCCACCTGAAAAAGCTTATCAATAGTGATGTGGCACTTCTTAGGTCATTAGGGGACGTCATCCGGGAGAATACAGCCAAGAAGTTCTATGACCAGAAAGTAGAGATTGACTTTTCGGAGATACGCTCAATATCGCGAGCTTTTGCTCATGAGCTCCTCACTCTTAAAAACGATCCTGAACTAAAGGAGAGCTCGATTGAGTTCACTAATACAAGCCCCGAAGTATCAAAGCTAATTGCAATAGTGCAAGAGAGTCAGCAAACTTCATATAAACATTTTAGGCCTGACCTTATGCCTAAAGAGGTTAGTTTCGAAGAAGTCAGCGAGTACTTCGAAAGTCTTTAACGGATAGTAGACAAAAACTTTCGCCCTGGGCCTTAGTGTGATGGCCGATTTTACGAGTTGTGATAAACCTCCAGTGTAAGATCCTTATTCACAAATACATTAAACCTAAACCCTGGTCGTATCTCAATCGTTGGCTGAATATTGAGATTCTTCCGAGTAATCTGCTGCCCCACCTGGGTCATGTTCTGAGCGAATCCTTGAGTGGCAAGCTCTCCATAATCAGGGTCAAAGGAATTATAAGTGCGCCCTTGGGCTATCTGAGCACTTGCCCCAAGCAGTGATGAGAATACCACACTTGTAATAAGTCTTCCCCAGTGATGATTTACCTGGTCGCTCAGTCCCGCCGAGCCAGAAAGATCAACGCCCGGCATCCCTTCAAGGGAGATAGATTTGCCATTTGGTAAAATAAGCCGAGTCCAAACAATTAGAACTCGCTCCTGCCCGTAGACGATTCGTGAATCGTACTCACCAATGACCTTTGTTCCTTGCGGCAACAGGAGGTGGTTGCCTGTGACGGTATCAAATACATTTTGTGACACCTGTCCCAAGATCTGTCCCGGAAGGTCTGAGTT
>JBIKKO010000077.1:0-14647 GCA_044360315.1 Oligoflexales bacterium
TCCGATCCAAACACGATTGAAGCATTTCATCTCGCCATGTCTGATGACTTCAACACGGTCGCTGCAATCAGTGCTGTCAACAAATCCTACAAACAGGCGCGAGAACTGATGACCGGTAAGTCGACGTCAGAAAAAAAAGCTGGCGTTGCTGCCATTGCCTCAGCCATTCGAGACATCGGTAAGGTCCTTGGGCTCCTTCAATCCGATGCAGCGCAAGAGGTGCAAAACATCAAACGAAAACTTTTACCGTCCCTTGGCGTGACAGAGTCAGAGATTGACGCTGCCATCGAAGAACGCAAACAGGCCCGCTTAAGCAAAGATTTTGCAAGAGGCGACAAGGTCCGTGATGACCTGGCGAGTCGGGGTATCGAACTTCGAGACACACCACAAGGCACAAGCTGGAGCGTAAAGTTTCAAGGAGACGATTAAAATGTCAGCCGATGGGATGATCATTAAAAATCTAAACGAGGCCATCTCGTTGGCACCTCTGGCGAGCGAGAGACGATTTACGGGAATTCAGGCCAATGATTTAGGACGGATCAACCAAGCATGGATCGTTTTCGAAAATGGAACTATTTTAGATCTTGGCTCGGGCGAACCTCCGAAGGCCTACGCGGGCCTTCCCGAGTTTGATGGATCAGGGTGTATTGCGTTACCCGGTTTGATCGATGCTCACACCCACCTTGTTTTTGCTGGGGTACGTGCTGATGAGTTTTGTATGCGTCTTGACGGGGCATCCTACCAGGATATTGCAGAGCGAGGAGGCGGTATTCAATCCAGTGTTCGAAGGTCTGCACAAACCACTGACGACACCTTGGAATCTCTCATGCGCCAGCGCCTTCAAACGTTTGCTGGACACGGTGTAACAACGGTTGAAGTCAAATCAGGATACGGGTTAAGTGTTAGCGAGGAACTTCGGCATTTAAGAATCATAAAAAAAGTAGCTCAATCATCGCTTCAGACCATAAAAGCCACTTGCCTCGCACTGCACGCGACACCAAAGGATCAGCCATCACCTCGCGCATGGGCGCAGCTGTGCGCTCAAGAGCTTCTTCCGCGGGTTAAAAGGGAAGGGCTTGCGGACGCAGTAGATGCGTTTATTGAGACCGGTTATTTTTCTGTCGAAGATTGTAAACCTTATCTCAACAAAGCTCAGGAGCTGGGATTACCCGTTAGGCTTCATGCTGATGAATTCTCTGATTCGCAAGCTGCAGCATGTGCTGCCGCGTATAACGCACTGAGCGCCGACCACATGCAGTTTGCCTCAAAAGAGGGAATCGCAGCGATGGCCAACGGCGGAGTCGTGGCTCTACTTCTTCCTGGAACATCCCTCTACACGTCGATTCCCTACACAGACAGCCGGCCGCTGAAAGATGCCGGTTGTCCCGTAGGATTAGCTACCGACTTCAATCCAGGAAGCTGTCCGGTCGACAACCTGCGTCTGGTTTTGACCATCGGCGCACTGCATTGTAAGCTCACCATGGCAGAGGCCATTGCCGCTGTGACTTGGATTCCTGCGCGATCACTGAGAGTTGAAGCAAGTAAAGGAGCACTCACGCCAGGCCGAGATGCTGACATCTTATTGATGCCTCTGCAAAACTGCGAAGAGTTCGTCGCTGACCTGGGACGAACCAAGCCTGCAGCTGTCTGGGCTAAAGGCATTCGGCTCGTTTAATCACCGATTAGAGTGACGGTTGCGGGACGGTGTTGGCTGCCTCGGAGTATGAAGCACTCAATATTTAATTTCCTTGATCGTGTACTCCACAGATCCTTTGGGAGCATTCACCTCGATCATGTCATCGATTCTTTTGCCTAATAAAGCTCGAGCAATTGGCGAGCTGACCGAAATTTTGTTTTTCTGAATGTCGGCTTCGAGGTCTCCAACCACGCGAAAGGTTTTTTTATCACCTGTAGCTTCATCCTGCACCGTGACGTAGGCGCCAAATCGGACCTGTGCCCTGGCCGCGGTGTCACCAGAAAAATCAATGATGTTGGCGCGGCTGAGGTTACCCTCAAGTTCTGCAATTCGGCCCTCGATAAATCCTTGGCGTTCGCGGGCCGCATGGTACTCAGCATTTTCACTTAAATCTCCGTGCGATCGTGCCTCGGCAATATCCTGAATCACCCGGGGGCGATCGACATGCTTCAACCGATGAAGTTCATCTTGAAGGGCTTGATAGCCATCCTTTGTGAACGGAATAAGTTCCTCTGCCATACCGCATCCTTTACAACATAATCGGCATTAAAAAGACAACCGGAGCACGGGGCTCCGGCAACAGAGCAAGGGTGATCTAAAAACGAGCACCCCAGCTTTCAGACTATATCAGAAACTATGTGTTGCTGAAAAGGCCAAGGTGTAAGCAAAAGCTTCAACATCTTGCAAAGCAGCACCTTCGCCCTTTTGAGCTTCGCCCTTTTGAGCTTTGCCCTTACCCTGCTGGACAACGGCTCCAGCCGAGAGCTGACTGGTTGGTTGCGCCAACGCAATGAAGAGGGTACCCCCAATATAATCAATATGATCAGGCTGTCCGCCTGCAGTCGAATTTTCCTTTGGAACAGGTGTTGCATCAAAGTTGGTAAATAGACCAAATCGGACTGGTAGGGAGGGCGTAATATAATATTCCGAGCCTAGAGCATAGTTTAACACTGCTTCTCGCTCATATAACGCTGCAACATCAGAGTCCATATCATTGATGGCTTCATGCCAATCCACATCAAACGTCAACATATAACGCGGAGATGCAAACCACGCCACGCCGGCCCGCAACTCAAGTGGCATCGATCCTAACGGGTTTGAGGAGGTGACGATACCAGGATTGGACGAGATTCCATCGGTTGTCACGAGCAATAAATCTTTGGTTTGATTGTATTTCTGAGACGCATAGGTCCCACTTCTCGCCGAAAAACCAAGAGCCACTTTAGACATCGGAGCCCATTGCACACCGAATGTGGCCACAGCCGCGTGCGCCACCAAACTTTCGCGGATACTTTGCAGGCGATAATAGTTTGTCGCCACCAAATTTTGCGAAATCTGTACCAACTCATCAATTTTCTGATAACCAAAACCTAGACCGAGCCCTAGAGTGGGAGACACACGATAACCTAACGCACCCGCTGCGGTGTAGGTTGCTGCCCTCTGATTGGCAGACCTGTGATATCGAATGATGGAGTCATACTTATTTGTTATAGTGTTCTCCTGATCACGCAGTTCGGTGTCTGTTGTATAGTAAGCAAAGCCTCCAACCAATCCAGGAATAAACTTATCAAGCTTCTGCATCGCGCCGAAAAATGGCGCAAATGTACCCCCGCTTTCTTCCACGAAATCCTCAACTCCAAGAACTGCTTTCTTGTAGGTAGCTTTTTTTGAGTAAAACGCATTGGCTGAACCAGAAATATCGTTTGACTGAGCAAATGCTAATCCAGCTGGATTGTAGTAGACGCCAGATGCATCATCTGAAACGCCTACGTATGCGCCTGCCAAGCCTTGAGCTCGCTCCCCGATAATAATGTTACGATAATGCATTTGGTCCGCAAAGCACTCAAGCCCTATGACGATCGTCGACAAACCAGCGATCAAGCACCATCCACACTTCATCTGCATTATCCTTTCTTTTTAGACATAAGACCTACCCGAGCGGATTCAAATCGCTCTTTGCCTATGGCCCCAATGATCTCGCTTGCATTCATTTTATTTAGAACATCTGCAATTTCTTGTCGACGATCAGGAATTGTAGGATGGGTCACATCCATGACCGACTTGTCTTTTGCTTTCTTTTTTGCTTCAGCTAAGCGCATCAAGAATTGATCCATTGCCTTGGGATCGTATCCAGCGCGGATGGCGTACTTGACGCCTTCGCGATCAGCCTCAAACTCAAGGCTTTTATCCAGCCCCTTTTCAAGAAGCAGACCCATGCCGACTTTAGCAGCCTGCAACACTCCAATGCCAGCACCACTTGCTGTCATCATCAGCTTTGCAACTGCGGAAATGCTATCGTTTTCTTGGGAATCATTTTGTATGCGAGATCTTGCGCGCGAGTGCTTATCTAATCTCTTACGTGACTTAAACGCGGCATCTGCCTTATCCATCTGTTCTTTATTCATCGTTTGTAGCGTCTTGTACATATGCTGCTTTCCAACATGAGCAGCCTCATGGCCTAAGATCGCGGCTAACTCGGCCTCGTTTTCTGCACTGGCAACGAGACCGCGAGTTAAGAGAATGTAGCCCCCTGGACAAGCAAACGCATTGACCGTGTCTGAATCAAGAATACCAAACAAGTAGCGACGGTCTGGATAGTCGCCATATTTAGCCACATACTGTCCCACTTGATTGACGTAAGACTTTAAACCCAAGTCGTTGTATTCACCATAAAACGCAAACAGCCGCCCGGCCATGTTTCGCCCAATGCTTAACTCAGCCTTGTAGTCATCTAAAATTTTTTGTTCTTCATTTGTCAAACTAAGAGACGTATCGTCGGTTTTTTTCGCCGAACATCCCCATCCGAGCAACACTCCTAAACAAAACAAAAAACTTAGCCTTGTCCCTTCCATGGGCCACTCTCCGAACTTAAATAACAATCAGATTTTCACAATCATTTTGATTCATCATCCCTAGTAACTCGAGCAGCAACTTCCAACGACACGCCCTCAGCCAGGCGTTCCAAAGATCCCTCGGCCAATTCGAAGTCTTCGAGGGCATAGACGGCCACCATGTTTGGTTTCACCACAGCTGCCATTCCTGTATCACTCGTATCATCGAGACCACGAACACCCATGACTGAGCTTCGTGCACGTCCAGAATCATTAGTGGACGCACCACGACCTTCCTTTACCACCTGACGAATCGCATCGTTAATACCGCCAGAAGTGTCGGGTTTGGCCCGGACTGCTAGAACACTGACAAAACCGGATTTTCCATCTTTTGATTTGACACGCCAGTACATTCCTGATCGTTCACTCGACGTTAATAAATCGCCTTTTTTCAATGTTGCGACCGTCGACGCATTTTTTTCACCAGAGGCAAGAATTTTTGTCCCGTCCTTCTGCACTTCAAGAGTTCCTGCATGGGCCGCCCATGCCCAGAACAGGATGTTGGCGGACAAGACGATGTATGACGTGAAGCCCATGGAGTTACCCCTTTTGCCTTCTTCTTTTCTTTTCGCCGCTTGGGTGTTTTGCTTAACAATCAGCGCTAATTGCAATAAATTTATATACTTATGTAAAAAATTACCCCCGCAAAAAAGCAGAAACTGCTGCATTTTCAACTTCAGGTGGCACTTAGGTTATAATTCTAACATGAAATCAGAAATACTGTTCATCACAGGCGGCTCGTGGTCGGGCAAAACAAATCGAGCTTTGGCACTCGCCTCGGCGTTCGAGCGCGTTGCCTGGCTCGGCACTGCCGTTGCCAATCTCCCAGGCATAAGCTCACGGGTTGAAACCATAAAATCGTCCTTTCGCCCCGGCTGGTGCGGCATTGATGCGCCTTTGGAGTTATCCAGAATTTATAATCAGGTCGCAGCAAAAGACTCATCTACACTCATCGTCATAGATTCAATTAGTCAATGGATCAGTAACGAGATCGCAAGACTTGCCTCAAAACATGATGAGCAACAGATCGCAGCCGCCATCATGCGGGACGCTGAAGACTTGTGCTTAAACATAAGAGAGCGTCAACAGTTGACCATTGTCGTATCCAGTGACTTTGGCCAAAGTGTTCCCCCACAAGATGCGGGTGCCAGACTTCTACGTATGTGCACAGGAAAGACCAACCAACTCCTCTCGGCCATAGCCCATCGCACCGAAATCATGATGGCGGGTGTGGTATTTTCATCTTTAGGGCAAATCCCTAAAGGCGAAAATCTATAACGGGGGAGGTGACAGGAGGTCGATCACTTTTTGACGGTAAGATATTTGCATCCTAAACATTGAACCAGGGAGACCCATCAAACATGAATACGAATGAAACGATTATCATCGAAAAAGGCACACCTGCCACGCGATTTAGCCCCCCACAGGAATTAAAAGTATCCGCTAAAACCTTGGGGACAAACTATTCTTACGACCTCCCCGTTGCCAACCTCTCGCGAAGTGGAATGCTCCTCCAAAGCATGTCAAAGCCAGTGCCCCCCTTTATTGAAAACACACTGCTTGAAATTGAACTCACTACAACGTTGCGCGGTCAACCGCGTCGCATCACGTGTTTCGGCAAGGTGGTGCGAAAGTTCGCCGAAAATCAGAGTCTAAACTACGGGGTTCGAGTCATTCACAGTGACGAGCACGATCAAGTCGAATGGATGAGTCTTGTAACCACCTTTGAAAAGTCACTTATTGGACCTGCCACAACCGAAGGGTGACGCCAAGAAAGCCCTGATTTTTTTCTTGTAATATCGTTCTCATCGATCGGTTTTATCTTTGGTTAGGGCCCCTCGTTTTTGACGGGGCCCTTTTCATTATGGTCGATGAGTTTGGAAACCGAAAATAGTGAGCCCACAGAGATGAAAAGTGTCTTGATCGCACACTCGTTTGAGTGTGCGAATTTTTCGCTAACTTGCTAGGACTTGTAGCTGTAACCCTCTCAAGCAGAAGTTGGGGCGGGTGCAGTTCATGGTATTCCCTTTGTCAAAAACTATGCTAGCATCGAAATGAAACCGCCGATTTTAATTCTGACAGAGGAATTCACATGAATAAGCGCGATATCCGTATTCGTTCATTGTCCGAAGGTATTGGGCTGGGATCGTTAAAACCTTCTGCTCCCAAAGTCAGTCTTACAGAGGTGGAACCAGCGGTCATGCGTCAGGCGCACGCAGCGTATGCCCCGCATAGTGTCGAAACTGAGATAAGACGACAACCAACAACAAAGGGCTATGTGCATTTTGTACGATTTATGTCTGATACAGGTGTGGATTTTCTGGTTGGTGTTGTAAGTTTTTTCATGATCGCTTGGATTGCTATCATCGCGTGGAATGTCGGTGAATCAGGTCATGTCGATATTCTTGGAGCTTTATCGGTTTTGGTCAATTTTTTGACGATGCAGTCATGGTCAATGCTTTCGCTTATGATCGTGATGATCGGTCTCACGTTGCGTTTGTGCCGATATCTTTTGGCCAAGATAGGTTGATTTGGTAGTGACATTTCACCTTTGCTCGATATGATTCATCTTGAACCAGAGCAAGTAACAGTGAAGGTTCGTCGTGACTGTCTCAAGGTTGCGGCGGGGGGCGGACAACCTGATTTTTACCGTTGTTCATAAACTTTCCCATATTCCCCAGTGGTTTCGAGATCCTAAGAAGGGACTGGCTTGGTCAAGTTTGCGCCCTTGTGGAACAATGTGGCTTTGCGCCGACTTCCTTTGAAACCCGCATGAAATCGTTAATAGGTTATATTTGCCTGCCGGTTCCTTGACATGAAATCACTGCGCCAGATATATTATTTGTATACCAACGAGTTTAAATTAAATTCTTGATCCGCGTTCGCAGGTTGTCAGGATCGTCGCACCTGTATCGCAGAGGGGGAGAGAGGCCATGAAGCGCTCTGAAACGGTGAAATTCCCGAATTCAATCCAGTTATTCAAATTTTGCCAAAAGGTGATGATGCACCAACGTGGTAACGCGAAGGTGAATGATCAAGAGATTGGCAACATCCTTGAATTCAATCCCTCCGATTGCAGTCATTGGAAGCGAGGCGAAAAAAGCGTTCGCAGTGTATTTGCATTGGCCAAACTGTCTGAAACCCTCAAGGTGGAAACGTCCTTGATTCATGACTTGGCGTCGGGTGCAGCGGGACTGGATGAGGCTTTCTTTGAGTATCTTGAAAGTAACTCGATCGCTGTGACTCTTCAAAAGGCGGCTGAGGCTGGAGTGGAAGCTATGGCAGCAGCTCGGGAACGTGTCGAAGCCTTTGTTTCGAAGCTCCATGCTCAAAGCCAATTTACAACGGCCCCTCTGTACCTTCCCGAGGTCATCAGGTTTTTTAACTTTGTTCAGATGCAGCCAATCGAAATGATTGATCGTCTAAGCCGGGTTTTGCGCACAAAGCCTGGACATTACGTGATCAATTACCGCAAAGGTGATTTGAAAGCGCAGACCCGGATGAGCGTATTGAAAGATCTCGGTCGAATCGTGTTTGAGGCAGAACGATCCCGATTCCCAGAGCTTGGCACTGCAAACGAGAAGCTTACCGGCTACGAACAGCTGATATTCGTCGCTAATCTTCTGGCTCCGCGTGCTATGCTGCTTGAGGAGATGGGGCGCCTTGATTCCCGCCGCAATGTGATCGGCGAGCTTGCTGCCCTGTTTTGGATTCCCAAGTCATTACTCACGTTCCAATTACAGCAGTTGATCCGTCAGGCTCCTTTGATGACATCCGTTGACGGGCTTAATCCAAATCGATCTATGGAAATGGCAAGTTAAGCAGACGTTTAAATAAGAGGTCCTCCGAAATTATTAGCACGCCGCACTTGTGACGGCGTGTTTTTTTTTCTAAGATGACCGAAGGTGTTCGAGTTTAACTTGGTTGGATGTTTAAGGGGTTTTTATGCAACGCAAATCAACCTGTTCCCATGCAGGGTTAGTGGTCGCTTCGATTGTGTTATCCTCATGTGTGACGCAGGGTCGAGATTTTTACTCTCAGCTGGATTGGGTTAAAAAGGGTAAGACGCGGCAGTCGGACGTGAAGTTGGTCTTGGGTGATCCACAGTTTGTGGGGTCAAATGATGGGACCCCTGCTTGGACCTATGGCTACTATAAGTATCGACTCTTTAGCCCTAGCCATACCAAGGAGGTAAAGTTTTACTGGAATACCGACCAAACGTTACAGTCATGGTCCTTTAACAGCAGCTTTCCGGATGATACCAGAGGTGTAACTCAGACTCCCGCGAAGCCAGCGGGTGATGTAACACGTTGATATATTAGGATTTTGTTTTAAATTTATAAAATGTTTTTAAATAATAATATTGTTTTTAATAAAAAGTTGACATTTTAATTAAAACATATTAATTTTGCTCCACTGGTCGAGCCACAGCGGTGGCAGACCGTTGACCGGTGATGCGGTCATTGTTGCTGAAGCTGATTTTTTTGCTGGCTGCTGTGGAGGTGTTTATGATGTCAAAGAGTTTTATGACGTCACTCGGGGTGGTTTCTCTAGTTTTGAGTGCTTGCGGTGAATCCAAAGGTGGCGGAACGGTCAAACGTAATTCGCCCCCTAAGGTGCAAAGAACTGATAATCAACCACCATCGCCTATTTTGACGACGCCGGCGCCGAACACACCGGTTTGCGCGGCCAACCAAAGGTCCATTGGTGCGAATATCGTTTTTTTGGTTGATAACTCGAGCTCAAACGGCGTCACGGATTGTCCAGGAGCGGCGGTCGTTGGTCGTGGTAGTGACGCTTCGGGGCAGCCCACTGAGTTTACGCGTTGCTCTCAAGAGACGAATCGGGAACGAGCCGTCTTGGCTGCCTACGATCTTTTGGCGGATGTGTCTAGTCGCGACTCTGCTCCAGTGGCGATGAGTCAACTGTCCATTGTGGCTTTTCCTGCTGAGCAAAATAATGTGACAACTGTAAAGATCGCAACGAATGGTTGGGTCAGTACTCGTCCAGCGGCAGAAAATCGTGCGGGACTGCAAACGGCCCTGCAATTTACCAGGCAGCCTTACGGTGCAACGCCTGTTGGCACAGCGATTGATGCGGCAACAAGCTTGTTTCGCGGTTCTGGGGCCGATGGGCGCTCAAAAGTGGCCGTGTTGATTACTGATGGTGAACCCACTGATCGCGATCCGGCCGCGGTACGGGAAAAGTCCGAGATGCTTCGAGCTGCAGGCGTCGAGCTGATTACCGTGTTTGTGACAAATGCGGTGAGTCGAAGCAGTCGGCAAGCCGCTCATGGAGAAGTCTTGCGGGACTACAACATGAGAAGTAGCCCCGGTACCTATTACAACGCTCAGCGCTATCCTAGTTTTGAAGCATACTTGGATGATATCCTTGGGCGAAATGGGCGAGTCCCGTTGATGGATGCGATCACTAACAAGGTCGTTCCCACCTGTGTAGACACTCCGAATTCCCTGTGCCAACGTTGGAAGGTTGAGCTCAGCTCTGCGAGTGAGGTTACCAACGTCGTTCGGCAGATTATACGCACCCGTGCTGTTAAATGCCAATAGGTGCATGGGACCACAAATTTTATTAAGGCGTCTCACAGCGCTTAATAAAGCCAGCAAGAGCCACCCGGCTGTTTCGATAGGCGGGTGGTATTTTTTATTTTCCACGCGTAAAATGCTAAGAGGACTTGGAATACAGCGCCAGGAGACGAGGATGGGATCTACTGTGAGACAATCTGTTGTGATGGGTGGTCTGTTATTGGTCGCGGCATGTAAGCCAGTATCGACCACAGAATCTTCTGGTGAGCCTATCTCCGTAACGAAGCCTGCGGATCCGATGGCTCAGTTTTTTGCTTCAGGACGAACAGAAATTCGTGCAAAGAGTAATTTTTATTACGCTATTTTCAAGTCGGATTATGAGCGAAGGTTTGATGCATTACCGAAAAGCAGTGAGGTAAGTCCGGACCGTGTTCCCTACGCTGGTGGTTGGTATCCACAAAGCCGTGGAGGCACCAACGTGCGTATGCGGGGAATGAGTCCTCTTGAAAAGTACGACGCCGTCTTCAACAAAGCTTCATCCTATAAAGCCGTCGAGTGGGAACGGAGAAATCACACGGTCGGTTCAAATTCTGATTCTGCGTCATGGGCTGGGCACTGTAATGGATATTCAGCCGCTGCAAGCCGGCATCTAGAACCGTCGAAACAAGTGATCCGTGGAGATGTCACGTTTTATCCGGAGGACATTAAGGCTTTGCTTGCAGAAATCTATATGGGGGCTAAATTTTATTTTCTGGGCGGCAATCGCTGTGCACAGGTGCAAAATGTGCCTTTGACTGCTCCTGGGTCTCGTCAGGATCCTCTGACCATGGGTAGTTGTGATGATGTCAATCCTGGTACGTTTCATGTGGCGGTGACCAATTGGATCGGCGTGCAGAAAATTCCTGTGATATTTGATACGTCTTCTAAGGAACAGGTTTGGAATTATCCCCATTGGAAATATAAGGTCGACAGCCGTCTTGTAGGTCGCTCGGAAGCCATGAAACTCATCACCGGAAGTAATCGTGAGGACTATAAGTTTAACCCTGAGGCAAAGCAGTTTCAAAGCGTTGGGATCACCGTCCAGCACAGTAACGCGATTGCGGAAGAACGGTTAACAGCCGCTATTGCAAATAATCAGCGGTATATTTCAAAGTCTTTCACGTATGTTCTTGAGTTAAACGACGCTGGAGAAATTATTGGTGGCGAGTGGGTTGGACAAAGCCAGAAGGATCATCCCGACTTCATTTGGGTTGCTCTTGAACCCATGCCGGGTGACGGTTCTCCGTATGGCGCCAATCCCTATGTGGATGCTACCGAAGTTCTAAAACTTTGGGCTGAGTCGGCGCCACCAAACTCGCCAAAGGCGATCATGGAGCCGAAGCTAGCAAAAGAATGGGGGCGATTTCCTCGCTTTGATGTCGAGATTAATGGAGCAAGTACCGGTGTCGCATTTGCTTTGGAGGAATCTATTGAGGTGATACTAAAGCCTCGAGAGGGTTTGTCTGGTGCCCAAGTTGAAGCTCTTTTAGATGGTAAGCCCATCACGTTTGAACAAGGAGCCGCACCGCGCGCGGTCATCTCGAAAATTTCCGAAGGCATCCATGTTTTGGATATAAAATGGAAGTCAGGTTCAAAGCTTGTGGATGAGCAGCGGGCTCGTTTTCATGTGATTCGATGACTCGACTCCATGGATGTCCCAAGTGTTTGCCTCGTCAGTCAAACGATAGATGCAATAGAAAAGAACTATCCAATCTGCTTCGAGGGTGTTTCGTATTTCGGGCCCAGGCAACGTTTGCCTGGGCTAAAATTAATCGCAAGGTCCCACAAGATACTCTGGCCGTTTATGGCCCGTATGTCACATTTGATGTGCTTTAAGGCTGCTGGTAAAAAAACACATCAAGACCCGCAACAGTGACCAGTCGACCGAACGCTTTCATCCGATTTCGCAATGACTTCAACGCGGCCTCTGATTTGGCGGTCACCACCAGAGTGTCGAGCATGGTGATTGCCGTGGTTCCTACGCTGCCAGCGTATAACTGCTGTACTCGATCTCCAGCCACAGCTGCATTTGATGGGTCTGCGGATTCGCTGTCTAGTGTAGATGCCATCGGAGTCAAGATCCCCCTGACATCAAATCGCACAGCAGCAGCGCCTTTGAATTTTAGCTCAGTGTGACGAATGTATTGGACCATATTAGTAGTCACATCACCACCTGCTCTAACCAATAGACCAAATGTGCGTAGTTTATTCTGCGCATTCTCGAGTGCGTTTTCATCTTTACCCATGAGAAGGATGCCAGTTCCATCGAACCCAATTCCAGTGATGCCGTGGCTCTCAAAGTCGCGAGAAGGGAACATGTCGGAAAGAATGTCTTGCGCTTTCTTGATGCCATCCGGCACGGATGCAAACGCACTCTGTGCAGACTGTACGCCTCGCAACACAAATTTAATCCGGACTTGCGAGTCTCGAACGACACGTTCAAGGTCGGCCAACGTTTGTTGGGATGGGCGCGAAACTTCGGACTTCACTTCTGATTGCTCACTTGACGTTGTCTTGCAGCCCGCCATCCATAATGCTCCAGCACAGACCACGAAAACAGATGCTCTAAACATTAAAAACCTCCTAAGTTAAGAATTAAACGCACAACCGGGGGCGGGGATCGGCATAAAATACGTCGAACTTTAGGTCAAAGTCCGAGCAGAATTCAAAGGAGCTGCAGTGCGAGGGAGAGATGCCTGATAACTAGGGTGTTTTCTAAATGTAATGGATATCACGGTTTTTCCATTTATTACCATTGGTTGTCCATGATTGTTTGCCTTGGTTTTATGTGTTAAGTCAACCCAGACTCACTAAACACATTGTTTTCTGAGTTGTTGCCAAAGGCTCAGGGTTCCTGTATTAATTTTAATACGAAGCTTCGATCTAATGACAAGTCAGAAATTGATTAAAGTTTATACAAACGAAAGGTCTAAATAATGAAAAGTTTAAAAAAGTTTTTGCCAGCGATGATGATTAGCATGATTCCGGTTATGGCCGCGACGGCATTTGCGAAGAAACAAAGAGGTGTTTACAGCGAAAGTGACTTGTATAGGGAAGCGTGCAAGGTGAGGGAATCAACCCTGATGCAGCGCTTAAGCGCGATGCCGGAGGCAAGAGAGTATCTGCGATTGATCAACGAGCTTGGTGACGCGGATTCAACCTCGCGACTGTTAAACGAGAGTTTTGGTTGCCACGTGATTCTGGTGCCTTCTAATGAGGCGTTGCGTGGAGTCACCGTGAACGACCTCAATCGTGAGAGTGTAAGCCGATTATTGGCCTACCATTCTATTGGCTACACGATTCTAGAGGAGAGCGATTTCCAGGGTAGCCCGGTTCGACTCAAAGCTAGGTCTGGGTATCATGTTGAAGTTTCGGGAGGAGAAGCGGGGTCTTATGTTAACGGATCCGCTAGGATCATCGGGGGCGAATTGGCGGCTCAAGATTCAACCGTTCTAGTGATCGATCGTGCTTTGTCGCCCCAGGACGTCAAGCAAGATTCTCTCACCGAGGTGATAGCATCTTGGCCTCTATTCATCTATGATGAGCCATCTCCCGCGCTTAAGAGTCGGTTTGCTCCCTATTTCTATCCGGTTTTAGAGGACATTACCGGTAAGCCAGGTTTGAGCTACATTGAGATTGCCCAAGTTTGTGGATTTTTATCTTGGCTCGATAATCCGTCGGTTGAGAAAACTATTCTACTGCCGGATGGTATCGGTAGATACTCAGAGATTCCGGTTATTCGTAATTTATTCAAGTCAGACCGTGCATTTGTTTGCAACGCGTTTAAGTCCAATATTTTGAAGAAGCGCTATACGTTCAAGGAGCTGTTTGAGCTTGGCAAGACTGGGAGTTCAGACGAACCCGCGACCGTTGAGGTGTTGAACGGTGAAGTTGTACCCGTAAGATCATTCATCGGTTGGAAGGGACAAGAGGTTGTTCAAATCGGTGAGTTTGTCCATGTGTCAAATCTTGGGCATAAGTTTGAAAGCTCGACGTCGTCAGTCATGGTTGCTGAAGGGTTCGTATCGCTTGAGTGATTTGAAGTCACCGAGAGTGTTGATAAATTGTTGTGAACAATCACCAGTGAGTCATAGCTGGTGATTGTGCTTTCCTGATAAGGCGGTTTTTGGCGTGTTACGCGAATCAATTGAACGACTGGTATCCAACCCTGATGAGTCGCGCTCGTTTTGTGGCAATTTTATTGCACAAGAGCTTGCAAATCGTGCTGCACGCAACTCAAGCTATTCGTTAAGAGCGTTTGCTCGTGATCTTGATATCTCTGCAGCAACTCTCAGTAATGTAATTGCCGGTAAGCAGGGAGTATCGCGGGATATGGCTGATAAAATTTCGGAAAGAATTTGCCTACCTCCGTCCCATCGGAAGCTGTTTGTTGAAGTTGCTTCGCTTTCGTCGGCACGAAGCGCAGCGGAGAAAAAGAAGGCATTGGCTGCTTTAGATTGCTTACTGCATCAAACAGA
>JBIKKO010000227.1:0-4709 GCA_044360315.1 Oligoflexales bacterium
GCAGAGTTTTGGATAAATCCGGGGGGAGGAATTGAGCCCAACGAAGATCACATAAGCGGCCTCAAACGAGAGTTGTTCGAAGAAATCGGAGTCACGAATGTGAATATCGGTCCTCATATCTGGAATAGAGAGCACGAATTCGTGTGGGAAGGACGACATCTATTGCAGAGAGAAGCGTTTTACCTAGTAAAAGTTGAAAAGTTTAGAGCAACTAGGGAAAATATGGGAGAAGGCCCAGAAGCCAGAGCTTTCAAAGAATTTAAGTGGTGGGGTTTAGAAGAAATTCAGAGTTCATCAGAAGCATTCGCGCCTAGGGATCTTGGTGAACTTCTAAATAAACTCATCACAAATGGGCCTCCTTCTGCACCAATAAGTGTAGACGTCTAAAAATCAGTATACTTATAAGGTCCAATCGCAGGTCATTGCCAGCGCATGGCGCGTCGGCAATCTCTGACTCACAAGTGGCATACCGAGGTCATCCCCAGGGCCGTTGGCGCGTCGGGGATCTCACGTACAGGCGGATTGGTGGAGAGAATGGCCAGACACGAATCTATTCTTTCGCTGCTAAGATCTGATTAAATATGCTTAGAACTTTGGCTTCGCCGACGAGCCGGCCACCTTCTTGAATTCTTACGATCTGCCCCACCTTTAAGGTTTCAGGATAATACTCGGGCGTAATAAATTTGATCCACGTTAAGACTTTTTTTCCCAGAGGGACCAATTCTCCATCTTCGAAATCAATGTAGCGGTGAAATCCACTGGTTAAATAGTCTTGCTTCACCAGATGATTCGGTGCATAGCCGGAAATAACACCTTGCGTTCGGTTTCCCCCTTGCTCTGCAGTAAAAAGTATTACCTCGGCTTCGATGTCGGGGTTTTCTTCTACATATTTTGCGCGTTCCACGGACATAGCATCCTTCGTCTCATCTGTCGTATATCTGAATGCTAAAGAACATACTTACCTTAGGAAAAAATGACACTGCATAAGTGCCATTATCTCATGGTTTTTAAGAAAAAAAAGGGATGAGCCAATTTAAAAACTCTTAGCACACGGCGCTTTTATTTTATTTAAGTGGAGTTTTGAAGCATTTTTCCTCACAATGTAGCTACTAAACAAAAAATCAGGAGAAAAAATGCTCAAGCAAACTGTATCTCAATACTTCCGATCAATGCAACGAAATCTTTTTCCCGGCTTTGCTGAAGATCTGGGCCCGACAACGGACAAACATCTTAGTGTCATTGTAGCACTCGACATGATTGAGGTAGAGAAGTTCATTCTTTATCAAAGCCCCTTTGCTGTCGGGAGACCACCCGTAAATCGCGATGCTATGGCTCGGGCCTTTGTAGCCAAGGCTGTGCTCAATATTTCGACCACGGTGGGTTTGATAGATCGTCTAAAATCAGACTCAGTGCTGCGACGCATCTGTGGATTTGATGGCAAGATCCCGTCAGAGGGGAAGTTTTCCAATGCGTTTGCGGAGTTTGCAAATCAGGGCCTTGCTCAGATCATGCACGAGGCGCTAGTCCGAGAAACTTACAGAGAGAAGATAGTGGGTCACGTGAGTCGAGACTCGACTGCGATCAATGCTCGTGAGAAGCCTGCAAAAAGCCTAATAGCGAGACTGCTGCTGAGAAGGCTTTACCGAAGAAGAAAGGACGACCGAGAAAAGGTGAAGAGCGAGCACCAAAAGATCCCACACGAATTGAACGACAGCAAAAGATGAGTATTCCGGAGATGCTGGCGGATTTACCAAAAGGGTGTGACGTTGGCGGCAAGAACAATAGCAAGGGTAATCCTGAGTGGTGGGTCGGGTTCAGCGAGCTAATCGAAAAAACAGTTATCGATGCGGGCAAGGTGCCGATTATCGATCCAAAGAAACCGCGTAGCGGCGAAATAGTTCAACTGGATCCAGCAAAAAAGGAGCGTTACAAAATTCGAACCTCCGTCCAACGAACAAACTCAACAATCAAAGACGACTTTGGTGGGCGTTGTGTCCGGGTTCGCGGGCATGAGAAAGTCTCAGCCCACTTGTTCTTTGGCCTACTGGCGATGACGGCACTGCGTTTGGCCCATGTATTCACCTAGCGTCCGGAGAAGTAACCGCTTCGATCAAATTTAATCCGAGCAGCACGACTACCCAGCAGTAGGTCGCGCTCAAGTGCGAACAATGGTCCAAAAATTGCGAAAACTGATCCCCAAAATCCAAACCAAGACTAATTTTTTCGCACGATTTTAAAAAAATTATTTTTTTTTGCATGGCAGATCAGCCGTGATCAAAAAATAGCCGTGTTCCAAGATTTTTTAAATTGGCTCTTTCTGTGTTGGTATCGCTAGCGGCCTGTAGCGGCGCCGATCCAGCCTCAGCGCTCATGTCAAAGCAGCGTCCTGAACTAGGTTCAGAATCAAAATCCCTGCGACTCGTGCAGGACTGTGATGCCGGTTGGAACAAAATTGACGCCAGCGGTGCATTTGCTTTTTGCCTTCCTGGAGACATGCAAAAGCAACCTGGCACGGGTATTGATAGCTATGCCGAGGAATACTGGAATCAACAGATCCATTTCAGCTTTGACTACGGAATGTACTCCGATTCCTTGGAGTACTACTCATCCAATCCTCAATATCGAGAAGAGCAAATTGAGATTTCGGGTAAGCCAGCGAAGTTGATTTCGTTTGTTGAATCAGGCGACACCTTCGGCTATAAGACTGCCGTTTATTGGAAAGACGTTGGAGCTGGCGAGCAAACGCATCTCGGGATGCGGGCACATTGCCAGACCGAACAAGACCGAGACGTTGGAAGGAAGATTCTTCTCTCGACTGAGCTACCCACGACTAACTAGCTCGATAGCTGAGTCATCCTGGTGTGACCAACGATGGCGGAATCTTCTTCGCCATTTTTTCCCAGTCCAAGTACTCAAGTCAAAATATCAAAAAAGAAAAATAAAGTTTGCAAGGTAAGCGGAATGGGGTTTCTCATTTCATCGAGTCGAAAATCACGCGAAATCACATGAAATTTGATTAGTCGTATTGAGTTTGTAGCCAGCGTTGTGCCCGGTGGCTTCGATGGCTACAAATGCAGTTTGCCGGTCTCTGGTTCAATAAATCACTTGATCGGAAACTTCTCATAAAGCGGCGACCCAATCGTTTGCACTGCAATTTTTCCGTTCTCGATGACAAAAGTATCAGTTCCATAAAGCTCGGAATTGCCCGTTGGTGTGAAATGCCATGTTATGTAAACGATGCGATCAATGAGGATAGGTGGGTCTATGCGATTTGAACCATGGTCAAAGATGCTGAAAAGTTGTGCAAAGACTTTGCGAATAGCAGTTGGCCCTCGAAAAACCTGGTTGTTCAAAATCAGAATTGAATCGTCGTTATAGTCAGACACAATCCCATCGAGATCTCGCGCCTCCCAAGCTTTTATGTGATGGTTCCATACGTCCTCTGTTTGCGCATGCACGCTACCCGAAAGCATTGCTGCCATGAAAACCCCCAGAAACACTTTTTTGAATTTTGTAAACATTGTTCATTCTCCTAAAATTAAAGATTAACCTGCAATGTACGGCCACTGAGCGCACTCAATACTCCAGCCATCAAAATTGAGCCGAAACTTTTCGTGGGTACCTACTGGGCCGTATTGTATCCCGTACCGATCGTCATTTAGGTTCTTTAGATAAATCACGCCCCAAGCGTGCTTATTGCTACCTTCTACCCTCAATGAATACGGCTGGCCGTCTTTGACAAGGGGGCGCTCTGCAATAACCCAAGGGCCGTACGCCGTCTTTGCAAGCTCCGACTTGATCCCGCTGTCCGAGTCATAAATCTCGCAATTAATCCCCACCGGCCAATCCTCAGCCATTGCCACGCTCGTCATAGTCACTCCCGTCGCAATTAACCCAATTGCTGCCATCCAAGAACCCATTCTTTGTTTTAACATTCTAAACTCCTAAATAATTGACTCACCAACCATTTGGTGGTGATCACAAACTACGACATGGACATAAATGAATAAAATGAATTATAATAATAATCGTCATGAACAATATCGATTACATTAGATCACTAGCTGGACTTGATGTGAATTTGCTCGTTACTTTGCGGGCCATTGACGAGTATCGACACATTACCCGTGTGGCTTCATTTCTTGGGGTAAGCCAGTCCGCCGTGAGTCATGCTCTGGGACGCTTGCGCGATCTGTTCAATGACGAACTCTACGTGAAGACACCACGGGGAATGGTTCCAACTCCGAAAGCGGAGAGCCTCATCCCCCAGATTGAAACGATTATCTTGTCATTACGATCAGTGTTCCTAACGCCTCAGGAATTTTCTCCGGTATCTCTTGAGCGCACTTTTAATATTAAAACGACCGATCTCATCGAGCACCTACTGTTACCGGTGATTCTAAAGATGCATACTCAGGATTCACCTGGTGTTAAGGTGTCATTTCAGAATGTTGGTTTTACACTCCCCAAAGAAGGTTTGGAGAATGGTCGTGTTGATCTAGCGATAGCAGGATTTTTTGGCGAAATTCCTGATGGATTTTATCGACAGAAACTCTTTGAAGATTCGTTTAAATGCGCTGTTCGTAAAGACCATCCAGCAGTCAAAGGTCGGATGACACTCGCAGCCTACGGCGCGCTACCGCATATTTTAATCGCGCCTGGTGGCGAGTTAAAAGGAACCGTGGATAAAATCTTGAACAAGAAAAAGC
>JBIKKO010000228.1:0-4708 GCA_044360315.1 Oligoflexales bacterium
TACTAAGCTTCAGAAACGGGCTGCTGCCTTCGCTTCATGTTACTGTTTTTAATGGAAAACCTTTGCTTTTTGACGTGTGATCAAATGTCTCTTCTGGATCTGCACTCCCCAAGTGAGCTGGGGCAAGCGTATGTCAGTGCTTTGGCGATCTGGTTTTGAGGCGGCAGATTTTGCCATAACCTTGATATTTACAGGCTTTGTGGCAATCTGAAGGGTGTAGTTAGTCGAGAAAGGACACGTAGTCAATGACCACCAAAACAGCAAAAAAAATCTTAGCAAAGAAGCCCTCAAAAAAATTAAAAACCACTTCGAGTCGATCTGCGGCCGCACTTAAAAAATCAGCTCCAGCAAAAAAGCCGACAGCAAAGTCCTCCAAAACGAAGGTGAGTGTTTGTGCGACGCGTCCGGATGTTGTCGCAAAACATTATGAGTCGTTGTCGCAGAAGTTTGAACGGTATCGCAAAGAGCTTGGTCGTGGATTGACGCTTGCAGAAAAGATTTTGTTTTCTCATTTAGATAACGATTCCGGCGTGAATCAGTACGTGCGTGGTAAAAGTTTTATTATGCTACGCCCAGATCGTGTCGCCATGCAGGATGCGACGGCTCAGATGGCTATTCTACAGTTCATCCAATCCGGCAAAAAGCAGGTTGCTGTTCCGTCGACCGTTCATTGTGATCACTTGATTGTGGCTCGTAAAGGTGTTGCCGCCGATATGAAGGCTGCAAACAAGGATAATGATGAGGTCTACGATTTTCTTGCATCTGCGAGCAAAAAGTATGGCATCGGTTTTTGGAAGCCGGGATCTGGGATTATTCATCAGGTTGTATTGGAAAACTACGCGTTCCCAGGTGGTTTGATGATCGGTACGGATTCTCACACGCCTAACGCCGGTGGTCTTGGCATGTGCGCAATTGGTGTCGGTGGTGCTGATGCGGTTGACGTGATGGCTGGAATGCCATGGGAGCTACTCAATCCAAAGTTCATTGGCGTGAAATTAACGGGCTCGCTATCAAGTTGGACGTCACCCAAGGATGTTATTCTCGCGTTGTGTGGAAAACTGACTGTTAAAGGTGGTACGAACAAAATTGTTGAATATTTTGGACCCGGATTGAAATCAATTTCATGTACTGGAAAAGCAACGATCACGAACATGGGAGCTGAGCTTGGAGCTACATGTTCAGTTTTCCCGTATGATGAACGCATGGGGACCTATTTGAGAACAACCGATCGGTCAGCTTTAGCGGATTTAGCCGACCAGTATGCTGAACATCTGCGTGCCGATGCTGACTGTGAGGTTAATCCAGACCGCTATTATGATGAAGTGGTCGAAATTAATCTTTCGGAGCTTGAACCTCAGATCGTCGGGCCGCACACCCCCGACCTTGCTCGTCCAGTCTCGAAACTCGCCGCCGAAGTGAAGGAAAAGGGTTATCATGATCGTATTTCCGCTTGCCTCATCGGTAGCTGTACGAACAGTTCCTATGAGGATATTTCTCGAGCAGCCAGTGTTGTAAAGTATGCGATGGAGCAAGGTTTAAAGGCCAAGACACAGTTCCTGGTATCGCCTGGCTCGGACCAGATTTATAACACGATGAAGCGCGATGGCCTTTTGAAAGTGTTTGAAGACTTTGGCGCGGTCGTCATGGCAAATGCCTGCGGTCCTTGTATAGGACAATGGAAGCGCGACGATATGAAAGATGGTACACCAAATTCAATTGTTACGAGTTTCAATCGTAATTTTAGGGCGCGTAACGACGGTAATGCGGAGACTTTAGGGTTTATTGGCTCCCCAGAGATGGTTGTGGCGTATGCAATTTCAGGAAGCTTATCATTTAATCCCGCTACAGATTACCTGACAAACAAGGCTGGGCAAAAGATCCGATTACGTGCTCCGATGGGTGCCGAATTGCCGATGATAGGCTTTGCAAAGGGAACAGCAGGTTTCGTAGAGCCTGCGGAAAACGGAGACAAGTTGAAAGTTGCCGTTAGCCCAAAAAGTCCGAGACTACAGTTGTTAGCTCCCTTCCTCCCCTGGGACGGTAAGGATTTTAGAGAGCACCAACTACTTTTGAAAACGAAGGGCAAGACGACCACCGATCACATCTCTCCAGCGGGTAAGTGGCTATCCTTCCGCGGTCATTTGGATAAGATATCCGACAATATGTTCCTTGGTGCGACCAATGCATTTATGGAAAAAGACATAGGCAAAGCTAAAAATGTTGTAACCGGTGAGGTGAAAACAGTTGCTGAGGTTGCCCGTGATTATAAGGCCCGAGGCATGCGCTGGGTTGTCGTGGGAGACGAAAACTATGGTGAAGGCTCTAGTCGGGAGCATGCTGCCATGTCGCCGAGGTTTCTCGGGGTGAGTGCGGTGATCGTAAAGAGCTTTGCGCGCATCCATGAAACCAATCTCAAGAAGCAAGGGGTCCTCGCATTGACTTTTGCAGACCCACAAGATTGGGATAAGGTCAGGGAGGGTGATAAACTTTCAATCAATGGCCTAGAGAGCTTTGCTCCTGGCAAGGGGTTGACGGTAGACGTCATTCACAGTGATGGATCAACGGATCGCTTTGAAACTAGGCATAGCTATAATTTGGAACAGATTCAGTGGTTTAAGGCAGGTTCCGCGTTAAACCTGATGAAGGACTAGCGGAAGGAAGCTCCGCTAAACCGGACGGCCTCCTAGCATGCGAAGAATATTCGCCGGTTGGGGGGTTTCTTTCATTGACAGTTTTAAGTGATGGGCCTATAACCTACGCTCACCTGACGCGGGGTGGAGAAGTTGGTATCTCGTCGGGCTCATAACCCGAAGACCACAGGTTCAAGTCCTGTCCCCGCTACCAACTTAAGTACCGGCTCTGATTGAATAAATCAGGGCCGTTTCTTTTTTGGGCAGTCAGAAAATGGCCTTCGCACGCAAACAAAACTCAAACATGAAAACGAATTGGATCACCTGTCACATAACCTGTGTTAACTGCCTATGTCTCATGAGTGTGTCCATTACCAATCACGCATAGGAGATTTTTCATGACAACAAATCAACGAGTCGGTTCCTCTAGTTTTATTTTATTTATCTTGATTGTCGGCTTGCCTCAATTGAGATCAATGACCGCGCTACAAGACAGAGCTTATGCGGGAGTGGAAATTCCTAAAGTGTCAATTGATGCCGTTGAAAGTCTTCTTACAGATCCCTCAGTCCGAATCTTTGATGCGAAGTCCAGGCAGAACTATGAGAAAAATCATGTTCCAGGCGCGGTGAATCTAGCTTTTGACGCCTTATCAGAGAAATCTTTGCCGGCTAATAAGCAGACGACCGTCATATTCTATTGCATGAATGAAATGTGTTCAGCGAGTGTCGAGGCTGCCTGCAAAGCGTCATCTCTCGGGTACTCAAAGGTTATGCACATGGCATCTGGTATTCAGGGCTGGATCAAAGCGGGGAAACCTGTCGAGCGAGTGGGGCATGGTTCTTAAGCACTGTAGTTTCAGTTAGTTATTCTCAGGTCTCATGATTTGCTGTTATCCAGCCTATAGGATGACTACGACCCCGAAAGACGAAGGACGAAAATGCTCCCACGCGAGCTTTCTTCTCTAAAGCGAATACATCTGACAGACGCTCTTTCGCGTTTTGCTGATGGTGAACGTAAGGCGTTTGATGAGGTATATGCCGAGGCTTGGCCTGCCGTGAGGGGCAATGTGTTTTTTTGGCAATCATGCCCGCTTTTATTTTGGTCCGAGCTGCCGCATAGGTAATTCTATGCGGCGAGAATCTCGAATTTAACATCCGGATAAATTTTTTGCGCGTAACCGAGAAGTCTATCTACGGTGAAGCTGCTGATTTTGCCTCGAAGAATCTCGCTGACTCTTGCCTCATCAATATCCAGTTTTTTCGCGAGTTGTCTTTGAGTGAGCTCATGCTCACGATGAAACTTCGCGATAAGTTGGCACAGCTTATACTTGGCACGCTCGACCTCAGAGGCTTTGTCGGGCAAGGCGATATTGCCACCGGTATATTCAGGGTCGGAGAGCTTATCGCGGACTTTTTTTAAGGTCGCCGCACTCGGGAATTTTTTGACCAGATTTTTTTTCGTAGCCATGACTATCTCCTGAAAGCGTTTATCACGCCAATATAAATGCATTCGTCCTGCATACACCAAACCAAACGGTAGAGCTTGCCATCAAGTGGTATGCGGTCCAGCATATAAAACTGAAAGCCATCTTTGACCATTTCGTGTACAAACTCCTTGCCGTCCAGAGTCAGAACTAGACGGCAAATGATTTCATCCGTCACATCTGGGTGCTTCTTCTCGTAATGAGAGTCAATGATGACTTCAGTGATATGCAGACCGTTTACTACAATATCGACACCATAGGACCGACGAGTCATACATCTCCTTCGAATAATGAAAATAACATACTTGCTAAATTTAGCAAGTTTTATCCATGTTACTTCCTGAACATATTAATTGGATAAGGCATGCCGATAGCAAACCGTTAGCAAATATCCCGCCAAAACCAACCGAAATGACCCGTATTAGACCGAACATATTTAGTGACTTAACTTGCCGTAGTTATTGAAAAAAACTAACAATTACGATGCGTTTAAAAGAGCGACTTCTTGGGCTCATAACCCGAAGACCGTGGGTTCAAGTCCTGTCCCCGCTACCAACAAAATCAAAGGCTTAGAGTTATGCTCTAGGCCTTTTT
>JBIKKO010000229.1:0-4692 GCA_044360315.1 Oligoflexales bacterium
TGATCCAAGATAGGAGTAAATATAGGATAGGTTACCAGACAACTTAAAGTATGTACGATAGGTATCTGTAAAATCTAGCGGCAGGTAATAGGCCGCATCCAAAGACGTCTCTTGAAAACGGAAGTCACCCCGAAGCAACGGACCGCCTGTAACTTTATGCCTTAGCGCGACCTCACTGCCTTCCGTTGGGGATATATTATTATCGCGTACATAACGGAATAGCGAAAATATCATGGAGCTCTGTAAGCCCTCCATTTTAAACTTATCATTTAGAAATTGGTTACTCGTCTGCTGTGTTTTAAGAAGACGGTAAGTGATCTGTCCTGAGATTTGCTCGATGATTTTGCGCCCGACGAAGACACTAGCACCGTAGCGTTTTTCCGTGGATTCAACACCGGTAATAATTTCTTCAACCTGGTGCCCATACTCAACGTTTACTCCAGCGGACCACAACGAGTCATTGACTCGTGGATTCGTAAACCCTAAGTCGAGGTTATAGTTTCGGTCACCATCCCACTTGCCGTGAAGACTGGTCGTGTAGCCATAGCCTGATTGATTTTGCTCATCGTATGCGCCTTGTCCAAAAAATCCTGACTTGGCACCCCCACCCTGAGGTGGCGTATAACCTATACTCGCCTGCAGCTGACCCGTTGGCTTTTCTTTAACCTTAATTTTCAAATCAAGAATAGATTCATCAGTCGCTTTGCGCTCATTCAAGATCTGAATATCCTCAAAATAACCGAGACGACCCAACTCCTTTTTTGTGTCAGTCAGACCTGTAGAGTGATAAAGCTCTGCATCATTGACCTTAAACTCACGTCGCATGACGTTATCGCGAGTCTTAGTATTTCCGATGATGGTCATTTCACCAAAATATACCTTTTCACCTTTAGCAATCTCGTAATTGATCACCGCATGCCGTTTGTCTTTATCAAGGTTGATGACCGGGTTTATGTCAGCATAGGCATAACCTAAATCACCGTACTTATCTTTTAAGTAGTCAACATCTCGCGCCAAAAAGCTGTAGCGAAACAGCTCGCCCTCTTTAAGCTTCATGGCCTTGATTAGCTCGTCCTTGGGGAACAGCAAGTCACCCGACACGTCCAACGAACCTACCGTATATTGAAGCCCCTCTTCCACCTTGTATGTGATCCTTACGAACTTTCGATCAGGATCCATGACTTGATTCGGCTTAGCCACTTGGACTTCAGCGAAGCCTTGGTCTTTATAGATAAATTGAAGAAGACCCAAATCGTTACGCACAAAGTCATCGCGAAATAAACCGCCCGATCCATAAGATGAAGAACGTGTGACAGGCTGACTTGCCATTTTTTGGATCAGATCACTGTCAGTGAAGTACTGATTTCCTATAATCGAAACATCGGCGACTTGAACCGTCCGTCCCTCATCGGCAATATAACGAAGCGTGACTTCGTTAGGACCTGCTTTGTCTAAAGCGTAACTCACACGCGCCAAATAAAACCCCTTGTCAGCGTAAATCTTTTCGATCACCCGTAGATCGTTGGACAGCTTGGTTTCATTAACGATTGTGTACACCTTCGTTTCAATTTTATCTTTAACGTCGTCCTCTTTGACTTCGTTCATACCTTCATACACAATCGACGTGATGGCAGGTTTCTCCGCCACCTGAATGATTAAAACGACTCCGGCGCCGGAGGCCTTTTTGAAAAAGCGTAGATCGCTAAAATAGCCTAGGTCAAACAAGGTCTGCATGTCCTCTCGAACGAGAGCGTCCGATAGTTTTCCTCCCCGGCGCAGCTTAATCATCGATAGAATTGCGTCTGCTTCGACACGCGCATTACCTCGGACAACAATATCCTCAATCGCCTCATCAGCGGCCCATCCAACAGGCATCACCAAAAGCAGAGCGGTCGCTAGAATCAACACATATCGGCTTAGACTTCTCAATTCAACACTCCATCATGCACAATGACCCCATCTTCCATCACGATCTGTGAGGGGAGACGGCTGGCTAGTTCCATGTCATGAGTTACTAAAATAAATGTCATTCGATGCGTTCGAACGAGATCAAGTAAGAGATCTTGAATCATCAAACTTGTCTTCCGATCAAGATTTCCTGTTGGCTCATCAGCCACCAAGATTGGTGGCGACATCAGTAAGGCCCGAGCGATCGCCACACGCTGCTGCTCCCCGCCGGACAACTCACCTGGCTTGTGCTCGGTCCGCTCTTCGAGACCCACAGATCCCAGGAGGCTCAGTGCTCGTTCACGTAAAGCGGCCTGTGAATAACCAGCAATAATTCCAGGCATCATCACGTTTTCTAAGGCTGAAAACTCTGGCAAAAGATTATTCATCTGGAATACAAATCCAATACTTTGATTACGAAAACGACTGAGGCTTTTGTCGTTCATCTGGGACACGTCAACGCCATTCACAATAACGCGGCCAGAGGTTGGGCGATCGAGCGTCCCTACGACGTGCAAAAATGTGCTCTTCCCTGCCCCGCTTTTACCTGTAACAGCAACCATGGACCCTTCAGGAATCTTCACTGTGACCCCGCGAAGGGCTTCGACATGCGTCGCTTCGATAATGTACTCCTTTCGCACACCATCTAACTCGATCGCATTTTGTTGTATTGTGTCCATTACTCGCACCTAACCCCATCTGTCGGATTTTGCCCAGCCGCTGCCAAAGCTGGGTACGTTGACGCAACGAGTGCAAAAACCCATGCCAAGGAACAAATGACAACGTACTCAAAGGGCAAAAACTTAACCGGTAACATCTTCAAATAATAATAACCCTCGGGAAGTGGAAATAAGTGAGTGTTCTTGATTAATAGGCATGCAGCCAAACCAAAGCTCAACCCAATCAGCACCCCAACAGTCCCAATCGAAAAACCATGAGCCAAATACAAACCAGCGATCTCCCGCTTTGTCATACCCAGAGAGCGCAGGATACTCACCTGCCCTTTCTTGTGAAAGACCGTCATGATCAGCGTGCCGCTGATAGAGAAGGCTGCCACAAGGATAATCAACGTAAGTATTGAACCCATGGTGAATTTCTCCAGTTTAAGGGCAAAGAGCAATGACTTATTTGTGGTCTGCCATGTTTTAGGAGCTAAGTCTGCCCATTTTTTAGACTTCTCTAGGTAAGACTCCATATTCATAGGATTTGGGACGTTAAAGGCAACCCCAGTCACATATTGCTGCTCAATCAGGGATGGATCAAAATCAGGCATAAAGTAGCGAGCCTCATCGATGGGCATGATAATCCATTTGCCATCGTAGGCAAAATGGCCCGTGCTTATCACCCCGCGAAGCACGTAACGTCGCGCAAGGGTCCCCCCTGAGAGAGCTGCGCTTGATGAGGATTGAGGGCTTAGTATTGTGATTTCATCGCCAATGTCAGCGCCAATTTGGTTGGCTAGCTGGGCTCCTAAAGCAAGGCCTGGGAGTTCGACAACCGCATCAGGGTTCTGCGAAACCACTGGTTTTGATAGCTTGAACATATCTGCAAACGATCCGTCGACGAAGGCTGTTTCAAACACCCACAACTTGGATCCCTCCAAATCCTGACGCACACCAATCATGGAGGCTGCAGCCACAGAGCTTCCGCGTTTCAAAACAACGTCTGCGGAAATAAATGGCTCAATACGCCCTACTTCCGGAAATGCCTCCTTAAATTCGGTTATTGGATTATCTAAAAGACTAAACCCAGCGGCAGCATTCTGCGCTGCGAGAATCTCGATATGAGGCTCGTTTGACAGCATTTGCCGCCGTAGATCCGCCTCAAAGCCCCCCATGACTGATAGCACGAGGACGATCGCACCAACACCAATCGCCACACCCATCACCGAGACAACGGTCATGAATGACAGCCCTGTTCCATGCCGTCTGGCGCTGAATTGCCGCCATGCCAACCACCAAATCCATGAGGAGATTCGTTGCTGCCCGGATTGTTGTTGATTTTGCGTCATCGTGGCCCTCAAAAACTCAAATCAAAAAGTCGATTTTTGGATGCCGCAACGATACCCCCTCAAAAGGGATTCGCCAAGTAGTTTTAACCATCTGAAATTAATGAATTTAATTATAAAAATTGACCACCCCCCTAAAGAAATTTGGTCGATTGCCGAATCCTTTCTTGAAGTTGCGGTTGCACCTTGGATCGCGATCTCAAAGCCTCGCCAAACGCGGCTTTTAAGCATCGACGCTGTGTAAGAGACATAATGATTTAGAGGGACGTCTCATTACTTAGAGGACATGTGAGAAAGCGGCATCAAGATGATCCTTCCTGGTAATCCTCACTACAAGACAGGTCTCACTGACCCCCGCACCTTAGCCACGCCGCCCAGTCTGGGCGGATGGGGCTCTCGCCATTTGCTTCGTTCATGATTCAGCAGTCTGAGGCTCCCGGCGTCACACGTTAGAATCCAAAAAATTTTTTGTGTCTCAACCTTGGTCTTCAAGCTACACTACGCCAAACAACTCAGCAGACAGTTCATGGGAGCCAAAAGATATGTATTTGAAACGTTTAAGCATCCTCATGTTTATGCTACTCGCACCCAACGCGCTTGGGTTTACTCCCCGAAGCCCTAAAGACTTACTCTCAGAACAAGACGCACAAGACCGCGCTCGTTGGATTGCAAACCCAAAGTATCAAATCGATGTGGATCTTACTGATACGGCACCAACAGCCGATTATCGCGGACGG
>JBIKKO010000230.1:0-4661 GCA_044360315.1 Oligoflexales bacterium
TGCAATCACACAAGCTGCCGTGTCTTCGCAGGAGGTTTCTAATATAGACCTTAAATCTGGAAGGTCGGAGCTGGTTTTCAGGCGGATCAAACGCTGTTTGGCCCAAGCAGGCAAGGCGTCGCGAAAATGCTCAGATAAAGGACGGCGTTTGAAGATGATCTCACCAAAACGTCGGACCCCAACTAGACGGCCGACTTCTCCGCTGGTGAACTCGCGGTCATCGACAATGATAAGTAGTTTTGAATGAATATCTGTCATGTCAAAGCCTTGTTATTTTTAAGCGCGCTGCGAGCCAGACTGCCAGCATAAACACGATAGTAAGTGCAACGAGAGCCATGGACTGGTAAATTCCAAAAGCGCTTTGACTGCTACTCGGAACGCTGGCCAGCAGTCCAGAAGCAAAAAGCTCAGCGAAATCGGGTTCGCCGATAGAGAGCAGGCTGATAAAAAGCGATAGGGCGAGTATCTCCAAGGACCAGATCAACACGGACAGGAGAAGGAAGCCTGATACCCGTCCCTCAAGAGACCTGTGAATAGTCGTTTCGACGCTGCGCAAAATATGGCTTATGCGTAAAAGCAGCAGACCATGCGATGACAGACTTGTAAGGACCAAGTGGCGGTTGAGATAGACAAAAACCTTTGCTACTGCGAACAATCCGACCAAGCCGACTACGCTTGCCAGTACGAACAAAATGAAAACAGCGCGCATGCCCGGCGGTATTCTGATGTCGAGCAGGTAAAGACCCAAAATAAACGCGGTAATGACGAGTACGTCGCCAAATCGTTCAGCCAGCCAGACAGCAATAGCTTTCTGGCGAGTTTCAGATACACAGAAGAACGCAGCCAAGCGCAATACTTCACCGAGTTTCAGCGGCAGAAAGCTGCTAGGAAAGGCTGTCAGGGCATGAGCGGTGATAAGAGGAAATGCACTCTTACGTTTGTCTAGGGTCAGCAGGACCAATCGGAACATGCGCAAGACATGCGAACAAATGTAGAGAGTACTGATACCAAGCAAACCCAGCCATTTCGATTCAGCGATCTCTGCCACGGCGGAGGCGCTACACCAAAGCCACGCGAAGACGACGGCTGACAGTAGTGTCAGGTAAACGCGTAAGCTTTTACTCATGCGTGGCTCATCTGATCTGTTTCTCCTGGTAAGAAACAATCTGGCCAGTGTAAGCATCAAAAGTACGCGCACGCAGATCCCTGTTTATAAATCGACCTCGCTTCAAAGCATAACCTGCAAGTAATCCAAGTACCTTGAATGCTTGACGGAATAGTTTTACGTTTGAGCGTTGATCTTCTTCGCGCCACGAAATAGGAAAGAAACGTACTTTCTGTTTATGGTAATAGCTCGCTAATAGCATTACATAGTTGAAGGTTAAGTCGTCAGGGAAGGTCCTGAAATAGAAGTTTCGGAAAGTTTCGATGCGATATAAATTAAGACCAGAGCCAAGATCATAAATGACTTTGCCTGTCACCAGCGAGAACAATGCGTTGTAAATGCGGTTGCCGTATGTGCGGAGCCATGAGTAACCCTTAAGCTGGCTACCGGGCATAAACCTTGCGCCAAGGAGGCAGTCAACATGAAGATGGGCGCCTGTTTCTAGCTGTGGAAGCAGATCATGGATGTTTGCTTGATCGTCTCCATGCAATACGACTAGATAGTCGAAGCCCTGTTCGATTGCATAGCAGAACGCTGCCTTGTGTGAGCCACCTAAGCCATAGTTGCCTTCGTTACGCCATGCGATGAAGTTGCACTCTTTTAGAACGGCTTGCCCACGCTTAATGGCTGCTTCCAAAGTCTGGTCGGGTGACTGATTATCAACGACCATTACAGTGTCAATCGATTGCTGGACACTCGAATCAAATTGATCAAGCACGCGACGGATCTGTGCTTCGCATCGATAGGATGGGATGAATACTAAAATTTTCTTTTTCATGGAAGATGCTTTTGTTCGGCGCTAAACTTCTTTAATTTTGTCAAAAAAAACATGAAAATCCAAGTGGTTATCAAGTTGTAGCCAGTAATGATTGTGTGTACCACTAAGTCAGTAGGGGTATCAAATATTTGTCCAATTTTCAAATTAAAAGCTGAGGCTGCAACGATGGAGCTTAGTGCCGAGTATGCAACAATGGATATTCCCTGCTAGCCCCAATAAATAGGACTATAAATCGACCGGCCTATTCTCTTCGATCAAAAAGTCGGCTGAGTGCGACTACCCAGACCTATGTAACTGTGTTGTTGATGCAGGTGTGAGGTCCCGGATTGGCGCCGGCCCGGTTGACGAATTTAAACGTTTGTACACAGTGGGCCGTAAATTTGGCTACTCAAGAATCAGTCTCCACTACTGGGCGGATGCGTAGCGCCGATTCTTGCGCAACTCTAACCATCACCCTAAAGTTTAGTATCGACAGGCAGTCTTGATTTTACTCGCGAAGAAGACCAGAGAATATTTTTATTATTCCAATAATATCCTTGACATAAGTGTGCGGGTGATTTTACCTTGTGATGGACTTGTCAGGTGTAGAGCTAGCGGGGCAGATCATGGGGCGCTTCGATAATTTACCACTACTAACCAGGATCGCCCTGTTTTGTATTTGGCCCGTTCATGCCGTTGTTCGGCGGCTTGCTAGTGTCTTCTTAGTTTTTCAAGGTTATTTATCAAAAAAGGAAGTCGAGCTGTTATCTCCGGATTCCCAAATAAGACTTGGGGCCGTCGGTTATGTACCGATTTTGACAACACGTCACTGCTTATTTGTGGCAGAGCGGATTGCAAAAATGATCCGCTCGGTGGGAATTCGCTCTGAAGTTTTGCTTGAAAAGCCTAATGATGGTTTCAAGCCAGTTTCGCATATCGTACTTTGTCCACAGATGTTCCCAGATTTGCCCAAAGATTATTATGCGTTTCAGATGGAGCAAACTGTTAATCCTAGGTGGTTTGATAAAAGTTATTATAAGCGTCTAAAGTCAGCGCGTGCTGTTTTTGACTACTCCATGACAAATCTTGCCTTTTTTGAACAAAAAGGATTTGACTGGAAGAAGTTTTACTATTTACCGATCACGGCGGATCTCAAAGGGAAAGATTGTGCGCCAGCGATGACGGAGGGCAATGATCATGACGTGGTGTTTTATGGCGATGATAACAACCCACGTCGCAAGCGTTTCCTCGAAGCTCTAAAAAAGCATTTCAACGTCAAAGTTATCAACAATCAGTTTGGTGAGGCTCTTTATTCCGAGATTCGCAAAGCTAAATTGATAGTTAATATTCATTATTACGACAATGCGCTTCTGGAAACGACCCGTATAGCTGAGGCCCTATCCTTAGGAGCACTCGTGGTCTCAGAGTCAAGCCCTGATATTACCGACTATCCGGATTTTAGTGACGTGGTCGACTTCGTTCCAGTCGATGACGTCGAGGCAATGGTTGAAAGAGTAAGGTTTTGGCTTAGAGAAAACGAATCGCGCGCGCAAAAAAAGTCGTTGATTCAGGATCTTCTGCGGAAATCACCTGATATGATGGAGTTTTATTTCCTGCGTTTTTTACTCGCCGAAGAGGCGATTGATTTTAAGACTTTTTACGCTCGCTGTGCCCGTCATGTAAACTTGACAGACTTTGTTTGTCTTGGTCTCCCCGAAGTGCAATCTCGAAGACGAGATTTTTTGAAACTCGGGCGGGGAGATATTCAGTATTTTAGTGGTTTAAGGCATCAAAAAGGATGGATGGGTTGCGCCTTAAGTTATAAGTTTCTCATGATGCGCGCCAAGGATCTCGGTTTTGAGCAGATCACTGTTTGTGAGGATGATGTGGAGTTTCCTCCTGATTGGGATCAAAAAATTAGTTTTGTTCGCCAGTACCTTGCTGAGAGGGTCGAGAGTTGGCACATATTCAATGGACTTATGGCGGTAATTCATAAAGACATAAAGGTAAAAAAAGTTTTTGATTTTAATGCAATGATGTTTGTGCATGTCGACCGTATGATGAGTATGGTTTTTAATATCTACTCTAAAAAAGTTTTTGATGTTTTTGCTGCGTGGGATCAGTCCGATACAGAGAGCGATAGCAACACAATAGATAAATTTATCGAGCGGCAGCCGAATCTAGAGGTCGTCACAACACGACCATTTTTAGTTGGTCACCGGCCCGAATTGGCTTCGACTTTGTGGGGTATTGGCAATAAGCAGTATGATCCTATGATCGCTAAAAGCGGCAGAGATTTAAGTAGAAAAGTGGACGAATTTCAAAAAGGCTCTTTCGTCTGACTTGGCTGTAGAGACTCTCTATTTGCTTGACGCTATTTATCACGGAAAAAACTGATCTGTTATATGCTATTGAGTCACTTTGTAATCTTAGGGGCTATCTTATGCTATTGATCGTCACAATAGGAATGGTCGCGATCATTGGTGGCGGATAGCAGCAACCAGATGCAGGTAGCTGGGGGCGCTTCGGGCTTCAATTAAGCGGCTGCAGCGCCTAATCGATGGTAAGTTGCGGTAGCGATTGACATATAGAGCACCTCATATAGACTCATGGTGTCGTATTCTTGATGTGAAGGAGGCGATCAAGGTGCTAGCAAACTTTAGGGGCGATCTTAGGATTGGCTTTACCTTGGCCGTTACTGATTTTAGGCGACGCTATGCAGGAGCAATGTTTGGTGTT
>JBIKKO010000078.1:0-14367 GCA_044360315.1 Oligoflexales bacterium
TTGTGAGATACAAAGTCAAGCGCAAAGCAGCTAAGGCAGCGAAAAAATTCTGTATTGCCTATTCGATCGACAAGGAAAAGTTAGGTAATCGCAGGAGGTGACCTGAAACCTTTGCGGTTCAAGGCTTGTGCGGTGGAAGGCGCTCTATTGGCGAAAGTCCGGTATGACACGGTGACTAGATTTTGGGATGTGGGGCACACTGACCATTTACGACTTACTCACAAAGACGCTAGACCTTGGTCCTGATGGCTTCAGGTTAGCAATGGAAATGCGAGATGTGCGTGAAGAACTCAAAGCAAGTTTTTTTCTTAATATGGGTCCCTACAAGCAGGCACTTGCAAAAGCATATTCGAATCTGTCTGATGTTGAACTTCAAGATGGATTTAATGAATATAGCGAATGGGTAGACGCTCTGAACGCATACTATCGGCACACGTTCAAATAGGTTTGCATCACTCCGAAATTTTGGGTGGAACGCTTAGTTAGATTTTTCCATTCTAACGTCGGTAGATGCTACTTACTATCGAGTGGTCCCACCAGACGTTACAGCCGCGGTTCTTGAGTTTCTGGTGTATCAGCTCACGAGCTGCGCAATGAAGCGATAGCTTTTGGTCGCTGATAAGTTTAACGACCAGCCGACAGATACGAAGCTAAAGCTCGATGCGGAGATCTAAAGGCCCGATGGGTCCCCCATGATGTCCGCGACGAGATCGTGGGCTACGTTCGCATCGGTCGACAGACTAATGCGCATCATGGCGTGATAGAACTGGGTCCCGACCCAGTTAGGATCAAATCCATCCTTCAGGAGCTGGGCTTTCAGATTACACGCTTTGACCACACTACCAATCACAATGAGATAAGTTGGGCGACCGCGTCGAAGGATGGATTGAGCAATTGGCAAATCCCACGTTATTGCCCGCGCGACGTTCTATGCAGCTGGCAATGACGTGGGATTGGTCATTGTGTGTTGCTTTAAAGATTGCCGACGCTGCTACGCAGCTGGCAATGACATGCGATTGGCCATTAATGTACTCACGCTGCGTCGAGGTGTCTGCATTTTCCTGTTCCAAAGTCGACGCGCAAATCGAATACCAAGGCCTAGAAAACAGCTCTGCAGTTTTTGCGACTGCTGCTTAATTGTTTTATTGATACAGTGGTGAGGTCCCGGATTAGCGCCGACCCGGTTGATCAAAACCAGCGAATTTGAGCATTGGCAGTCAAAGCAGCAGCCGAAAATTCAGACGCTAATTACGGCTCGTTTGGATTTGCTAAGCGTTGGTCACTTTGGTGATCATAAACGGTTTGAAGGTTTGATCGAATTGAGGTGGAAGAACGGTACAAGATTTTACACGGTCATGTCGAGCAATGCGATTGTGGTCGCATTGAACGGAGGAAACAAAAATGCCCACGCCAAAGACGTTAAGAAAGCCGTCAAGATCCGGAACGAAATCCTTGAAGGTTCACGTTCCGTTCAAAAGTAAGGAGCTACAAGACCCCCAGAGGGTAATAGAAACTCTTCTAGAGTGTATTAGGATAAACGACTTAAGCTCATTTCGTGAGGTTCTAGCCGCTCATCTCATGACAGTTAACAAAATGAAGTTGGCTAGAAAGGCCGGGATTGGTCGGCGGACACTATACGATCTTATTGATCAGGACCAAGAGTTCAACCCGGAGCTATCAACGATATCTGCCCTGATCAGCTCATTGGATGCGTAAGTGCAATTTTGAAGTTGACACTTATCGCCAAGAATTTTGCTAATGTAAAAGCGTTGCCTACACCAGCTGAACTACGGACTTGGTGTCTGCACAAATCGTGGTTTTTTTGACCGCTGTATTTTATACGGCCCGCGCAGCGCGCCCGAGTGATTATGATCTAGCAAAATTATGCCGCGATGCGGGGCAACCAAGCGGCCAACGTACTGCGAATTGGTGTGTACCAACTTCCGCGCGGTCAGTGGCACTGAACTTGACGTGTCTACATGTCGGACATGGGCATAAAAATCGTCAACCAACTTTTTTTGCCAAAAGTGAAAAATGTCTATTGCTACCACACTTATGGCGGTAAATACTGCGGCTTACCTCGAAGCAAAGCTGGCAATATCTGCTTTAGACTGATCGCTAGGCGTTACCAGACTTTAGAATTGAGCCGGGAACCAAAATCAACAAAACCCCAAGAAAATCGAGAATTCCAACGTTGTTCGGCGAATAAGTAGCTCAGTAAACAGGTTGTTTAGGAATGGTGTTGACCTGCAGGGGTGGAATGGATATAAGCACCCCCGTCGAGCGACGAATCAAATCAAAATGCAAAAATATAGGAGTTTTTTATGATGTTCTTTGGTTTTAAAAAGTTGAATTTAGCGAGTTCGCTTCTGTTAGGAAGTGCTTTCATGGCAATCAGTTCCTCTGCCATGGCTGTTAAACAAAGGTTTCCTAGGCCGGGGTTTACCCAAAATCCGGCGTACATGACTGAGTGCTACAGAACTAAAGATGAAGATACTTACCTTCTCAAAGTATTAGAGGCTCGGCCAGAAGCCCGAGAGTTTGTACGTCTCATGAAGGAGGTCTCACTAAGCGATTACCAGTTACCAGCAGCCAGGGCCGGTTATAGCGAATGGTCCAATTGTCACACCGTCTTTGTACCCAAGAACGAGCTTCTTGAGAATGTTCGTGTAACGAGAGACAATCTAGATCAAATCGCTCTTTTATTAAGATCGCACATTTTAACCGATACCATTTTGGAGGAATCAGATTTTAGTATCGGACAGACTTTGCGTTTGAGGTCTTCGAGCGGTAATCCGGTAGATTTAACTCGAAGCAGTAATGGAATGAAGGCGGTCAATGGAATAGAGTTGACGGACGATGCTTTGCTAGAGTCCTCCCCTCATGCAATTATTCTGTTAGACGCGGTACTACCAGAGGTGAAGGAATCTATATTAGATGCAGCTGATCGCGTTTACCAATATGGTGACGACGTAAGTGGAATTTCATATGATGGGGACGGTCAACCTTTGGAGAGAGGTTACCCGATACTTAGTAACGTCACCGGTAGACCTCGAATAAAGTTCAGTGAAATTATGAGATTATGTAATCTTGAATCAAGACTGGCACAAGGTGGAGTGACCATATTGGTTCCGGCATCGATACCATTTGCCGATGCACCAATCATTGGTGAGCTGTGGAAGTCAGACTTGGAGTTTGTTTGCCGAGCCTTTTCGGGGAATATTTTGAACAAAGCTTATACGTTTAATGATCTTCGTGAGCTTGGTAAGACGAACTCTGAGGTGACAACCATAAGTTCCAGAAGAGTGGGAGCTGAACATTGGCCTAGGTTGACAAAGTTCCGTCCGGAGCATGTTAGGATAGGAGAGGGGCGTGTTGGTATTGGGTACGATGAGGACCTGCTAGAGGTGCGGATAACATCTGAATACTCAATCTTTTGGACTTATGAATTCGCGCTTCCTCTTGACTGAAAAAATAAAAAAAAAAGCGCTGGTATCTATATGATGCCAGCGCATTATTGTGGTCCCTATGCAGCAACAAAAAATACTAAACGAACAAAAAAATGTGAGAGGCTTCACCATCAAAGAAGCTCGTGAGTTTTGTAAAAAGTGTCTTGATCACGAACTTTCTGCGCGAATTGGAAGAAGTCCCGGCTATTCCCTGCGGGCCTTTGCTAGGGACTTGGAGATTTCGCCCGCGAGTTTGAGCAATATTCTTGCAGGTAAACAAAGCATTTCAAAGCGGCTTGCGGAAAGTATTTCTACGGCTATTTTTCTGCCTGGATCGTCGAAGGAATTGTTCATGCTATCAGCCGAATATGCCTCGACACGCTCAGTAAGTGCGCGCAAGGTTTTAAAGCAACAGATCAGTGTGATGATGCGTGATGAAAAATCGCAAATGGATTTAGAGGCGTTCGCCGTAATTCAAGACCCCATCCACTTTGCAGTGCTCGAATCACTAAAATTACCAATGCTAAATGGCAACCTCGAGATGATATCCAACTTTTTAGGGATTGAGTTTAACAAGGCTCAAACAGCTCTAGAGCGGCTGATAAAAGTGGGACTCGTACAGTCTGTTGACAATCGTTTTGTCGCGACCGTCGAGGCCACATATACCTTCCCCAAAGCCCCTAATCGGGCTGTTCAAAACTATCATGCGGCTATTCTTGCAAGAGCCATTGATAGCTTAAATGACTCGCTAGAAAAAAGAACTATTTGTTCTGTGGTCACAGCTTGCAACAGAGAAGAGCGAAAGAAAATTGAAAAAAAGCTAAACGAGTTCATAAAAAAAATAGAAGTGGAACTGGAATCAAGTTCCGCACCTAAGGATGACGTGTGCGCCATCGGGTTTTTTGATTATTCTTTGGAAAGGCCTACTTATGAGAATCGAACAATTAATTAAGTTTTTTTTGATGTTTTTTCCGCTGTGCCACAATGGCTTGTTTGCCGGCAATGTCGTCGGTAATGGGGGAATCTTCGTCAAATGTGAGGTATCTTCGAGCGCTGACCCCGGTGCTTTCAGCTATGAATTGTTAGATTTTTTTGATCAAGGTGCTGGATCCAAGGGTGTCGATGATGCCTTGAAGCTGAAATCTGGCAGCGATATTGAGATTGCACGAGAAGTCGTCTACCGGCTCAGCAAGGTGGATAGAACGAGGGCAGCTCGCTATCGGTATTGGTTAGAAAAATTTTATCGAGAGGCATCGTTTCCGTCGCAGCAACTTTCGAGAACGATGGATGCAGGGCTGATATCAGAGCTGCCAACAGGCTGCGAGTTGGTTCAAGTGGCAATTCAGGTCGCGCCGGTCAAGGAGGGGGATCCTAGATACTTTATCGATCGATTGATCTGGAGTCAAACAAGCCAACTCCATCGTGCGGGACTGATAATCCATGAGCTTGCCGTTCGCGATGCGCGTCAGAGGGGGGTGGTCACGACGCAGAAATTGCGTAAATTTGTCAGCTTTCTATTTTCCAAGGATTTGACTACGGTCTCAACCAAGCAGTATCACGCGCAACTTGGAGTTGCAGAGTTATCAGCTAGCCTTCTTACAACAGAGCTTTTAAATTGCAAACAATCAATCACAGACGTACTTGTTGACAAGACTCTAGTTAGTGAGTTCAGTAATCAGCAGAGGTTTTTTGGCCGTGAAAGTGCAGCGGGTGTGCGGACAATAAATTTTGATAAAGTACTTGGAGTGGAAGGATCCCAGATAAAGTTGCGTGTATTTATCAATTCACGCTTCGATGTCGTATCTGCAGGAGTTGGTTTGATGGGTCCAGAAAACTTCCTGCGAACACAGCGGCGCTCGCTCGATCTCGAGTTGACTCTCTTTCAGAAAAAATCAAGTGGCCTAGTTTTTGCCAGTCTTGGACCATACGGAGGAGATCAGGGGTCAGATGCAATATCATTGCACGGTGTTGCAAAATGCGGTGCAGACAGGATTGGATTTGACTGGGAAGATACAGGCTTTGAAGATTATGAAATTGAAAAAAGTAATTCAATCCTCTCGAAGTCGAAGTACTTGGTAGAATGGTTAAACACCAATGGTACGCTCGAAGAAATATCTAATATAACCACCTGGGAAGTGGACCCAATAAGTTTAGAAAAGAGGGGCGTACTGGGTAATGGATGGGCTTTATAAGCTTCAAGTAATTTATATATATGGGTCAAGGAATCTATTCAAAATTGTTCACACGGTCTATTTATGGAGTTTGTCTTGGCATGATAGTCTTGCCCAGATTTTAGGATCTGCTATCAATCCAGCAATTATCATTTAAGTACGTTTTTAGTTTTTGTGGCATGCCGGATTCAAGATCCTTAATCCACGCAGAGATGGCGCTCAGTTGGTTGGGCTTTTGTCGCGCACAATGGCAATGGTCTCAAATCAATGCGCTGTATTGAGTGGAGGTGGGTAAGGATCTGATCTCCGAATCTCTACGGTTATTAGGGGACGAAGCCACGATGGTTGGGATAGGCCGATAGACTGCAAATACTGGTTTTATTCGTGGATGGAATAAATTACCAACGAAGTGGTTCTGCAGCCCGATAGACGTTCCTGGTGGTTCGAACTGTCGAAGAGTGGGCACTGCTAAGGTATCCTGTTTGTCAATCCAGGCTCAACTGCTGACGTAACCTTATGGCAGGCGGTTGCCCAATCCTAAAATCGGGCAGACGAAGCTTGGAGGTCGGATACATCATTTGTGTTTGCATTCATAGTTTGTTCAGAAGGTGCAAATTTATGAATTTATATTGTCCTCTTTGAACGCTGCGTAAATTGTGGCTGATGATTGACAGGGTTCGCGACGATATATGGTCGCCTGAAGCAGATAGGGTCAGTGACAAGTGGGATTGTGACAAGCTCAATTTGTTCATTAATATAGTTGCAACGAGGAGGAGGGGGGCAGGGTTGTTATGAGGTGGCTGCGTTTTTACAGCAGTATAGATTCTATCAATTATGCATTTGTTTTTTAGCTTCGTGGATCATAGATTTTGTCACAGCGATGCGGTCCTCCAGGATGTCAATAGCTTGGTCGCCGGCGGCTTTTGCTTTCTCTAGATCATCCTCCGCTAATAGGAGTGCCTGCGTCCAGGCTTCGATCGCCATACCGACTTTGCCGGAGCGTAGGGCAGCTGTGGCAAGCTCGTTATAGGCGTGCTCTTGTTCGTCAGGGATCTGTGTTGCTTTGACAAGCCAAGGAATAGCAGCCTCGGGATCACGGGACGCAAGCATGCGGCCATAGGCGAACTGAAGTTCGAGAGCATCGGGATGCTGTTCTGATTTGAGCTGTAGCCAGGTAAGCCCCTCAGATTGGGCTCCGAGTTCTGCGTATAAGATTTCTAGTTCACTGAGTGCTGCGCGGTGGTTTGGATTGATCTCGACGACTCTTTCAAGGAGTTGTCTAGCCTTTAATGGAACCTTGTAGTCAAGGGTGTAAACCATTGCTAGTTCCATCATGGCTTGGGTGTTCAATGGTTCTTTATGAACCAGACCTTCGAGGATTTCCGCGCCTTCTCGCACTTGACCGCGATCAATCATGGATCGTGCGTCGTCAAGTAATGTCGCGAGTCTTTGCGGGCCAACAGCACCGTCGTTTTGGGTCTGTTGATCTGGCGAGGAGGGCGAAGGTTTCTTAGTTTGTAGTGAGTGATCTCGTGCTGATAGGTAGGCAGACTCTTCCAGTGTGAGGTCTGCATTGAGCTGGGACGTCAATACGTAGCGATACCACGCCCAGCCCATGGAAGCTAAGGCAATCACAGTGATAAGACGGCTCCGGGAGGAGGACGGCAGCTTAATCATTTAAATACTGTCCCCAGAGGGTTCGAACCTTTAAGCGGGTGTTTTCTGGGATTTTGGTGCGATCGGTCATGATCGCGTGCCTTGCTGCGTAAAGGCTGTCAGTGTTTGACTCCCAAGGAGCCTGCTCCACCACGCGTTTTATAATGTTATTGGCGAGGGCTGCATTGGCTTTCACAACTGCGATCACGGCCTCCACAGAGACATCGTCCTCGGTTTCGTGCCAACAGTCGTAGTCGGTTGCCAACGCGAGCATGCCGTAACTCATTTCAGCTTCGCGTGCAAGTTTCGCCTCAGGAATGGCTGTCATGCCTATCACAGAAGGCGCCAACGTTTTCCGGTAGAACTCGCTTTCAGCGCGAGTCGAAAACGCAGGACCCTCCATGCATACGTAGGTGCCACCATCGTGGACTGTGGCCCTCTCGAGATTTGCAGATCTTAATATAATCTCGCGCATCTCGGAGCAAAAAGGATCAGCAAACATCACATGGCCGACGATGCCGTCTCCGAAGAACGTTTGTGCCCGGAGTCCGCGTGTTCGATCAAAAAGCTGATCTGGTACAACCATATCTCCCGGCTTGATGGACTCCCGCATAATACCCACGGCACTTACGGCAAGAAGATGAGTGACGCCAAGTTGTTTCAAAGCATGAATGTTCGCTCGATAATTGACTTCCGTCGGAGTGTAGCGGTGCCCTCTACCGTGACGCGGCAGAAAATAGACCGTCCGCTCCGCAATCCTTGCTTCAAGTACGGCGTCAGAGGGTTCGCCGAAAGGCGTGCTTAGCTGGTGTTCGTTGGTGTAAGTCACGCCATCAATTTTGTAAACGCCGCTACCCCCAATAACACCAATAACAACGGGTTTCTTTGGATTTGCGGTGGTCTTCTGCATGCCGGAACATCTCCTGCTGAGGTTAACTCGTGTAACGATCCTTGTGATTGCCATACCATGTGTTTCACCTGTATGCAGCAGCAAAACGGTGTCGGATCTTAATTACAAAAAGATTTTTTTCCAAGCCTCGTCTTGATTCGTGGAGGGGTGGGCTAATAGGATGAGGACGGAAGCCGTGGGTTGCTCTAAGTATCAGTATACATTGCTGCTTTGGAGCATTGAGTGAGTCTTTTGATATGCGAATTCCTGCGAAGATAGACCGCGTAGCGGATGCAGGGTCATGTAAAATGCAGCGTCTATATCGTGGGGGTGGGGGCTGGCCAAGACGCTGGTGGCCAGAGCCTTTGCTCCGCCGCACTTCAGGATGCCATAAAGAAATCTGATAAGAATATTAAACTGAGGTGTTTACAGACGGCCGGCCCCGTGTTAATCGACGGTCGCGTTCCGAGAATCAATTGAGGCTGATGGGCAGCCTGAAATGTGCTCTGCGGAGCTTTCGTTATAAACTTCAGAGGTGATTTTATGATCAAGGTTTTTGTTTTCAGTCTTGTGATGATGCCCTCGATGGCAATGGCTCAAACTTTCTGGACGGATGTTACGACTGATGAGAATGGCCAAGCTTCAAGCTGCCAAGCTGATCCTGATCGTTGCGCCAATAAGTTTAATCGAAGTGGCTTGGTGTTCACTAAGCCCGCGCCCGAGAAAATGACATTGGCAGAGGCTGGTCAGTTTTGTCGTGGTCTTACGTACAACGGCACAACAGGTTGGCGTTTACCAACATTCAATGATTTTCGTTACACAGTTGTCATTGAGGGATTAAATTGGTCTGCAGCAGATGTTAAAAAATCGTTTTGGGTCAGTGACTGGTTTGGTGGAGGCGAAGTCGCGGATGCGGGGCGTGGCGTTGTAAATTTTTCAGGAGACGTTATACCGAAGGATCCTGAGGCTAAGGGTTCGGTCGTGTGCGTACAACAAGCATTAGTTGATTATTGGGTTGATGTGACAACTGATGATGCTAATCAGAAGTCAACCTGCGCAGAGTCGCCAGAGCGTTGTACCTATGAAGCGCCAAATGGACTGATGGTCACACGCTTGATCGGTCAAGCAGATTGGTACACAGCCCAAGGCGCTTCCCAGAGCGGATGCGCTGGTTTGAACCACAACGGTGTCGGAGGTTGGCGATTGCCTGAGTTTAGCGAACTTTATCAAATTGTTCGCAAGGAACTCTATCGCTTGCCTGGGCTGAGCCTAGACGCTTCATCTGGATTTTGGTCTGCACAGACAGATAGTCGCCGGGGCGAATACGCGATGGCAATGTCTGTAATGGACACAGCAGGTCGAGGCATAAAGCTGAGAAAGACTACTTCGGACGTGGGATACGTGTGTGTGAAGAGCAATTGATCAGATTGCTTGTTCTGAAGTGTTCAATTGGCTTCATAATGCTAGTTAATATGGAATAGACGGAAAAAAGCCCCTCATGTGAGGGGCTTTTTTTCTACTGCCGACCAAACTTAGATAACAGATCGTCCAGGCTGTGGCTCTTTTCAGGTGGCTTCGGTGAAGATTTACTTGCGGGCCTCGAGGCCGCGGCTTGCGTTGCGTGAGCTGGTCTTGGGGCTGTTGTCGATGATGCCGGAGATCCAGACTTGGATTGCGACTTCGCAGAAAGGCTGATGCGACGCTTGATCTTATCCGCATCTAATACGCGCACGGTCAATACATCACCTACGGAAACAACGGTCGCTGGATCTGTGACAAATTGGTCTGAGAGCTCCGAAATATGGATTAATCCATCTTGGTGAACACCGATGTCAACAAAGGCCCCAAAGTTGGTGACGTTGGTAACGGTTCCCTGGAGCACCATGCCCGGGCGCAGATCTTCAATTTCCGATACATCGTCAGAGTAGGTCAGTCGAATACCTTCTTCACGAGGATCGCGTCCCGGCTTTATCAACTCGGCTGCAATGTCGCGAAGGGTGGGCAGACCGACAGACTCGTTTACGTATTTTTCGATTGGTATCGCATCCACGGCCGTACGTTTGCCAACCAGGTCAGAGATGTTTGATCCCAAGTCTTTAGCAATCTGTTCGACGATGGCATAACGCTCCGGGTGAACAGCCGAGTTGTCGAGAGGGTTGCCAGATTCGGGCACACGTAAAAATCCTGCAGCCTGCTCGAAGGCTTTCGGTCCAAAACCAGGGACCTTCATCACATCAGAACGCGACTTAAACGTTCCAGATTTGTCGCGGAAACTCACAATCGCTTTGGCAAGGGATGGGCCAATTCCAGAAACGTAACCGAGAAGCTTGTAGGATGCTGTGTTAAGGTTGACGCCGACCTTGTTAACGCACGACTCAACAACCTCCTCCAAGGAGAGTTTTAGTTTTGTGACGTTGACATCATGCTGGTACTGGCCAACTCCAATAGAGCGCGGATCGATTTTGACAAGCTCAGCGAGGGGGTCCTGGAGGCGCCGCGCGATCGAGATTGCGGAGCGGATCGTTGCGTCAAGATCTGGAAACTCTTCTCTTGCGATTTCATCTGCGGAATAGACTGACGCGCCAGATTCGTTCACGATCAATCGTTTGACGTTCGTAAATTGGCCGTCTTTTAGGACTTCACGGATGATGCGATCAATCTCTCGGGACGCTGTGCCATTGCCGATGGCAATATACTGCACTTTGTGTGTTCTAATGGTGTTGGCAATTATGTCTTTTGTTTGCTTGGTTTTGGGGGTGTCTAATGTTTTGTCCGGTTTGAAGTCTGGATACACGGTTGTATGAAACAATACTGCGCCTGTTTCGCTGACCACCGAGATCTTTGATCCGGTTCTAATTCCAGGGTCTACGCCCATAACAATTTTCTGCGGGATAGGTGGCAGAAGAAGTAAGTTTTCAAGATTTTTAGTGAAGACTCGAATTGAATCCGCCTCAGCTCGGTTCTTTAACTCGAGCCTAAGTTCAGTTTCAATAGATGGGGCCATCAGTCTTCTGTAGCACTCTTCGGTAACTTGGGTCATCCATCCCCGCACAGGCCCTGTGGTGGCGGCAGTTCCAATGACAGCTTTTGTAAGATCTTCCAGGATTTTTCCAGTGTCAACTTCAATTGAGACCCGTAGGATTTTTTCAGCCTCCCCTCGTCGGATCGCCATGGTGCGATGACTCGGAATGGTTTTAATTGATTCGCGGAAGTCAAAGTAGTTTTCATACTTATGAGCTTCGCCTTTTTTTCCTTTGCCAGCTAATTTTGCATCTAGCGCTTCTTCTTCAGACTTAGGCGCTAGTGCGGCGTCACTACCTTCAATCTTTTTCGATACGACGACCCCTGTGTCAGCAGAGGTGTTGCGCACCATGGCCCGAAACTCAGCCGTTTCACTGAGGCGTTCAGCCAAAATATCGGCAGCCCCTTGAAGTGCTGCATCAGACGATAAAACTTTAAGACTCGTGTCTAGGGTTGAGTCAGCCGGTGTAATAAAGCCTTTGGCTAATGAAGCTAGATCCACAAGGGTTGAGCGTTGTGTAAGGATTGCTTCAAGCAGTGGTTCAAGACCTTTTTCTTTGGCAATTTGAGCTTTAGTTCTTCGTTTCGGCTTAAACGGAAGATATAAGTCTTCCAACTCCTGTTTGGTCTTGCAGGCTAAAAACTTTTTCTTGATTTCAGGGTATTTGCCATTGTAAGCGGGGTTCTTCTGACAAAACTCTTCAACGACTTTTAAATACTTCTCTTTATTGGTTTCCAGTTCAACAAGGTAGTTGTAGCGGTCTCGTAAGTCTCGAATCTGGACTTCGTCCATTGATCCTGTCATTTCCTTGCGGTAGCGAGCAATAAAGGGGATCGTGCACTCTTCATCAACCAAAAGCTTAATCGTGTTGTTGACTTGATGGGGTTGCAGTTTTAGCTCGCTGGCTAAAGTTTTTAAAATGTCGACCATGTTTTCCATTGTCTATCCTTATGAACGATTCCTGAGGGGTGCAATAATGCCCGAAGTCGCAACAATAGGACGGTCCATCATGGTCCGCCCCATCGTTATAGAGTCTTAAGAAACATAAAAACAACAGCCATTAGGGGCGATGTTTGCCGTAAACACTGATACCGCGGAAGAAGTAATGAATCTCTCGTTGAGCGCTCTCAGGACTATCAGACCCGTGCACGCTGTTTTCGCCGACAGATTTTGCAAACAACTTACGGATTGTGCCTGGCTCAGCGTTAGCGGGGTTGGTTGCGCCCATGATTTTACGATTTTTAGCCACAGCGTCATCGCCTTCCAATACCATGAGGACAACGGGGCTGCGGGTCATAAAATCACATAGTTCGCCAAAAAATGGGCGCGCCTTGTGCTCTGCATAGAATCCTTCGGCCTCATGACGGGCAAGGTGTCGCATCTCCATAGCGACAATCTTTAATCCTTCTTCTTCAAAGCGGGTGATGACTTTACCGAGCAGGTTTCGTTCAACGGCATCGGGTTTAATGATGGAGAATGTTTGTTGTACCATGGGCTAAAACTCCTGAGAATTTGACGACAGATCGTGTTACAATGAAAATCAGGAGTAGAAGACTACCTTTCTTGTCATAAAAAGCAACTAAGACGCTTGAAGTTTGAGTAAAAAATGAGTCTCCCATTGATTTTGTTTCCCCCGCGTCCTGTCAATAAGTCTAATTTTTGCCGTTTTGATGTGCAGTCGGGTTTGGCAGGGAGTTTGTCATGATTCAGCACCTGGCAAAACCGCAGAGATTTTTGGTTCGCCCTGCGCCCGGATGGTCGGCGGTCACTCTGACAGAGGTGCAGAATATTTTGCAGTCACCGGTTCAGCGTTATAAGTTTTCCCCGCTCGTTGTGCCCGAGGACGGCCAGGTGGTTGTGTCCGAATGCGACTACAGGCAAGGTCTTGAAATTCTTTCCCGGGTGACCACAGCCCATGACGTTGATTGGGTATTGCACAGTGGGCGGATCAGTCGAAGGGGGGATTGGCCCGTTTTTTTTGAGCGCAGCGGAGTCGCTAAGCTTTGGCAAAGTCCCGAGCGGGTATATATTAAGTTTACGGCTTCCGTGTCACACCCGATTTTGGGCAACGAACGCGAGATCAAAGAGCTGGCCAGGGGGCTTATTCCTCTCGGGCCCGAGGCCATGTTAGAGGGCGTTGACGGGCAAGGCCCGGGGTTGCGGCAAACTATTCACCTTGAGTCTACAAAGAACAGGCAGCGCCTTCTGGTCAGTTTGGGGGGGGAGCCTGTTTATAAGCGCGGCTATAAAGTTCCAGGTCTACCTGCTGTTGCGCCGTTGCCGGAGCACCACGCAGCGGCCTGTTTTCGTTGGGCGATCTCACAGTTTGAGAATAGGTCGGCTGCGCATGAGTGGGTGATTGTTAACCCCTTTGCGGGATCGGGCACAACTGCAATCGAGGCCCTGATTCAGATCATGAACATCGCGCCTGGAGTGATCCGGTCATCGTTTGCCTGTGAGAGCTTTGAGTTTCACCCGACGGCGACCATGGCCTCCATCAGGCACCGCCTGGGTCTTCAAGTGTCGGCTGCTGAAAGCGCCCCAGCTGTGGTGTTGGGAGATATCAATGATACGGCTGTCAAAAATCTTCCCGCGCAGTTTGATAATTTTTGTCAATTAGTTAGGCGCGATATTCCAGTTGTCGTGATGGCTAATGATTTCCTGTCAAACCCACAAGCTCTGTTTGCGGGTGTTGATCCTCGACGGACCGTGTTTTTACCCCTTAATCCACCGTTTGGGCAGAGGTTGGCTAAAGCATCTGGCTCGTTAGTGATCTATGAAAGGCTCTCTAAGATACTTTCTGAGTTTGCAAGAACTCGACCAGTCTGCGGTTATGTTCTCTGCCCCGATGAGGAGACCTGGGGCGTCATCGTGCGAGGGTTGCGGTCTCTTGAGATAAAAACACAGCATTTTTCTCACGGTGGGGTGGATATGCGTGTCGTAGCGTTTTGTGGGTCGTCGGCATTTTCCGTGAAGTGAGAGGACAGGGGAAAAGCATCTTAATCTGCCCCCTTCAAGACTTTCATCAGATAATCATTGGATAAAATGCATGACATTCGCTTTTTCTGAATACTGGTCTTCTTCTTACGAGGCTCGTGTTGCTTAAGCATGTTGATGGTGAGCCTTCGCAGCCTGGCTATGTTTTCCGCAGCGTGACCGGTTCGGATGCGTGATAAATCT